>NZ_JBHURE010000001.1:0-320844 GCF_042674095.1 Lysinibacillus sp. NPDC056959 | reverse complement strand
CAAACAAAACCTGCTGCTGCTGTCGCTGCGCTTTCGCACAAACAAAACCTGCTGCTGCTGTCGCTGCGCTTTCGCACAAACAAAACCTGCTGCTGCTGTCGCTGCGCTTTCGCACAAACAAAACCTGCTGCTGCCGCTACGTTGCACTCACGCTTTCGCGCAAAAGACATCTGTTGGCCCGAGACCCTGGAACGAAGCGGGTAGAGGAACGAAGGCTAAAAGCATCACGTCCTGTGATAACGCCTTCGTGACCAACATCCTGTTGCCCCGACGCCCTCAGGAAGCTCTGCTCTGTGCGAAAGCGAAGCGTCAGCAACGAAGCGCTCAGCTGTAACGGAAATCAACCCCACGTTATGCAATGGGTTATAGCCAAAAGGTTTCTTCAAAATATAGAAAAAAGGGCCCCCCTTTAAAGGAGAGCCCATTTTACATTTATTTATTAATTTTCTTCCATATCTTTTCGGTTTTTCTTTAACATTTTAGATAGCATTTCATACACGATTGGTACAACTACTAATGTTAATAATGTTGAAGATAGTAAACCACCAATTACGGTAATCGCCAGGTCTTTTGAAATTAAGCCGCTGCCACCATTACCGATTGCCATTGGAATCATCGCACCGATTGTTGCGATAGCAGTCATTAAGATTGGACGTAAACGAGTTGCCCCTGCCTCTAAAATAGCCTCGCGCATAGCAAGTCCGTCACGTTCCATATGGATAATGCGGTCTACTAATACGATGGCGTTTGTTACAACGATACCTATTAGCATTAATAGTCCCATCATAACAGAAACAGAAATAGTTTGATTTGTGACGTACAAGCCGACAAATGCACCAATTACTGCAAATGGTAGTGAGAACAGAATAGCGAATGGTGCTAAACCTTCACCGAATGTTACTACTAGAATGAAGTAAACGATCGCGATTGCAGCTAACATAGCAATTCCAAGTTGTGTGAATGTTTCTTGCATATCTGCAGCAACACCTGCAACGCCAGTCGTTACACCTTTAGGTAAATCTAATTTATCGATTTCTTTATCAGCAGCAGAAGTTGCTTTTGAAATATCGTCACCGATAAGCGTACCAGAAACTTTTGCGAAATATTCACCTTTTGAGCGAGATAATGTGTTTAACGTAGTGCCTTCTTCTACTTTTACTAACTCACCGATTGTCATTGTTGTGCCTAAAGCTGTTTGGATTTTAGTAGCTAATACATCATCAATTGATTTAGCTGCAGCTTTTTCTTCACGTTGTACAATAACATCGATATCTTCACCATCATACTGAACTTTAGTTAAAACTTCAGGCGATGTATTTTCATTTAAAGCCATTACAATTTGAGCAGTAGTTAAACCGTATTGTAGAACATTCTTTTGATCTACTTTTAAGGTATGTTCAACAAATGGATCTTCATTATCAGACTTAATTTCTTCTAATCCATCAACTTCTTTTAATGCGCCTTCCACTTGTTTCACGGCTTTGCGAAGCTTATCTAGATTTTCACTATATAATGTGTAACTCACTTCATTTGAAGATCCTGACATTGATGAGAAGTTTTGAGATTTCCATTCACCTGATTGACCGATGTTCGTTACATAGTCTTCTACTTCTTCACGTGCTTTAGGGAAGTCCTTCATATCTGGATCCAAGATGAGGTACATTAAGGCACCGCCAGCACCGCCACCCATCATCATTGCTGAAGGATCAACATGTTTAGGGTCATTGATAGAAACTTGCAAAATATCTACGTCTTTGCGTTTCATTAATTCTTTTTCTACTTTTGCGACATTTGCTTCTGAATCTTTCATTAGCTCGCCTGTAGCAGGAGTATACGTTAAGTACATAACCTTTTCTTCTTGAGAGCCCATGAAGCTGAAGCCGATAAGTGGTGTTAAAGCAAGAGAACCAACAAGCAAAACAATCGCAATAACTGATGTAATGATTTTATGGTTTAATGCTTTCGCTAATACACCTCTATACCAAAGAGCTAGTTTACCAACTTCTTTATGTTGACTTTCTTTTTTCTCACCGTATATTTTTTTACGGAATAGGAAGTGAGATAAAGCTGGAACGATTGTAATCGCCACTATTAATGAAGCGCCTAGCGCAAATGACATTGTTAACGCAAACGGCATGAATAATTCCCCAACCATACCGCCTACAAACATTAGTGGGGCGAATACGGCCACAGTTACTAATGTAGAAGAAAGGATTGGTTTGAACATTTCAATTGTCGCTTCACGAATAAGAGCACGACCTGTTAGTTTTTCTTCTTTTAAATGGATACGTCGATAAATATTTTCAACAACTACAATGGAGTCATCGATGACACGACCAATTGCTACGGTAATCGCACCGAGAGTCATAATGTTTAATGTGATATCCATCCAGTTTAATAGTAGTAATGCCATGAATACTGAAACTGGGATAGAAATAATCGAAATAATTGTTGATTTGAAATCACGTAAAAATAGTAAAATAATTAATACGGCAATGGCACCACCGAATACTGCTTTTTCAATCATTGTGAAGACTGAATCTTCAATTGGTTTACCTTGGTCAAGTGAAATATCCACTTTTAAGCCGTCTAATGATTTTTCTTCGTCTTTCATTAAATCTTTCACTGCATTTACGACTTTTACCGTATTTGCATCTTGAGCTTTAACGATTTGAATCGCAATCGCATCTTCGCCATTTGTACGGGATACAGATTGTACTTTACCTTCGACCTCAATCGTTGCAATATCGCCTAAGCGAACGAATGGTGAAGGATTTGTAGCTGAAGGTGTAACTGGGATCAATAAGTCTTTTAACTGATCGATAGATTGTACTTTACCATCTACTGATACGGCTTGTTCGCCAACAGTAAATTGATATAAACCAAGTGATAGCGACATATCACTTGCTTGAATCATTTGCTTGACAGAATCCTCTGTTAAGCCGAGAGCAGCCATTTTCGCTTGATCATATTTAAATGATATTTCATTAATGTGCTGGCCGTTAATAGTTGCTGAAGCAACGCCATCAATTTTTTCGATTTTAGGTAGTAAAATGTCTTCTACTGTTGACGTTAAATCAACAATATCTTCCTTAGAGCTACTAATTGATAAAGCGACAACTGGCATCATATTCATGCTAATTGCCATAACTGTCGGCTTTTGAGCACCTTCAGGTAATTTGATAGATTCTAAAGCGGACTCTAATTGGCGTTTTTTCTCATCCATATCAATTCCGTAGTCGTATTCAACTTGAACTTGTGCTACGTTTGAAGAGGAGTTTGAGTAAACAGCCTTTACATCTTCTAAGCTTTCTACTGCCTTTTCAAATGGCATGGAAAGCTCATTCATAACCTGTTCAGGTGTTGCGCCAGGATAAACACCCATTACAATTAAATATGGTATAGAAATATCAGGTATGGATTCCATTTTCATTTTTGTACCTGAATAAATACCAGAGACAGTGATGATAATTGTTAATAACCACACTGCCAATTTGTTTTTCAATACGAAATTAACTAAACCTTTCACCTTCACACCTACCCTTTATTGACTAACTTGATTCAGTTATTTATACTAATGACTAATCGGTCATTTGTCAACGAAATACATTAGGAGAGATTTAAAAGTATGTTAAAAAAGCAACTTATTATGGAGAAAGCGTTGGAGCTATTCTCAGAACAAGGCTTTGAAGCTACATCTGTACAGCAAATTACAGAGCGATGTGGAATTTCAAAAGGTGCATTTTATTTATCTTTCAAAACAAAAGAAGAGCTTCTAATTTCCATGGTAGAGTATTATCTACAACAGTTTGTTACTGATATTGACCAAGTGGTCAGAAGTTCACTTAGTAAAGACATCATTTTAGTTGAGTTTTACAAAAGTGTTTTTCAAGCATTTAAAAAAAATGCTGCATCTGCCCGTGTGTTTTTTAATGAGAAAGTACTTCTTGCAAAAAACGAGTTGTTTCAGAAAATAATGGCTTATGATGCGGATATATCTAAGACAATTATTTATATGTTGGAGCAGCTATATCAAGATGAACTCCACGAGACAAAATATGATGTCGTATATTGTATTAAAGGATTTATGAAAAGTTATTCAGAACTTTTTATTTTTTCTGATATACCACTCGATTTAGAGCTATTGGCTAAATCTCTAGCTGAAAAGACGGAAATTATTGCACGGCATACGACGATTCCGTTTATAACCGAAGAGCTTATTCAATTGACAGCAAAACCTTGTAATGAAGAAGTCTCACAGGAATCTTTACTAGAATTAATCGAACAACATCTAGACGGATTAGAAGACTCTATAGAACGCGAGTCTCTTGAATTATTAAAACTTCAAGTAGAAAATACAACCTATAGTAAACCGATATTAAAAGGTTTGATTGAAAATATACGCTTGCAGCCAGACCATAGATGGGTTGCTTATGTAATAGCTAAATACTTTAATATTTAAGCATGGAATAGGATTGGTCACTCTAAAGGGTGAACAATCCTATTTTATTGAAATTAAGTGGTCGTACGAAAAATTGAAGTGTTAGTGGCAATTATGTAATAGACTAGGGAGTAGAATTGCTTGCGGTGTTACTAATAGCACTACGTGACTTTAAAGTTGTTATTACTATATACGAAAAAATAGCAAAGAGGTTTCAGAAAAATGAAAAAAAAACTACGCAAATTTGCGTAGTTTTTTGTGAGGAGGTTAAACCTCCATAATAATTGGTAAAATCATAGGTCGACGTTTTGTTTTTTCAAATAAATATGGTCCTAATACGTCAGTAATTTCATTTTTCAGCTCAGTCCATTGAGGAGTTTTGCTTTGAATTGTTTCGTTCAGGTGACGGTTTAGCATTTTTTGTGCTTCATTAATCATCGTACCTGACTCGCGCATGTAAACAAAGCCTCGTGAAATAATGTCTGGGCCAGAAACGATTTTTTGATTTTCCATATCCACACTTACAACAACGATCACTAAACCTTCTTCTGAAAGGATGCGTCGATCACGTAAGACGATATTGCCGATATCTCCAATACCATTGCCATCAATATAAACGTCTCCTGAAGGGATGCGACCTGCTACATGTGCTTCGTTGGCACTTAATGCTAGCACGTCACCATTCTCCATAACAAATGTATTTTCAAGTGGAACATCACAATCTTCTGCTAGATGAGTATGCATTTTCAACATACGGAATTCACCGTGAATTGGCATAAAGAATTTAGGTTTCATTAAGCGTAGCATTAGTTTTTGTTCCTCTTGAGAACCGTGACCAGACGTATGGATATTATTAAGTGCACCATGAATAACTTCTGCACCTGCACGGAAAAGTAAGTTGATAATTTTGTTTACACTTACCGTATTTCCTGGTACTGGCGAAGAAGAGAAGACAACTGTGTCACCAGGCTGGATTTGGATTTGACGATGTGTGCCATTTGCTATACGAGAAAGGGCTGCCATCGGTTCACCTTGAGAGCCTGTGCATAATATCATTACTTCATTGGCAGGAAGACGATTAATGCTTTGGGCATCAATAAATGTATCCTTTGGTGCATTAATATAGCCTAGTTCACGACCGATTGTAATGGCATTGTCCATCGAACGTCCGAAGACAGCAATTTTTCTTCCGTATTTTATAGCAGCATCTGTTGCTTGCTGTAAACGGTGAATGTTGGATGCGAAAGTTGCAAAAATGATACGACTATCAACCTTACGGAAAATTTCGTCGATACTTTTTCCAACTGTACGCTCTGACATAGTGAAATTCGGCTTTTCTGCATTTGTACTATCTGAAAGTAAGCATAGTACTCCGTCGCGTCCGATTTCAGCCATTTTTGTTAAGTTGGCTGGCTCGCCTACAGGTGTAAAATCAAATTTAAAGTCACCTGTATGCACGATGTTACCTGGTGGTGTTTTTACAACAATCCCGTAAGCATCTGGAATACTATGTGTTGTTCTAAAGAAGCTAACAGATGTTTTTCTGAACTTAATAACATCTTCTTCTTTAATTTCGATTAGCTTTGTAGTACGTAGTAAGCCATGCTCGTCTAACTTATTGCGAAGTAAGCCAAGTGCAAGCTTACCACCGTAGACAGGGACATTTACTTGACGTAATAAGTAGGGGATACCACCAATATGGTCTTCATGTCCATGGGTAATGAATAATCCTTTAATCTTGTCGACGTTGCGTACTAAATACGTATAGTCCGGAATAACATAGTCAATACCGAGTAAGTCGTCTTCTGGGAATTTAATGCCGGCATCAATTAAAATGATTTCATCTTGAAATTGAACACCGTAAGTGTTTTTGCCGATTTCGCCCAGTCCGCCGAGCGCGAAAACAGCTGCTTGGTCATTTTTAACAAACTTCATGTTTGTTAAATTTCCTCTAAGACGAAGTTCGGACTTGCTTGTTCGTAAGCTAAATAGTTACCTTCAAGCAGTTGGATGAACTCGATGTTGTAGTTTCGGTCTTTTAGCTTTTCACGTACTTCGCGGTCTGAAGCAGCTTCAAGGTATAGACTTTTAGTATTTTCGCGAACTGGAATTTCATTTGCTTTTTGTTGGTAATAAACTTTGTAAATCATAGTTTGCTCTCCTTTTATTGCGTACATTTTTTTGCAGCTTTGACTAATACCACGCACGTACTACAAGAAAAAACAACGAATTTCTAGTATACTAATGGCGAAATTAGGCGTTTGAAGTTCTTGTATCTCAGTGTTTTAATCCAGACGTAATTACAACAAGTTGCAATTGAATAAAGCAATGAGACAGTGGTTGCACATAGCCAAATAAATGCATTTCCTTTATATTATCACGCAGTTACTCTAAAATAAAGAAAAGCCCTTCAAATAATGAAGGGCAAATGTTAGGCAATTGATTTTTTTCCGAGTATGCCGCGAAGTTGCTTCAACAATTTGCGTTTGAGTTTCTTCAGCATGGCACATCACTCCTTAGGATCATTATAATGAAAAATCATACCTCTGTAAAGTCGTTGGCCTTTGCAGAATAATACATAATGAAGGGGACTATAAGATGAAGAAAATATTATTTTTTGATGTAGATGGTACGCTTTATAATAGTGAGAAAATATTACCTGCTTCAGCGAAAGAAGCGCTTTTTGAGGCTCGTCGAAATGGCTATGAGCTAGCGATTGCAACTGGCCGTGCGCCTTTTATGATTCAGACCTTACTAGAAGAGTTGGATATTAATACGTATGTGACATTTAATGGGCAATATGTTGTTTATCGTGGTGAGGTTGTCTATACAAATGGTGTTGAGAAAGACGAGCTAGCCAAAATCATTGCCTTTGGTGAAGAACGGAACGAACCTGTAGTATTTTTAGATGACAAGCAAATGATTGCATCTGTTGAAAATAACGATATGGTGGCAGAAAGCTTAAATACTTTAAAATACCAGTATCCAAATTTAGACTCAACTTATTATATGCAGAACGATGTATATCAAACACTTATTTTTATGGAAGAAAAAGATGAACATTTATATCGTGAAGCATTTCCGAACGTGCAGTTTATACGCTGGCATCGCTATTCTTGTGATATTTTACCGAAGGGAGGCTCGAAGGCTACTGGTATTGAAAAGGTTCTTGAGAAAATGGGGCTGACACTAAATGATGCCATTGCTTTTGGAGATGGTATGAATGATATAGAAATGCTACAGGCTGTTGGGACAGGTGTGGCGATGGGGAATGGGCATGAGAGAGTAAAGGCTGTTGCTACCCATATTGCAGAACATGTAGATGAGGATGGCCTTGCTAAAATTATGCGCCAATTAAATATCATCTAAAGAAATTAAAGAGAAGCAACTAGTTGGAGGTATTAACTACAGCTAGTTGCTTTTGTGTTTCATAAATTTCATTCAGTATCTATGTTTGTACTTACTATTTTTAACTGTACACCTTTATCCGTGAAATGATTGATCGTTTCTTTAGAGAGTCCACAATCTGTAATAATCATATTTACCGCATCTGCTGGACAAACTTGAATAGCGACATCTTTGTCAAATTTCGAAGAATCAGCTGCTACATACACAGTTTGAGAAATATTAATAATTTGTTTTCGGGTGATAGCCTCTTCTAAATTGAAATCTGAAATTCCTTTTTCAATCGACACCCCACTAGCACAAATAAAAGCTTTATTAATATTTAAATGATCGAAGCGGAAGAGGAAAGCATTAGACGTTACAGATTTTTCAGAATGACGAACTTTACCGCCGATAATGATCACTTCAATATTGGAGCCTATTAAATCAAAGGCTACGGGAAGTGAGTTTGTAATAACGGTTAACTTTTCTTTTTCTAATAAAAAAGGTGTCATTTGATAGGTGGTCGTTCCACTATCTAAAAAAATACACTCCCCATCTTGTACTAAAGAAGCACAAGCTTTTGCGATTGCGATCTTTTCTGGTAGCTGTTCATGGAATCGGTTATCCATCAATCCCTCGGCAGGTTCAATATATTTAACACCACCATAAAACTTCTCCATTTTCTTATCTTGCACAAGCTGATGAATATCACGACGTATTGTTTCCATTGATACATTAAACTCTTTTGTTAGCGTTACTAATTTTACTACCTTATGTTTTCGGACAAATTGCAAAATATGCTGTTGCCTTTCTATTGTATACATTGCACATCACCTCTATTAAATGATAATCAAAATGATCGTAACTTTGTCAACAATTGGTCTATATTTACTCAATATTTACATAAATCCGCAATTCCCTTTACAAATTGTCCCTATACTGAGGTTAAGAACTAAAGAGAGGTGACCAATTTGTTAGAACTAAAAAATATCTCGAAAAACTATAAAAATAAAAAAGTTTTGATGAATATAAATTTAAACATTCAATCGGGTGAAATAGTTTCGTTACTAGGGCCGAGTGGTTGTGGAAAAACAACTTTACTCAATATTATTCTAGGTCTTACTCAACAAACGAATGGACAGCTTTTTTACAACGGACAAGATATATCGAAACAATCTATGCAAGATCGAGGGTTTAATATTGTTTTTCAGGACTTTGCGTTGTTTCCTCATTTAAATGCTTATGACAACATCGTCTATGGTTTGAAAAATAAAAAAGAAGGAATGTTAAAAAAAGAGGTTCAGGAATATATAGACTTTTTAGAACTGACCCCACATTTACATAAAAAGATTCATGAGTTATCAGGCGGGCAAAAACAGCGTGTCTCTATAGCTAGAACACTTGTGATGCAGCCTAAAATTTTATTGTTGGATGAACCGTTAAGTGCGCTAGATGGCGTGATAAAGGAATCGATTAAAGAACGGATTCAATCCATTGCTCGCCAATTTAATTTAACGACAATCATTGTCACGCACGATCCAGAGGAAGCTCTTACGCTATCAGATAAAGTGCTAATTATTAATGAGGGAACTGTTTCGCAATTTGGAACGCCGCAAGAAATAGTAAATACACCAGAAAACCAATTTGTTGAAGATTTTATATTAAGACAGCTTCATATAAAACGTCATAACATTTATCAGCTATTTGGAGAATCGTATGCTTAAAACAAATAAAATAATGAAATTGATTTTTCTTCCGATTATTTTCTTTTTTGTTTTCTTTTTAATTGTTCCGTTACTGTATATGTTTTGGCAATCTTTAAAAAAGGGGAAGGCCATCACCATTCAAAACTATGTGGAAACATTGCAAAATGGGGAGATTCGTGATGCGTTTTTCAATAGTTTTCAAGTCTCTTTAATAGCAGCTTTGATCACGACCATTTTGGCTTTTTTATTGGCCTATGCTGTTCATTTTACAACGATGCATCGCTTTACGAAAAAGCTTGTCCAAGTGGGTATTACATTACCAATGCTATTACCGACCATAACATATGGATTTGTACTGATTTATACCTTTGGCAATCAAGGGATTATTACGAAGATACTTGGTCAGCCCTTGTTTACAGTCTATGGATTTAACGGTTTATTAATTGGTTATGTGCTGTATACATTGCCCGTTGCCTTTATATTAATGCAAAATTCTATGCAATATATTGATAAAAGGTTTCTGCTAGTTTCCATGCTGATGCATGATCGACCATACCGAAGATTTTATCATACAGTATTTCGTCCGATGCAAGGGACGATTGGTGGGGCATTCATACTATCGTTTGTGTTAAGTTTTACAGATTTCGGGATACCAGCGTCAGTTGGTGGTAGCTACAAAGTTATTGCAACTGAGCTATATCAAGCGATGCTTGGTTCCATTGTACATTTCGAGAGAGGTGCAGTGATTTCGATTTTAATGTTAGTACCTGCAGTGCTTGGAGTTGTTATGTTAACGATTTTGGAACGATTTAATTTTCAGTATAAGCAAGTTTCTAAAAGTGACCTCGTTGTCCATCGTTTCCGTGATGTAATGTTTACTGTTTTCTCGTTTGTTTGTGTAGGTGCGGTATTAATCATGTTTTCAACAATATTTATAGTACCTTTTACGAAAGGTTACCCATATGATTTCAGCTTTACATTTGAGCATGTGAAAAACGTACTAGCTGAACAGGGCTTGAAGCAAGTCTATATGAACTCGCTAATAGTGGCTGTTTTGGCAGCTGTTTTAGGTGTGGCTGTAGCGTTTGTATCCGCTCTATTAAATGTACGAACACCGCTTAAAGGAAGGAAAAGCATAGATTTTGCTTCAATGGTTACGAATACTGTGCCAGGCATGGTACTTGGTCTTTCTTACTTGTTCTTCTTTAATGGGAGTTCCTTAAAAGGGACATTCCTCATCATTATTGCGTGTAATGTCGTTCACTTCTTTACAACACCATATTTAATGGCGAAAAATTCATTGCAAAAAATGGATCCGACATGGGAAGTAACAGCAGAGCTATTAAAAGATTCGTGGTTGAAAACGGTTATTCGCGTTATTTTACCGAATATTAGACCTACGATTTATCAAATGTTTAGCTATTATTTTTTAAATGCCATGGTGACTGTTAGCGGGGTAATTTTCCTTGTTAGCACGAAAACGATGCTTGTATCGACACGTATAAAAGAACTTCAACATTTCGCGAAGTATACAGACATTTTTGTTCTATCGATTTTTATTTTATGTACAAACCTCATTGTGAAATTAGGTTGTGATTATATAGCAATACCTAAAGAAAAAACAAAGGAGCATAAAGATGAAAAAATCAACAGTAATGATGTTAGGTACAGTTAGCTCAGCGATTGTTTTGGCAGCATGTGGAGGAGCGGAAGCGGGTTCGAAAGATCAAGTCATTATTTATTCAAATGCGGATGATGAAGCGATTGACGTCATGGAAGCAACATTAGATAACAAGGGGTATAAAGGTAAATATATAATCCAATCATTCGGAACGTCTGAACTGGGCGGGAAAATAATGGCGGAGGGGAAAGACATTGAGGCGGATGTCGTAACAACGGCTTCTTATTTTATTGAAAGTGCGCAAAAGTCCAAGTCTATGTTTGTAGATTTATCTTCTGATTTAAAGCCTTTAGATGATGGTTCTACATTTGCATTACCGATTTTAGGGAATATCGGCTCGATTTTTATTAATACGGATTTATTAAAACAAAAAGATTTGCCAGTTCCAACCTCTGTTAAGGATTTAACAAACCCCGCCTATAAAGATTTATTGTCGTTTCCTAATATTCATGACTCGTCAACAGCTTGGTTGTTAGTGCAGGCCATTATTAATGAGTATGGAGAAAAAGAGGGCAAACAAATATTAGCTGATTTAATCAAAAATGCTGGACCGCATATCGAAAGTTCAGGCTCTGGGCCTATTAAAAAAGTAAAAACGGGCGAAGTGGCTGTAGGGTTTGGTCTGCGTATTCAGGCTATCAATGCTAAAAAAGAAGGGCTACCGATTGATTATATCGATCCAATAGAAGGTAACTTTACATTAACAGAATCAGTGGCTGTAGTAGATAAAGAGGGGGATGAAGCGTTAGCGCGTGAAATAGCCAAAGTAATCGCAACGGAGGCCCGCCCTGATTTATTGAAGCAATATCCTGTAGCTCTTTATGAAGGTGAGCAAGTAAATGATGAGCATGTACCTAAATATTTGAAGAAGTGGGATACGATATTAACGGTAGATCTATTAGAAAAACATCAAGCTTTCTTTAAAGAAGCGCAAAAATAAGGAGATATTAATTTTTATGAACAACTATAAATTGTTAACGCCAGGACCTTTAACGACAACTGCTACAGTAAAACAAGAGATGTTAAAAGATCGTTGCACTTGGGATGATGATTATAAAAGTGTCACACAAACAATACGTAAGCAGCTTTTAGAGTTAGCGCAAGTGACAGAAACAGATTATGCAACTGTTCTTATGCAGGGAAGTGGCAGTTTTGTTGTGGAATCAGTGTTAACAACGGCTGTTGGAGAGGAAGATAAAGTCCTTATTATCACAAATGGTGCTTACGGTGAACGCATTGTTGAAATGGCAAAAGTGCTTAAACTACAGCACGCGGTCTATAGTGTTCCTTATAATGAACCGCCGTCACCACTCGAAGTGAAAGCGCTGTTGGAAAATGATGCAACAATAACACATGTTGCTATTGTACATTGTGAGACGACAACGGGCATTTTAAATCCTATTCATGAAATAGGAAGCGTTGTAAAAGGGTTGGATAAAACGTTTATCGTTGATGCGATGAGTAGCTTCGGTGGCGTACCGATGGATTTAAAAGCATTAGGGATTGATTATTTAATTAGCAGTGCTAATAAATGTATCCAAGGGGTACCTGGGTTTGGGTTTGTTATCGCAAAGATGAAGGAATTAGAAAAGTGTAAAGAGCAAGCTAGAAGTGTTGCATTAGATTTATATAATCAGTGGGAAGTGATGAAACTCGATGGAAAATGGCGTTTTACATCCCCTACACATGTAGTGGCAGCTTTTGCGAAGGCATTAGAGGAACTTGTGGAAGAAGGTGGAATACGTGCTCGTTACGAACGATATGCGAATAATAATCGTATACTTCGTACTCAATTGCAAGCACTTGGTTTTGACGCTTATATTTCAGAGGGGTTACAATCACCTATTATTACGACGTTTTTATTCCCTTATGAAGGGTTCTCCTTCGATCATTTCTATAATGCGATGAAAAAAGCAGGATTTGTCATTTATCCGGGGAAACTAACAGATGTGGATACATTCCGAATTGGCAATATTGGAGATATTCATGAAGATGATATGAAGACATTGTGTAAGGTTATCGAAAATTATATGGTGGTGATAAAAAAATGAAGATTGAAGCGATTATTTTAGATTGGGCAGGTACAACTGTTGATTTTGGTTGCTTTGCTCCTGTGAATGTTTTTCTTACAGTTTTTGAAGATGCGGGAATCAAAGTTACGCTAGAGGAAGCACGTAAACCGATGGGCATGTTGAAAATAGATCATATTCGTACAATGCTTGAAATGCCAAGAATTCGTGAGGCATGGAACGAAAAGTATGGACGAGATTTTACGGAAGAGGATGTCCACGCTTTATATATGCAGTTTGAATCAAAGTTAATGGAATCTTTAGCGACTTACACGGATCCGATTCAGTATGTGACAGAAACGATACAACAATTAAAAGAAGAGGGTATTCGGATCGGTTCTACGACGGGATATACAGACTCGATGATGGAGGTAGTGACTTCGCATGCAGCGGCTAAAGGATATGAACCTGATTTTTTAGTAACGCCTACTCAATTAGGAGATAAAGGACGCCCTTACCCATATATGATTTTTAAAAATATGGAAGCATTGGGTATTAAGGCGACGAAGCAAGTGGTGAAGATTGGTGATACAACTTCAGATATTCAAGAAGCTCTAAATGCAGGTGTATGGGCTGTTGGTGTTATTATTGGAAGCTCTGAAATGGGGTTATCTGAAGAAGAGTATATGGCTTTATCTGAAGAAGAGCAGCAATTTGCTATTGAAAAAACAACAAGAATATTTAAAGAAACAGGTGCGCATTATACGATTCGAACGATAAAAGAGCTCCCAGCATTATTGGAAAAAATTAATGAGCGTTTAGAACGAGGAATCGTAATGGCTTAAGCCTCAGGTGGATGTTAGACTGATCCCGAAGTTAAAGTATCAGATGAATTTCATAACGAGGCAAGAAAAAAGTAAACCCCCAGTTTAAAAAAACTGCAGGGGTTTGCTTTCTTTTTCGTGCGCCTAATCGCGCTCATATGGTGTAGAATCTGGAATTTCCGTAAATGGATTTTTTTCATTGATGCGGTCGTAAAACATAACGCCGTTAAGGTGGTCTAATTCGTGTTGGAAGGCTATAGCAGGCATTCCTTTAAGGCGCATTTTTTTCTCCTCACCATCAATGGTTTTAAATTTAACTGTAACACGAGCATGACGTGGTACATAGCCTGGAACATTGCGATCTACAGAAAGGCAGCCCTCGCCTGTTGCAAGGTACGTGTTTTCTACTGAGTGACTAACGATTTTTGGGTTGATTGCTACAAAACTTAATTGTTCGCCATTCTCATCTGTTAAATGGAGGGCAAACATTCGATGGAGGCTATTTATTTGATTGGCAGCTAATCCAATGCCGCTACGTAGGTTATATTTATCTGCCATTTCGGGATCTTGGCTGTTTATTAAATATTGAAGCATGTCTTCTGCGAGTTGTTTTACTTCATCAGTTAAAGGGAATTTTACCTCCTCGGCTTTTGTGCGTAAAGTCGGATGACCTTCGCGAATAATATCATCCATTAAAATCATATATGAATCTTCCTTTCGACTTTGTAGTGTCTTGCTTATAAGTATACATCACGTCTTAAAACAATCACATGAAAAAAACCTTATTTGAATATACTTAAAAAATTTTTTAATAGCTATTAGATTGTCTGAAACTGGGCATTCTACTATTGGTAATCATGTAGGAGAACGTAATAATTGAGTACCTTTAATGTGTTGTTATAATACAGAAAATATTAATTAGTGGTACAGCATGAAACAGAGTTGTTTAATTGTTATGTTAGAAAAAATCTTTGTTTGTACGCGTAATATATGATTGACCGACAGTATTTTATTCAGTATACTGAGTGCAAAGAATAAGTTGTACTAGTTGAAACGGTGATTTATTTTAATACAGCTGAAAGGGAGATGTGACAAATGAGCAAGAAAAACAATAATATTTTTGATGCTAAACAAACGCTAACTGAAATCGAAGATAAGTTTGAAATGTTTCAAATTTTGAATGAAGAAGGCGAAATTATAAATGAAGAGGCAGACCCGAAGCTATCTGATGAGGAACTAGTTGAGTTAATGACGCGTATGGTTTATACACGTATTTTAGACCAACGATCTATCTCTCTTAACCGTCAAGGTCGCTTAGGCTTCTATGCACCAACTGCTGGGCAAGAAGCTTCACAACTTGCGTCACACTTTGCATTAGAAAAAGAAGATTGGATTTTACCGGGTTACCGTGATGTACCACAAATCGTATGGCACGGTTTACCTTTAGATAAAGCGTTTTTATTCTCACGCGGTCATTTTGCGGGGAACCAAGTTCCTGAGGGCGTAAACGTATTAGCACCTCAAATTATTATCGGTGCACAATATATTCAAGCAGCAGGTGTAGCTCTTGGTATTCAAAAACGTGGTAAAAAGGCAGTGGCAGTAACTTATACAGGTGATGGTGGTTCATCACAAGGGGATTTCTATGAAGGCATTAACTTTGCAGGTGCATTTAAGTCACCAGCAATCTTCATTGTACAAAATAACCAATTCGCCATTTCAACACCTCGCGAATTACAAACTGCTGCAAAAACAATCGCTCAAAAAGGTGTAGCAGCAGGCTTACCAAGTATTTTAGTAGATGGAATGGATGCGCTAGCAGTTTACGTAGCAACACGTGATGCACGTGAGCGTGCAGTAAATGGCGAAGGTCCAACATTAATTGAAACAATGTGCTATCGCTATGGTCCTCATACAATGGCAGGGGATGACCCAACGCGTTACCGTACATCAGATACAGATAATGAATGGGCACAAAAAGACCCTCTTGTACGCTTCCGTAAATACTTAGAAGCAAAAGGTCTGTGGGATGAGCAAAAAGAAGAGGCTGTTATTGAGCGTGCAAAAGAAGAAATTAAAGAAGCGATCAAAAAAGCCGATGCTGCTCCAAAACAAAAAGTAACAGAGTTAATGGAAAACATGTACAAAGGCGAAATGCCATCTAATTTAAAAGAACAGTAT
Source organism: Lysinibacillus sp. NPDC056959 (assembly GCF_042674095.1). Lineage (NCBI taxonomy): Bacteria > Bacillati > Bacillota > Bacilli > Caryophanales > Bacillaceae > Lysinibacillus > Lysinibacillus sp. NPDC056959. The sequence continues at coordinate 304,615 of NZ_JBHURE010000001.1, read as the reverse complement.
GAAATCTACAAAGAGAAGGAGTCGAAATAACCTATGGCACAAATGACGATGATTCAAGCAATTACAGATGCACTTCGCACAGAATTAAAGAATGATGAAAACGTTCTTGTATTCGGGGAAGATGTAGGTGTCAACGGTGGGGTATTCCGCGCAACTGAGGGCCTACAAAAAGAATTTGGGGTTGACCGTGTATTCGATACACCGTTAGCAGAATCAGGTATTGGTGGCTTAGCAGTCGGTCTTTCTCTACAAGGTTTCCGTCCGGTTCCTGAAATCCAGTTCTTCGGTTTCGTATATGAAGTAATGGACTCGATCAGTGGTCAATTAGCACGTATGAGCTATCGTAGCGGTGGTGTCTATAATGCACCAGTAACAATCCGTTCTCCGTTTGGTGGAGGCGTGCATACACCTGAAATGCACTCTGATAGCTTAGAAAGCTTAATGACAGCACAGCCAGGGTTAACGGTTGTTGTTCCATCAACTCCATACGATGCTAAAGGTTTACTTATTTCATCTATTCGAAATGATAATCCAGTCATTTTCTTAGAGCATTTAAAATTATATCGTTCATTCCGTGAAGAGGTACCTGAGGAAGCATACGAAATTCCACTAGGTAAGGCGGATGTAAAACGTGAAGGTAAAGATTTAACAATTATTGCCTACGGTTTAATGGTTCACGAAAGCTTAAAGGCAGCAGAGGAGCTAGAAAAAGAAGGTCACTCTGTAGAAGTAATTGATTTACGTACAATCCAACCAATTGATATTGAGACAATTATTGCGTCCGTTGAAAAAACAGGTCGTGCAATCGTTGTACAAGAGGCTCAAAAACAAGCAGGTATTGCTGCAAACGTAGTGGCTGAAATTACAGAGCGCGCGATTTTAAGTTTAGAAGCACCTGTACTTCGTGTAGCTGCACCAGATACTGTGTACCCATTCCCACAAGCTGAAGGTGTTTGGTTACCGAACTATAAAGATGTAATGGAAACAGCAAAAAAAGTTTTAACATTCTAATGTAACTTCTAAACTTGAAGGACAGCAAATAGAAAGGATGGGTACACATGGCATTTGAATTTAGATTACCGGATATTGGCGAGGGTATTCACGAAGGCGAAATCGTTAAGTGGTTCGTTAAAGCTGGAGATACAGTAAAAGAAGACGATATTCTTTGTGAAGTACAAAATGATAAAGCAGTAGTAGAGATTCCGTCTCCAGTTGAAGGGACAGTAGAGGAAGTTTTAGTAGGAGAAGGCACAGTAGCGGTTGTTGGTGATGTCTTAATCCGCCTTGATGCACCTGGATATGAAGATTTAAAGCTAAAAGGTGATGACCATGCTGAAGCGAAAACAGAGGCTCAAGTTCAAGCGACAGCTGAGTATGGTAAGGAAGTAGCAAAGGCACCTGTTGAAGTTGAGCAGGCTCCAGAGAAAACTCCTGAAAAGACTGAAGCTGTTGCGGTAACTGAAGATAATAAGCGTATCATTGCAATGCCTTCAGTACGTAAATTTGCACGAGACAATGATGTGAATATTCGTGAAGTTAATGGTACTGGCAAAAATGGTCGTATTTTAAAACAAGATATTGAAAATTTCCTAAAAGGTGGAGGCGTTGTAGAGGTTGAAGCAGCAGCACCAGTAGCTAATGAAGAAGCTGTGCAGCAAGAAACCACTACACAAGTAGCACCAGTAGTCCTTGAAGGTGATTTCCCAGAAACACGTGAGAAAATGTCGGGCATTCGAAAAGCGATTGCAAAAGCGATGGTTCACTCGAAACAAACGGCTCCACATGTTACACTAATGGATGAAGTCGATGTAACAGCTCTAGTAGCACATCGCAAAAAATTCAAAGATATCGCTGCTGAAAAAGGTGTTAAATTAACGTACTTACCATATGTAGTTAAAGCGCTAATTTCAACTTTACGCGAATTCCCAGAATTTAACCGCTCATTAGATGATGCAACACAAGAAATTATTCAGAAGCATTATTACAATATTGGTATTGCAGCAGATACAGAAAAAGGCTTGCTAGTACCAGTTATTAAGCACGCTGATCGTAAATCTGTTTTTGCAGTATCAAATGAAATTAATGAATTAGCGACTAAAGCTCGTGAAAGCAAGCTTGCACCACATGAAATGAAGGGCGCCTCGATGTCGATTACGAATATCGGCTCTGCAGGGGGACAGTGGTTTACTCCGGTAATTAATCATCCTGAAGTAGCGATTCTAGGTATTGGTCGAATTTCAGAAAAACCTGTAATAAAAAATGGTGAAATTGTAGCCGCACCTGTGTTAGCATTATCATTGAGCTTTGATCATCGTATGATTGATGGAGCCACTGCGCAAAATGCTTTAAATCACTTAAAGCGTTTGTTAAGTGAACCAGAATTATTATTAATGGAGGCGTAACAAAAATGGTAGTAGGAGATTTTCCAATCGAAACAGATACTCTTGTCATTGGTTCAGGTCCTGGAGGATATGTAGCAGCAATTCGTGCAGCTCAAACTGGCCAAAAAGTAACAATCGTTGAAAAAAATGTACTTGGTGGTGTGTGCTTAAACGTAGGTTGTATCCCATCTAAAGCATTAATTTCAGTAGGTCACCGTTTTGAGCATGCTAAACATTCAGATGACATGGGTATCATCGCTTCTGATGTGAAATTAGACTTCTCAAAAGCACAAGCATTTAAAGACAGCGTTGTTAAAAAATTAACTGGCGGTGTTGAAGGCTTACTTAAAGGTAATAAAGTTGAAATTGTACAAGGTGAAGCTTATTTCGTTGACGCTCATTCAGTGCGTATCATCAATGGTGAATCTGCTCAAACTTACACATTTAACAATGTAATTATCGCAACGGGTTCTCGCCCAGTTGAAATTCCAACATTTAAATTCTCTAATCGCGTACTAAATTCTACTGGCGCACTTTCTTTACAAGAAGTACCAGGTAAATTAGTCGTTATCGGTGGAGGCTATATTGGTACAGAGTTAGGTTCAGCTTACGCTAACCTTGGCTCACAAGTAACAATTATCGAAGGCGGAAAAGATATCTTAGCTGGCTTCGAAAAACAAATGACACAAATCGTGAAAAAAGGCCTTAAAAAGAAAGGCGTTGAAATGGAAGTAAACGCATCTGCAAAAGGCGTTGAAGAAACAGAAAACGGCGTAGTAGTAACATATGAAGTTGGCGGAGAAGAGAAAAAAGTTGAAGCTGACTACGTATTAGTAACTGTAGGTCGTCGTCCAAATACAGATGAAATGGGCCTTGCTGAAATCGGTGTTGAATTCGGTGAACGTGGTCTTATCAATGTTGACAAACAGTGCCGTACAAATATTCCAAACATCTATGCAATTGGTGATATTGTAGCTGGTCCTCAGCTTGCTCATAAAGCATCTTACGAAGGTAAAGTTGCTGCTGAAGCAATCGCTGGTGAAAAATCAATCGTTGATTATTTAGCTATTCCTGCTGTATGCTTCACAGATCCAGAGATGGCAACAGTTGGTTATAACGAAGATGAAGCGAAAGCTGAAGGCATCGAGTACACTGCAGCGAAATTCCCATTTGCAGCAAATGGTCGTGCACTTGCATTAAACCAAACAGAAGGTTTCGTGAAACTTGTTGCGCGTAAAGAAGATGGCTTATTAATTGGTGCTCAAATCGTAGGTGCTGGTGCATCTGATATGATCGCTGAAATGGGCTTAGCTATTGAAGGCGGTATGACTGCTGAAGATATCGCGTTAACAATCCATGCTCACCCAACATTAGGTGAAATTACAATGGAAGCTGCTGAAGTATTACTTGGCAACCCAATCCATATTGTAGCAAAAAAATAATAAAGTTTATGAAAACGGTTATAAAGCATTTGCTTTGTAGCCGTTTTTTTGTATATTACATGTAATTTTGATAAAGTAATTATATCGAATGAATATTCTAAAAATACAGTTCGGTTAGGAACATATTACATACCGGATAGACTTAAAAATCTAGTAATTGAATGCTAGATGTCCGGAAATGATAACGATGTCTTTGAAACAAGGGAAGTTGATCAAAAAAACTGGGGTGATAAAAAATGGAACTAGGCTTAAAGGGGAAAGTAGCAGTTATTACAGGTTCAAGTAAGGGAATTGGCTATTATACAGCAATGGAGCTTGTGAAAGAGGGCGCGAAGGTCGTACTTTGTGCTCGTGGTGAAAAGCAGCTTCAAGTGGCTGCTGGCTGTATTAAAAATGAAACAGGCGAGGACGTTTTAATTGTACCAACTGATATTACAAAAGAAAAAGATTGTAAGTACTTAATAGAACGAGCAGTAGAGCATTTTGGTCGCCTTGATATTCTTATTAATAATGCAGGCACAGCTTCAGCTAATTCATTTGAATCGGTTAGTAGTGAGCTATGGCAGGCTGATGTAGATTTAAAAGTGTTTGGTGCTGTCAATTGTTCAAAATATGCTGTACCTCATTTGCGTAAGGTTGGTGGCGGTGCAATAGTTAATGTGACTGCGGTAATGGCTAAAACACCACCGGCAAGCTCACTCCCTAGTACTGTAAGTCGTGCGGCAGGTCTGGCATTAACGAAAGCTATGAGCAAAGACTTAGGAAAAGATAATATACGTGTGAACTCTGTTTGTATTGGGCTTATTCGTAGTGATCAAATAGAGAAGACGTGGAAAGAGGCAGAACCCGAACTATCGTGGGATGAGTATTCTCGTAAAGTAGGTCAAGCAATTCCACTTGGTCGTGTAGGGGAAACTCAAGAAGCAGCAAATGTCATTACTTTTTTAGTTTCTGATGCTGCTAGTTATGTGACAGGAACTTCTGTAAATATTGATGGTGGTTCCGGGCATGCATTATAGAGTAATATTTTTTGAGAAAAGTATATTTAGCTGTGTCAAAAAATTGATTGTAGATTAGTTTTAAGACAGTTTCTTTATCATATGTATAGAAAAAGGGTAGCTCAAAGGTAGTAACCCCTTAAAGTTAGAGTTTTTATTATGCGGCTAATTGGCTGGTGTGAGTTCGGTATTTTACTGGACTTATGCTAGCCAGTTTTAGTTTAAATACGTTCATTGCTATAGTGGTCGATATAGCGTTCAATTATCTTCTTCAATTTTTCATACGAGATAAATACTTCACCGTAATACTTCACTTGATTAAGTATCAAAGAGGGTTTCCATTGACATTAACTTCTGTAAAATTATTCATTTGCTGGTATTGGGGTGATATAATTGTTCGAAACCATTATAGGAGGATTTTTTTTGAAAAGAAATTTTTTATTTTTTTTAATCATTACTACAGTTTTATCAGTCATTTTCAGTGGTGTAAATCCACAAGCGGCAAAAGCAGCAACTGTACCAAATCTTAGCCCGAAAAATCTAACAAAAGAAGAAACAAGAGCATTGTTCTTTAGCACCTTAGTTTACTCAGACCTAAGCAAATTTGAAAAAAGAACAAAATTAGTAGATATGAAATTTGATGCAATAAATGCTAAAAGTGATCCACTGCAAAATTTTAAGGATGAATGGAAGAAAATTCAAAAAGAACATTACTACCCTTCTATGAAAGTAAGTGAGTTTATCAAATATGCTGATTTAGAAAAATGGATTCTAGATGATTATGTAAGTGATGATATAACAGGCTTTTTCGGAGCTGTTTTTAAAAATACAAAAACTGAAGAATATGTAATCGCATTTAGAGGTACTTCTGACAGTGGAAATATCTCTAAAGATCTATCGGACATTACTTCGGAACTGTATAATACTCAAATGGATAATGCGAGAAGACTATTTGAACAGGTAAATCCAAAATATAAAGTTACTGCTACCGGTCATTCTTTAGGTGGATTTTTAGCAACTTCTATAACTTTGGAAAAAGGAATACCTTCCGTTGTATTCAACGCACCTAGTCCTGACGAATATTCAAATATTGACAATGCAAACAGAAAGTTAGTAAAGACGTTTTCGATAAATCTTGATCCAATTGGTAAATATAACAGCCCTAAAAAAAATTCAAAAACTAATATTTATTATGACAAGAAAGATAATCAACCTTCTACTTCGGTAAGTGGTTACCACAATCTTTCTAATTTTTACCAATATGCAGATAAACCATTATACGATGTGGCAACAGGAGTTATCTCCACTAACTTAAAGGAAGTCGAAGTTTTAGGTGGACCAGGCACTAATTTTGCAAAGTTAGGTTCATTAAAGAACGGCACAAAAATTACGACCTATTCTCATGATATATATGGTTATTCTCTATTCAATTACGAAGGAAAAGAAGGATATGTTTCGAACCAATACATTAAGAATTTTAGTGACTTCGAACTATCTGAAGCTAAGAAAATAGTAGATGGTCTAATCGGAATGCAAGATAAGATACGGCTTGGAAACACCTATTACTTCACAAAGACTCAAATAATTGATATCTTATCTCCTGGATTCACACCTGAATATATTAATAAATACATGAAAGAAGATATGATGCCTTTGGAAAACAAATATATATTTAGAGGCACCGATAACATTGCGGCAAATCCAAACACGATCTTTATTGATTCTTGGGTAGAAAATGAATACGTGAAAAAACCTACTGTAGAATATTATCGTTTTAAAGGAAGTGAATACCTCCTTATTTCTCAATATCGCAAACCTTTCGACAGTATGGTATCTTCACACAATGGTTTTTATGATAACCTGTATCTGATAAAAGAAAGTTCAAATTCTAATTGGAAAGCATATGATATGAAACACCCAAAAAAATAAATTAATAAACAAGCACTTCCTATTTGTTTAAAATCACTTAGGAAGTGCTTTTTTTAAATGAATGTCCAGCAATATGTTTGTCAGAGTAGCTTCTTAAGTAAGTACCCAATAGGAAAGTCTTGAAGTAATCCTTTTTTCTATTGTTTTTCTAAAATTATAATAGACAGAAAATTCCTGCAGTTGTAGAATGGACGTAATGGGGGGGTGAAATGTGGCGAAATGTTGAACGAGAATTTTGTTGCGATGTTAAAGAGAGTTGTTCGAATTATTGTTCAGATCGGGATACTCAATATCTTTTATTACATGGGCGTCGGTATTGTTGCTTTACTACATGTACCTCTTCCAGGAAGTGTAATTGGTTTGTTATTATTAGCACTTTCACTCCATTTTAAAATAATTAAAGTAGAATACATTCAAGATGGAGCTGGTTTTTTAATTGGCGTATTAACGTTGTTTTTCATTCCTGCAACAGTAGGAGTAATTGACTACCCTGAACTTGTTTCAACAACTGGTCTATTGATTATGCTAGCCGTTATAGCAAGTACGCTAATTTCTATTTATGTGACGGGATTACTTAGTCAAATTGTTGAGAAAAAAGAGCTGACTAAAAAAGAAACAGTAGCCATTGTAGAAGAAGGAGAGGGGGAATTAACAGTTGATTGAAATTATTGTTGTCGTTGGTACCGTTGTGTTATTCGTATTATTTACTAAACTTTATCAACGTTACCCTCATCCTTTAATGATTCCGTTAGTGACGACAACGATCGTCAGTGCAATTATGTTAGTAGTCTTTAATATTCCATACTCTACATATATGGAGGGGGGAGAATGGCTACAAAAAATGCTAGGTCCAGCAGTTGTAGCACTTGCTTATCCATTATATAACCAGCGTAAGATTATTATGAAATATAAATATGCAATTTTGTCAGGTGTTTTTATCGCCATGGTTACGGGTTTAGTGACAATATTTGTTATGCTGAAATGGATTGGTGTCAATAAAAGCTGGTTGCTGACTGCCTTGCCTAAATCGTTAACGACACCTGTAGGTATGCAGGTGAGTGAGACAATTGGCGGTATTCCACCATTAACAGCTGTGCTTGTCATGCTGGCAGGATTTGTAGGCGCTATTATAGGACCATTAGTCATTAAATACGGCAAAATTGACTCCGCCGTTAGTAGAGGTGTTGCGGTAGGTAGCGCTTCACACGGTGTTGGACTTGTTAAATTAAGAGAATACGGAGAACAAGAATTATCAGTAGGCTCGTTATCTATGGCCTTAACTGCAATTATTGGCGCATTTCTATGTCCATTATTTGTTTATTTATTTTTGTAAAAAAGCTATATACAGAATCTGTATATAGCTATTTAACTCTTTTCGATAATTAATTGAATAGTATGAGCAAGTCCTGTGTGGAGTATACCCTCATTTCGCATTTGTTCACCTGTGAAAAAATGGATGATTTTATAAGGTTGACACCATTTTAGAACATCCAAAGGGTCATATAAAAAATCAAGCTGTCTTGGGCCACCTGAGGCGTAAGGTAGCTGATAAATTGAATAAAGTTCCATCATAATACGACCGCCAGGTTTTACAGAATTAACAATCCTCTTAAACACTTCTTGTTGCTGTTCAGCTGGAAAATGTCCAAACACCATAATAGCAGCATCAAACATTTCTTCTGGCAGTTCATCTTGTAGTAAGTCAGTTAGCTTTGTATGGACTGAAACATTATGTTTTTCTGCAAGCTGTTCTGTTTTTTTAAGACCACTTTCCGCATAATCAAAGGCAGTTACCGTATGTCCCTGTAAAGCTAAAAATACAGCATTTCGACCTTCACCTTCGGCATATGCAGCCACACTTGGATAATCCTTTAAATAGTGTACATAGTCTTCTATAAATGTATTTGGCTGCTCACCATAAACATATTCGGCTGTTTTAAATCGTTGATCCCATGTGTTCATTCCATCACTCCTCAATAAATATTGTAAGGAAAGTATGCTCTAGATTCGAATTTTTTGCTCAGTTTCTTTGAAAGCAACTATGCGTTGCGAATTAGCAAATGATAACTTCTAGAATAAAGTGTAATAATCCATTATTATTTGATCAAAATCCTATAAGTTGGAGGTGAAATTCAATGAAGATAGAAAACCGTTTAAAGGAATTGAGAGAACAACATAAATATACACAGGACGATGTCGCGGGTTTTTTAAATATTTCAAGACAATCTGTTTCAAAATGGGAGTTAGGAAAGGGCTATCCGGATATTGATAATTTAAGAAGGTTAAGTGATTTATATAAAATTTCTTTAGACCAGCTTATTATAGGTGAAGAAAAATATCATACACAAGTAGCCTCTGATTCCACTGATTCTAATGAATCGGATCATAAAACTGTTGGGGATTTTTTATGGAGGCATTGGTGGCTTCTTTTTCCAATATTAGGTATGATTTCTACTTGGTTATATTATTAATCGACAAAAAGCTACCTCTCTTTGAGGTAGCTTTGCATTAAATAATAGGTTTGCGTTCTTTTATGACGCGAATCGTTTTTAATGTTGTATCTTCTGGTCCTTGTACAGGTAAACCAGCTTCAATATTCATTTGTATATAACGAATATTCTCTTGTGTAATTATTTCCCCGGGAATAAAAATCGGAATACCTGGGGGATATACCATAACGAATTCTGCACAAATACAATTATCTGCTTCTGCAAGAGGAACAACTTCAGTATCTGCATAAAATGCATCGCGTGGTGACATGGCAAGTGCAGGAATATCCGGTACATTTACCATCGCCTCAGTAATAGTAGCTTCTGAATCGAATGCTTTTGACATACGACTAAGAGCATTGATGAGGAGATTAATTTCCTTTTTCGTATCACCTAATGTCACTAAGCATAAAATATTGTATAGATCTGATAATTCTACTTCAATATTTGCATTGTGACGTAGCCATTCTTCAGCTTGATGACCAGTGATGCCTAAATCTTTAACACTTATTAGTAGCTTTAAAGGGTCCATATCATAAGTTGCAGATGAATTTAATTTTTCTTTACCAGCACATTTTATATGTGGAATTTGGTTAATGCGTTTACGCGCATCCTTTGCCAAACGAAGTGCATCACCAATTAAGTCATAACCATGGATTGCCAGCTGACGTCGTGCTGTGTCAAGAGAAGCAAGTAATGGATAAGATGTCGATGTAGTTGTTAGCATCGACAGAACAGCTTGTACTCGTTTTGCAGAAACAAGACCTTCACGAACGTTTAAAATAGACGTTTGAGTCATAGAGCCACCAAGCTTGTGTACGCTTGTTGCAGCCATATCAGCCCCAGCTTCCATTGCGGAGTAAGGGAGGTCATCATGAAATTTAATGTGTACACCATGTGCTTCATCGACAACTACCGGAATATTACGTGTATGGACTATTTCTACAATACGCTTTAAGTCTGCGGAGAAGCCGAAGTACGTTGGATTAATTACAAGTACTGCTTTTGTATCTGGATAAGCATTTAAAGCTTTTTCAACAGCTTCAGGCGATATTCCATGAGAAATACCGTATTCACTATCTACTTCAGGATGAATAAAAATCGGGATTGCTCCAGCGAAAACAATCGCCGACATAATGGATTTATGAACATTCCGTGGTACTAGAATTTTATCACCTGGACCGACGACGGTCAGAATCATCGCCATAATGGCGCCACTAGTACCTTGAACGGAAAAGAATGTATGATCAGCACCAAAGGCTTGTGCAGCAAGTGCTTGCGCTTCTTTAATGGCGCCCTTTGGTGAATGTAAATCGTCTAGTGGAGCAATATTAATTAAATCAATTGATAAAACGTTGTCGCCGACGAATTCTCGAAACGCAGGATCCATGCCTTGACCTTTCTTATGGCCTGGGATATGGAATTGAATTGGGTGTCTGTTCCGATGTTTTAATAATACGTCGAACAATGGAGTCTCTAGTTGTGACAACGCAGGTACCACCTCACTTTTTAATATCTAACAAAACAAGTGAATTATAGCACCTAATTGCATGAAAAAACAGACTTTGCAGAAAAAAATAAAAAATAAAGGTTTTTTTAATAATTTCGAGAAATTAGTATCGTAGGAAAGGGGAGGTACTATGAATTGGAATACACGTGTGACAGAGCTTTTAAATATTAAATATCCAATTATACAAGGGGGATTAGCCTATTTAGCTTATGCTGATTTAGCAGCAGCGGTGTCGAATGCTGGGGGGCTAGGGCAAATTACAGCAATGAGTTTACGTGATCCTGACTTATTGCGCGCAGAGATTCATAAAGTACGAACATTAACGGATAAACCGTTTGGCGTAAATTTTGCAATTGGTATGTATGGTACTGGTTATGAGGAAATGGTGCGCGTTGCGGTGGAAGAAAAGGTACCTGTTGTTACAATGACTGGCGGGAATCCTGCACCTATTTTTGATATTTTAGAAGGAACGGATATTAAAAAATTAGTTCTTGTTGCTGTACGTAGACAAGCTCAAAAGGCGGAAGAACTAGGCGCAGATGCTGTTATGGTTGTTGGACAAGAGGGTGGAGGTCATCTTGGACGCGATGATATAGGGACAATGGTGCTCGTGCCGCAGGTTGTAGATAGTGTGAAAATACCTGTCATTGCCTCTGGTGGTATTGGTGATGGTCGTGGCTGGATGGCAGCTCATGCACTTGGAGCAGAGGGAATTGAAATGGGAACTCGTTTTATTGCGACTAAAGAATGTGTTGATGCCTCTGAGGCATATAAAGAAGCGTTACTCGCAAGCACCGAGGCAGATACGACCGTTATAAAACGCTCTATAGGTGCACCAGCAAGAGCGTTACGCAGTGAATTCACGGAAAAGATTTTAGAAATTGAACGCACTACACCTACGTATGAGGCGTTAAAAGATTATATTAGCGGGAAAGCAAATAAACGTTTTATTTATGAGGGCGAAAAAGAAGAAGGCATTGGTTGGGCTGGACAAGTTACAGGAATGATTCATGATATTCCAACTGTCGAGGAGCTGATCACTCGAATGGTTGCAGAAGCAGAGAGTATCCGGGTAAAATGGGTATAACGACATACGAACAAATCATTTACATCAGTGTTCTAATGAGATTGTGAAAACCAAGCTATCTCATATTGTAATCGCCTTTGGAGAGCCATACTAATTGGCAGTAGCTTCGGCGAAACTAGGCTCGGAGAATAAGGAAGACACAAAAGCGAAAGTCAAAAGATATAAGTTGTGTCACTGTAGAGATGTCTACATTTTTTTAAGAAATGTATATGTTTTTTGTATCGGGTCAATAACGTAAAGGTGGTTATGTCCAATGGAATACTCTTATCCGTTTTCGACGGATTGGTCAACGGAGGAAATTGTAGATGTTGTCCAATTTTTTGAAGGAATTGAACAAGCTTATGAAAAAGGCATTAAGCGTGAAGTGATGATGGCGAAATATCGTCGTTTTAAAGAAATTGTTCCTTCACAGGCCGAGGAAAAAACAATTTTCCGTGAATTTGAAGAAGCGAGTGGCTATGTCAGTTATCCTGTTGTGAAACAAACAAAAGACGCAACTGACGGCACAATTATTAAAGTTGTCCCGAAGCAACGTAGATAAATAAAACGGGTCAAAACTTAAAAAGCGCGAGAAATCAATTTTAAAAACGTTGATTTCTTGCGCTTTTCTGATGTGGATTTTTTCAATTTCACTTTAAAAATTTACTGTCAGGTGTCGATTCAGATGACTCTTCGGCACAACGAGGAGTTGAATTTCGTTCCGACTGGGCGCTTTGTTGTTGCTGACGCTACGCTTTCGCACAGATAAAACATTTGTTGCTGACGCTTCGCTTTCGAGCAGAGCTTCCTAGGGGCGTCCGATGAGCCGCTTGGGGCAACCGGATGTTGGTCACGAAGGCGTTATCACAGGACGTGATGGTTTTAGCCTTCGTTCCTCTATTGCTAATCCCCAAGGAGTGCCCAATCTCCACTCCAATCAACTACTTCACAGGCATGTATCTTGACTACTTTGATTTTAAATACAAAAAATGTGGATGTGAGTATTCCCATCCCATATTTTTTATCTAATCGCTTTACACTATGCCGGTGTTAAAAATAAGCGCGCTTCATATACTACATAAACAAAATCAAGCTTTTTTAAATTTCTTGAAAAATAGAGAGAAAATAATAATTCCCTTCTCTCAACTCAAACCCATAAAAATATTCCTCAAACAAATTTTCGTTTGCTAGGGATAATAACGTAAATTTTCCACAAAATATAAATAAAAACATAAAAATTGTTTTAGTTATTATGCCACAAGGCTTGAAGGACAATCTGTTAAACTTTATTTTCCAACAATGATGTTATAAATCGGGAGTAAACGGTTAAAGGTATCTTCTGTTAATTGATGAAGTTCACTAGCTGACAGCTTGACCGCTTGATCTTTTGGAATATGTCGACCTACTAAAAACTCACCTTTTTTTACATCGCGTAAACGAATAAGTAATTCATCTAGCTTGTCTTCCTTTGCATCTTGCATGGAGATTGCTGCTGGAGACATATGATCTCCAGAGACAATGAAGTCATCAGGAAGTTGCTGTAACATTGCTCTGTTGGCGATTAAACGTTCTGCCATCACATTTTTTTGTGGAGCTTCATAAATAATAGCTAAGACGATGAATAAATGTGTGCTCCAAAGACCAATCTGAAAGTGAGGTAATGATTTATAACCTCTTTTGTACGGAGCGAAGGCAACCCAGCTATCATTGGGAGGATTTACTGTCCTACGTGCATGCTTTGCAACATGAGGATAAAATTCTTCTCCAAGATGACTCGAAAAGAAGGAAGAAAAATCCTCTCCAAGAGTTTGGAATTTTGGTCTTACACATTCATTTAAGGCATCCATTCTCTGTTCTAATCCGTCTATTTGAAAAACATTGAAGTCTTTATTCGTCCATTTTATTTTCGTCATTTTTTATTTACTCCTTTCGATTTATAAGGTTTATTTTATTACGAAAATGGGAAAAAATCTTATAACAAGAACTTTCTCGAAGTTGTTATTGTAAAAAAATAAAAAAAGGAAGTGATTTTTATGAAACCTATCGTAAAAATTATACGTAAAGTCGACATTGAAAAGCAATATGAACACATTTTACAATTAGAATTAGATTATGAATTAGCCTCACTCTTTTCGGCAATGAATGAAAAAAATGAGTTTGAAATTGAAAAAAGTAAAAAACGTCTGGCTGAAATTCAGCTTGAACTTGAGAGCTTGCACGTCTATGCGTAGTCAATATTTTATACCGATTTGAAAAATCACTTGCTGAATATTCCGACAGCAGGTGATTTTTATTGCTATAAAGGGTAAAATAGACTGTATATCATAATAAGAAGTTTTAATTTCAAGGAAGTACTAGGTGCTACGTATTAACAAAACGTCATGAGAAATCAAGCCTTAAGTAGTGAGAAAGTTAAAAAATGTGTGAGGCCTTTTCTTATAATCGAAGGGTGGGTTTTTATGGATTTACAACAAATTGATCAGTTTGCGAAAAGTATTATAGTTGAAGCGGGGAGACGTATTCGGGAGGCCTTTTCGTACAATCTAATTATTGAGACAAAATCAAGTGCCAATGACCTTGTTACAAATATTGACCGTGAAACAGAATTATTTTTTATCGAAAAAATACAAAGTTTCGATCCAACCCACAAAATTTTAGGGGAAGAGGGAATGGGCGAGAAAGTAGAGTCGTTAGAAGGTGTCGTATGGATTATTGATCCGATCGATGGCACGATGAATTTTGTGAAACAACATCGTCATTTTATGATTTCTATCGGTATTTTTGTTAATGGGGTAGGCAAGCTAGGTTACATATTCGATGTCATGCGTGAAGATTTATTTTATGCTATTGCAGGTCAAGGGGCATGGTACAATGACTCTCCATTACGTAAGTTGCAGTCAGTCAAAATGGAGGAATCGGTCATTGGTATAAACGCTCATTGGGTAGCACCCAATCGACATATTCACCATGAAAAAGTCATTGAAATGGTTCGGAAAGTACGTGGTACGCGGTCATATGGTTCAGCGGCAATGGAAATAGCGTTTGTTGTCAGTGGTAAACTAGATGCTTATGTATCGATGCGACTATCACCATGGGATATTGCTGGGGGGACTATTATCGCTAAGGAAGTTGGTGCCATCACCACTAATTTACATGGAGAGGCCTTTGACTTTTTGCATCAGGATACTTTTATCATTGCCAATCCTTCTATACACAAAGAGCTATTAGAAAATTATATTGTGCCTTATGAATAAAAAAGGAGCCTTCTATTTTTAAACTGTACCCTATAAGATAGACACTTTGAAAAAAGTCTATCCTATAGGGTACTTTTGTTTATAATGAGAAAAAAGATGTCGGAGCGGAATAAATGACGAAAAGATTATTTACTAAAAAAGAGCAAGAACAACTAAAATGTAATCCTAATATCCAGGCTATTAGTGATAAAGCAATTACTTATACTGAGGAGTTTAAACGCCATTTTATTGCAGAAAATGAAAAAGGAAAACTCCCAAGAACGATTTTTGAAGAGGCTGGTTTAGATGTAGAACTGATTGGTTTGAAGCGCATTAGTTCAGCGGGAAAGCGTTGGCGTGCAGCTTATCGCACAACTGGAGTAGCTGGTCTACAAGATACACGTAAAACGAATTCAGGTCGTCCAGTAGAACGGGAATTAAGTTTAGAAGAAAAAATTGCACGATTAGAAGCAAAAAATCAATTATTACAAGCGGAGAATGAACTTTTAAAAAAGCTCGATCTACTCGAAAGGCAGATGTTAAAGAAGAAATAACAATCGCAACGGAACTAAAGTTTGAATTAATCAGTAAAACGATTCAAAAATATAAACTAAAACGTTTAGTAAGCTATCTATGTGAAATCATGGGTGTATCTCGTTCAGGTTACTATAATTATTTCACAGAGAAATCAATGCAAAAGCTTGCAGCATATGAGTTAGCAGATGAAGCCGTCAAAGAAATCATTTTAAAAGCGTAGCATTTCCGAGGACGTAGGAAAGGTGCACGTCAAATCAAAATGACGTTAGAAAATCAATATGGGATAACGTATAACTTAAAACGTATTCGCCGTATTATGAAGAAATTCGAGATTGTATGCCCAATTCGAAAAGCGAATCCGGCACGTAGAATGGCCAAAGCAACAAAAGAACACCGTACATGTCCAAATGAATTACAGCGTAACTTTAAACAAGGTGTAGCAGGAAAGTATTATTAACAGATATCACGTATTTGCCGTACGGAAAAGGCAAACGTGCTTATTTATCAACGATTAAGGACGCTGAGACAAACGAAATTTTAGCGTATGAAGTATCTGCTTCATTAAGTATGGATATCGCGCTCAATACTCTTCGTAAATTGAAGCAAAATCACCACCATTTAACGAAAGATGCATTTATTCATTCAGATCAAGGATTCCATTATACGAATCCAAAATTCCAGAAACTTGTGAAGAAAATGGGACTAGGGCAATCTATGTCACGCCGAGGAAACTGTTGGGATAACGCCCCTCAAGAATCCTTCTTCGGTCATTTTAAAGATGAAACCAATCTGAAAGCGTGTGAAACATTAGAAGAAGTAAAACGAGAAGTAAAAAGTTATATGATGTATTACAACCATTATCGAGGGCAATGGAACTTGAAAAAGCTGCCGCCTGCAAAATACAGACGGCAGCTTCAAAAGGTTGCCTAGCTTTTTTTCAAAATGTCCTTTACAAAGGGTACACTTTATTTTTTTAGACAGGCTCCTTCTTACTTAAGCAATCAACTCATATTATAGTAAACCTTGTTCACGTAGTTTACGTTTCATTTTAAAGGCTGTCATGAAGATGACACAAGTAGCCACAATGCCTGCTATTATACCTAATACACTGCTGATTGCTACTGAATACCCGATAGAACACATTGCTAAAACAGCAGCTAATGCGTAAATAGCCATTACGAATTTTGCACGATTCATAGCCGAGCCTCCTATATTAAAAATTTGTAAATTAAATATATTTTTTAGAATGAGGAAAATTCTAATAAGGACATTTCTATCCTTCTTGTGCTATAATATCACAGTTAAACATTCGAAAAAAGAATATGGAGTGGAATAATGACAAACTTACGTCAAGATCTTCGCAATATCGCAATTATCGCACACGTTGACCATGGTAAAACTACTTTAGTCGACCAATTACTAAAACAATCAGGTACATTCCGTTCAAACGAACGTGTTGAAGAACGTGCAATGGACTCTAACGATATTGAACGCGAACGTGGTATTACGATTTTAGCTAAAAATACAGCAGTAAACTATGAAGGAACTCGTATCAACATCCTTGATACGCCTGGACACGCTGACTTCGGTGGTGAGGTAGAACGTATTTTAAAAATGGTAGATGGCGTTGTACTAGTTGTCGATGCGTATGAGGGTTGTATGCCACAAACACGTTTTGTGTTGAAAAAAGCATTAGAACAACGTTTAACACCAATCGTTGTTGTTAATAAAGTGGACAAAGATTCAGCTCGTCCACTAGAAGTAGTAGATGAAGTACTTGAATTATTCATTGAACTAGGTGCAGATGAAGATCAATTAGACTTCCCTGTTGTCTATGCTTCAGGTGTAAATGGTACAGCTTCTTTAGACGCTGATCCATCTAAGCAAGAAGCGGATATGAAATGTCTATTTGAGAAAATTATCGAAGCTATTCCAGCACCAATTGATAACTCAGAAGAGCCATTACAATTCCAAGTAGCTTTACTTGACTATAATGACTTCGTTGGACGTATCGGTATTGGTCGCGTATTCCGCGGAACAATTTCTGTAGGTCAACAAGTATCTCTTATGAAGTTAGACGGAACAGTGAAAAACTTCCGTGTAACGAAAATCTTTGGTTTCTTCGGCTTAAAACGTGAAGAAGTTGAGACAGCAAAAGCTGGTGACTTAATCGCCGTTTCAGGTATGGAAGACATCAACGTTGGTGAAACAGTTTGCCCTGTTGAGCATCCAGACGCGCTAACGCCATTACGTATTGATGAGCCAACTTTACAAATGACTTTCTTAGTAAACAATTCTCCATTCGCAGGTCGTGAAGGGAAATGGGTTACTTCTCGTAAAGTAGAAGAGCGTTTACGTGCTCAATTACAAACAGACGTATCTTTACGTGTTGAAGATACTGATTCTCCAGATGCTTGGACAGTTTCAGGTCGTGGGGAGCTTCACTTATCTATCCTTATCGAAAACATGCGTCGTGAAGGCTTCGAATTACAAGTGTCAAAACCACAAGTAATCGTGCGTGAAATCGACGGCGTGAAATGTGAACCTTTCGAACGCGTTCAAATCGATGTGCCTGAAGAAAATGTTGGTTCAATTATCGAATCAATTGGTACACGTAAAGGTGAAATGCTTGATATGGTGAACAACGGCAGTGGTCAAGTTCGTTTAACGTTCTTAGTACCAGCTCGTGGATTAATCGGTTATACAACTGAATTCATGTCGATGACAAAAGGTTTCGGTATTATCAACCATACGTTCGATTGCTATCAACCATTAATACCAGGAAAAATCGGTGGCCGTCACCAAGGTGTACTAGTTTCAATGGAAACTGGTAAATCAACAACTTATGGTATGATGCAAATTGAAGACCGTGGTACACTGTTCTTGGAGCCAGGTACAGATATTTACGAAGGTATGATCGTTGGAGAAAATACTCGTGACGCTGATATCACTGTAAACATCACAAAAATGAAACAAAAAACAAACATCCGTTCAGCAAACAAAGACCAAACGAATGTTATTAAAAAGCCACGTATTTTATCACTAGAAGAAGCGCTTGAATACTTAGGTGATGACGAGTATTTAGAAATCACACCAGAATCTATTCGCCTTCGTAAACAAATTCTAGATAAAAACGAACGTGAGAAAGCAGCGAAAAAATTACGTAACGCAGAACAATAATTTTCCGCTGACATGAAAGGAAGAGGAGTCTTGGATATAAAGTCCGCTTTATTGGGTGAACTAAATGTTATTCAAGTTGCTGCATCAACAAATTCAGAGGAAACAACAAAGGTTTATGAGAGAATGGCAGGTATAACAAGATTTTTATATGAAAATTTACCGAGCTATGACATTGCAGGCTTCGTTGTATTTCTTCTTGTATTTGTACTTTCTGCAATTGTCTATAAATTAGGCTTTGCAAAGAAGTTAAAGCTATCTCAAACTATTGTCATTTATGTGTTCCTATTCCTAGGATGTATTATGTTGACATTTTTCGCGTTATTCCTACCTATGATTGAGGGTCTCATCGTAGCGGCGTTAATTTTGATTGTATATAAAACACGTATGTGGCGTGAAAAAAGAGAAGAGCAACAAGCTGCCAACCAATGAGAGTAGCTTGGCTCCTATACCGTGAAACTTGTATTGAGTTTTTAAGTAATAAAACAGCCTTAGCATTAATTTGCTAAGGCTGTTTTATTTGGTATAGTAAAAAAAATTATCGTTTTAAGCAATCTACATATAAACGATTGGCTACGAAACCCATTTTCAATCGATTGTTCTCTCAAATCTAAATTGATTGGCACCGAAATCTTCTAGTGTGAATAAGTTAATGTCGATAGGCTTATTTCATCAATTAAGGAGGAAATGGAATGCGTAGGCTTAAAAAAAGTTTACTATTTAGTGTTATTACTTTATTACTCCTTTCTTTAACAGCGTGTAATAAAACGGAGCTAGAAAAAGTCAAAGTTGGAGAAGTGACGCGCTCAATTTTCTATGCGCCGCAGTATGTAGCCCTTGAAAAAGGGTTCTTCAAGGATGAAGGGCTTTCCGTTGAGCTACAAACAATTGCGGGCGGGGATAAGACAATGACGGCGTTACTATCTGATGGAATTGATATCGCTTTAGTTGGATCGGAAACTTCTATATATGTAACGCTCCAAGGCTCTAATGACCCGATTCAAAATTTTGCGCAGTTAACACAAACAGATGGAACATTTTTAGTGGCACGCGAAAAGGTGGATAATTTTTCATGGGATCAGTTGAAAGGTTCCACATTTTTAGGGCAGCGTAAAGGTGGAATGCCACAAATGGCAGGTGAGTTCGTACTGAAAAAGCATGGCATTGACCCTGCCAATGATTTAAAACTTATTCAAAACATTGATTTTGCTAATATTTCTACAGCCTTTGCATCTGGAACGGGGGATTATGTACAGCTATTTGAGCCAACAGCAAGTATGTTTGAGAAAGAAGGTAAAGGCTATATTGTCGCTTCGTTTGGTACAGAATCTGGGCAATTGCCGTATACATCGTTTATGGCGAAAAGCAGCTATTTAAAGGACGAAGAGAAAACAGTTCAAGGCTTTACAAATGCATTGAAGCGAGCACAGGATTTTGTGCAAAAATCGAGTGCGGCAGAAATAGCGAAAATTATTCAGCCATACTTTGAAAATGTAGATATTGAATTAATCGAAACAGTGGTAGAGCGTTATAAATCACAGGGTTCCTATGCTACAGATCCTATTTTGGATAAGGGGGAATGGGATAACTTGCAAACGATTATGGGAGAAGCGGGTGAACTTCCTCAACGGGTGGATTATGAAAAGCTTGTAAATACAACCTTTGCTAAAAAGGCAGCTGAGTAAGATGGAATTTTTAAAAGTAGAAAATATTCACCATAGTTATTTTTCGAAAACGCAGGCAAAGGAAGTTTTACGTGATATTAATTTAGATATTCGAAAAGGTGAGTTTGTTTCTTTTATAGGACCGAGTGGATGTGGGAAAACAACGTTATTATCAATTATTGCGGGCTTATTTTCGTCTACAGAGGGCAAAGTATACATCGATGGTGAGGAAATTTCAACACACAATCAATCTCTCATTGGCTACATGCTTCAGCAAGATTATTTGTTTCCTTGGAAAACCATCGAAGAAAATGTCACGATCGGTTTGAAAATCATGGAGCGAAGCAATAAAACGCATAAAGTAACTGCAAATGCACTTTTGCAAGAAATTGGTTTACCGCATGTAGGGAACAATTATCCGAGAGAGTTATCGGGTGGCATGCGTCAACGAGTAGCACTTGCAAGAACGTTAGCGGTGGATCCTAAAATTTTATTGCTAGATGAACCGTTTTCAGCACTTGATTATCAGTCTAAATTAAAACTGGAGGATTTGGTTGTTGAAACGTTAAAGGCCTATCAAAAAACGGCAATTCTGGTGACACATGATATTGGTGAAGCCATTGCGATGAGTGAACGCGTATTTCTATTTTCTGCAAATCCAGGTACATTGCATAAAGTATTTGATATACCTTCAGAGTTGCAAGAGCTTTCACCTTTTGATGTTCGACAGCATCCAGCATATTCAGATATATTCCAAATTATTTGGAAGGAGCTGGAGAGTCTTGGATAATACAATGTTTAAACAGTATCAGCAAATGCTAAAAAAAGAAAAGCGCTATGTTCGTTTATATCAGCTTATCATCTTACTTGTATTTTTCGGTGGATGGGAGCTTCTTTCAAGATTTGGATGGATTGACCGTTTAATTTTTAGTTCGCCGACGCATGTATGGCGTACATTAGTAGAAAAAGTGAGTGATGGTACGTTAACACTTCACGTTGGCGTTACTTTAATGGAAACGATTATTGGTTTTATTGTCGGAACACTACTGGGTACATTAATAGCAACCGTATTGTGGTGGTCATCGATGCTATCAAAGGTACTTGATCCATATTTAGTTATTTTAAACGCTATGCCTAAAGTTGCTTTAGGCCCTATTTTAATAGTCGCCCTTGGTCCAGGTTATTTTTCGATTATTGCAATGGGTGCGTTGATTTCAATCATTATTACAACCATCGTAGTTTATACGGCTTTTAAAGGGGTTGATCCTAACTACAGCAAAGTGTTACAAACTTTTGGGGCGACCCGGTGGCAAATATTTAAAGAAGTTATTTTACCTGCTTCCTTCCCAACGATTATTTCTACTTTGAAAGTAAATGTAGGACTGTCTTGGGTAGGTGTTATAGTTGGTGAATTTTTAGTTGCCTCAAAAGGGCTTGGTTATTTAATTATTTATGGCTTCCAAGTGTTTAATTTTAATCTTGTGCTTATGTCACTTCTCATCATCGCCTTTTTTGCGACGATTATGTATCAGGTTGTCGAGTTGATTGAGAAGGCGATTATAAAAAATAATGGATAGATGGTTAAAGGAGGTGTCTCAATAATGAGTCACCTCCTTCATGTTGATAATATTCCGATAAAAACTGAAATTGTTCCGATAAAACGAGATATTATTCCGATAAAAGCTAAAATTGTTCCGATAAAATGAGATTTTGTTCCGATAAATCTTGGTGAGTAGCCTGAACGATAAAGGAGGTGTCTCAAATAATGAGTCACCTCCTTCGGCTGACCAGTTAAAACTCTTTATCCATCTGTGGTGAAGTACGATAAAAACGGAAATTTCCGGTTTCAATGCGTGCGACGGTATTATCTTCAATACGGTCATGACATGTTTCACACATATACGTATTAATTGGTCGATTGCGTAATTTTTTTGCTAACGGTAAATTATCATCTAAATTGTTAATTGTATCGCAAATAACGCACTTTACGCGCATTGCATTCCCTCCTACTTAGCACGAATAGCTAATACATTTTTGATAGGGTTGTCTACATTTGAACCGTCTCTAAATAGCACATGAACAGGACCATCTTCCATTAATGGCTTCCCATCTTGGCTATATTTTAAAATTAATGTATAAGCTTCTTCGATTGTAAATGGATATTCTTTGCTATCTTCACATTCAATGACGATTGTTGTTGCTTCAGGTTTAATATCAGCATTTTTCAAGAAGTGACTTAATTCGATTCCGAAAGTGCCTGTTTCCATCCCTTTGCGGTCGAATTTTCGTTCTGATTTCAATGTTGGTGGGAAAGTAGCTCCTTCCATAATCTCACGTGACCAGTGAGCACCTACCTCACGCATATATTTAATATCCGAATCTTCTTCAACTTCTTTTGTGTCGAAGTACGTTTTTAAATCTAATTTACGATCATCGAAAATCCAAACAGTGGGATCTAATGTTAATTGGAATGTAACTGCGCCCTTAATAGGAATTATTGTCTCCATTATAGAAATCCTCCTTAAATCTTGTATATCCATGAAATAGTATAACGCTAATGACTAGAGATAATAAAGAAATATAATTCGATTTCTCTATTTTCCAATGTAGACACTTGCATTTTTTACGACTAAAAGATAAACTTTATTAAGATAGAATCGAAGAAATATCAGATAATGGGGGCGTCCTCATGGATACTAAATCACAAACTTCCTTTCAAGAGAAGGCTTTGGAGCTTTTAGTTGCTGATGCAGATAAAATTGCTCGCCTCATTCGAGTACAAATGGATCATTTAACAATGCCACAATGCCCTCTATATGAAGAAGTATTAGATACACAAATGTTCGGCCTTTCACGTGAAATTGAATTTGCTGTGAAGCTTGGACTCATTGAACGCGAAAAAGGCAAAGAAATTCTCGATTCACTCGAGAAAGAACTTTCTGTACTACATGACGCGTATACAGACAAATAAAAAGAAAAAACTCAAACGCATTTGCGATTTGAGTTTTTTTTCTAGAATGAGGTTTTCCGATGAAACAATACTTAAAACGTTATGCACAAAATTTTGATTATCCGTTGTTTTTTACTGTTCTATTATTAAGCTTATTTGGTTTAGTAATGATTTATAGCTCCAGTATGATGGTGGCGATTGCACAAAAAGGAGAAGCTCCAGATTTCTATTATCACAAGCAAGTAATCAATTTAATTGTAGCTTTTCTTGGATTTTTAGTAGCTGCATTTTTCCCGTATAAACATTATGCGAATAAAAATGTTATGTTGTTACTTACGGCTGTGCTAGTTGTTCTATTTACTTGGGTAAAAGTTGCTGGTAACGGTGATACGGAAGGGATAGGTTCTAAAAGTTGGATACATGTCCCGGGTTTTGGTAATTTTCAACCTTCTGAATATGCGAAGCTATTTATAATTTTATATTTTGCAGCAGCTTTTTATCGGAAAGGACAAAAATATACGCTTGAGAAGCTACAACCAACTGAAATATTTTATCCTATATTCCTCTGGATTCTTGTTGTTGCTGGTGTAGCATTTGAAACCGACTTGGGAGCAAGTATTATTCTATGTGGAATTGCTGTTTGTGTTGTAGCAGCGAGTGGTATTCCATTTAAAACATTTTGGAAGTTTTTTGGAGTGTTGGGCGCGTTTGGAGGAGTCATCTTTGGTATACTAATGCTGTTTAAAGGAAATATGTTAACGACAAACCGTTTGGGACGTCTTAAATCCTTCGTTAACCCGTTTGAGTATGAGACTGGTAGTGGTCATCAAGTTGTCAATAGTTATTATGCCATTGGCGGAGGCGGTTTAGAAGGAAGAGGTCTCGGTCAATCGATTCAAAAATTGGGGTATTTGCCTGAACCACAAACCGATTTTATTATGGCAATTATTATGGAGGAACTAGGAATTTGGGGAGTTCTTATCGTTTTAGGTGGTTTAGGGTTTATTGTATATAAAGGATTTTCGATTGCGTTGCGCACGAAAGATCCGCTAGCACGTATGATTACGGCTGGTATTGCGAGCTGGATTGGCTGGCAAACGTTTATCAATCTCGGGGGTGTAACTGGGTTAATCCCGTTAACCGGTGTCACGCTACCTTTTATTAGCTATGGTGGGACATCTATAATTATTCTATCTTTAGCGATGGGAATATTAATCAATATTTCTATGTTTGAAAAGGTAGAAAGGAGAAAGACACAATCATAAAGGGGGATATCAATGGAATCAATCAACAAAATTCTCGTAGCCAATCGAGGAGAAATTGCAATTCGTATTTTCCGTGCATGTACAGAGTTGAATATCCAAACTGTAGCCATTTATTCGCGGGAGGACAGTGGGGCATTCCATCGTTTTAAAGCAGATGAAGCCTATTTAGTAGGAGCTGGCAAGAAACCAATTGATGCTTATTTAGATATTGAAGGCATTATTACGATCGCGAAAGATGCTAATGTTGATGCGATTCATCCAGGTTATGGCTTTTTATCAGAAAACGTAGAATTTGCACGTCGATGTGAAGAAGAGGGGATTGTTTTCATTGGACCGACTTCCCAGCATTTAGATATGTTTGGGGATAAGGTGAAGGCGCGTGAACAAGCAATTGCTGCAGGAATTCCTGTTATTCCAGGTACAGATGGTCCAGTAGCTAATTTAGCAGAGGTAGAATCTTTTGCTAGCGCATATGACTATCCAATTATGATTAAGGCAGCACTAGGCGGCGGTGGTCGTGGAATGCGCCTTGTTCATACAGCAGAGGAGTTAGCGTCCTCCTATGAACGTGCAAAATCAGAGGCGAAAGCAGCATTTGGCTCTGATGAGGTGTATGTAGAAAAGGCTATTATTAAGCCAAAGCATATTGAAGTCCAAATTATTGGCGATCAACAGGGCAATATCATTCATTTATATGAACGTGATTGCTCGATTCAACGTCGACATCAAAAGGTTGTTGAGATCGCACCATCTAATTCAATTTCGGAAGATTTAAGAAACCGAATTTGCGATGCTGCGGTTCAATTAATGAAAAATGTCTCATACATAAATGCAGGGACAGTAGAATTTTTAGTTGCAGGCGATGAGTTTTATTTCATCGAGGTCAACCCTCGTATTCAAGTAGAGCATACGATTACTGAAATGATTACGGGTGTCGATATTGTGCACGCCCAAATTAAAGTGGCAGCAGGGTACGGTCTGCATAGTGAGGAAATCCATATTCCACAACAGGCAGATATTCCAATGATCGGCTATGCGATTCAAGCGCGTGTCACAACGGAAGATCCAGCTAATGATTTTATGCCTGATACAGGGAAGCTTATGGTGTATCGTTCAAGCGGTGGTTTTGGCGTCCGATTAGATGCCGGCAATGGCTTCCAAGGAGCAGTAGTAACGCCGTACTATGATTCGCTACTAGTTAAAATTTCAACGACAGGGATGACATTTAAAGAAGCGGCAGCAAAAATGGACCGAAACTTAAAAGAGTTCCGTATTCGTGGGGTTAAAACGAATATTCCATTTTTAAATAATGTCGTAACGCACGAGAAATTTTTAACGGGTGCATTTGATACAAGCTTTATCGATTCAACACCTGAACTATTTAATTTCCCTGAGCGTAAGGACCGTGGGACAAAGCTCTTAAGCTATATTGGCAATGTAACGCTAAATGGCTTCCCTAGTGTAGAAAAGAAATCGAAGCCAATTTTTGTACAGCCGAGCATCCCAAAAGTCGATAAATTAATCGTTCCTCCGGCAGGGACAAAGCAAATTTTAGATGCCCAAGGAGCAGACGGGCTTGTGAAATGGATTTTGGAGCAAGAGGATGTGCTATTAACGGATACAACTTTCCGAGATGCACACCAATCACTTCTTGCAACACGTGTGCGTTCACAGGATATGTTCGAAGTTGCAGATGCAACAGCGCGCATGATGCATGATTTCTTCTCACTTGAAATGTGGGGTGGCGCAACGTTTGATGTGGCGTACCGTTTCTTAAAAGAAGATCCGTGGGAGCGACTTGCTAAGCTACGTGAACAAGTACCGAATGTACTATTCCAAATGTTATTGCGTGGTGCGAATGCAGTTGGCTACACAAATTACCCAGACAATTTAATTCGTGAGTTTATCGCTGAATCAGCGGCATCAGGCATTGATGTATTCCGCATTTTCGATAGCTTGAACTGGATTAAAGGAATGGAAGTAGCCATTGATGCAGCACGTCAATCAGGTAAAATTGCTGAAGCTGCGATTTGTTACACAGGAGATATTTTTGATGAATCAAGAGCGAAATATTCAGTTCAATACTACAAGGAAATGGCAAAAGAGTTAGAGGCAGCAGGTGCCCATATTTTAGCGATAAAAGATATGGCTGGATTATTGAAGCCAGAAGCAGCCTATCGTTTAATTTCAGAGTTGAAAGAGACAACAAGTCTGCCAATCCATCTGCATACGCATGATACAAGTGGCAATGGTATTTATTTATATGCCAAGGCGATCGAAGCGGGGGTAGATATCATTGATACGGCACTCGGTTCAATGGCAGGTTTAACATCACAGCCAAGTGCAAACTCCTTGTATTATGCAATGAAGGGCGGTAAGCGCGAGGTTCGTGCTGATATCGATGCGCTTGAAAAATTATCGTACTACTGGGAAGATGTGCGTAAATATTATAAGGATTTTGAAAGCGGCATGATTAGCCCGCATTCTGAAATTTATGTCCATGAAATGCCAGGTGGTCAGTACAGTAACTTGCAACAGCAAGCCAAAGCAGTAGGCCTTGGAGATCGATGGGAAGAAGTGAAGCGTATGTATTCCCGCGTAAACCTTCTTTTTGGCGATATTGTCAAAGTAACCCCATCTTCGAAAGTAGTCGGTGATATGGCGTTATTTATGGTGCAAAATGATTTAGATGAAAACTCTGTCCTGACAAGAGGGCAAACAATCGATTTCCCGGATTCTGTGATTGAATTCTTCCAAGGTTATTTAGGACAACCACATGGTGGCTTCCCAGAGGCACTTCAAAAGGTTGTGTTAAAGGATCGTGAAGCAATTACGGTACGTCCTGGCGAGCTATTAGAGCCTGTGAATTTTGAGCAATTAGAAGCGATACTAGAGGGAAAATTAAATCGTCCCGTGACAAAGCAGGATGTGCTAGCATTTGCTTTGTATCCTAAAGTGTTTGAAGAGTATGCAAAAACAGTGAACTCCTTCGGGAATATTTCGGTATTAGATACGCCAACATTCCTTTACGGGTTAAAACTAGGCGAAGAAATCGAAGTCGAGATTGAAAAAGGAAAAACACTAATCATTAAACTTGTTTCTATTGGAGAACCGCAGCACGATGGTACGCGTGTTATATACTTTGAGCTGAACGGTCAATCTCGTGAACTAGTGATTCAAGATATGACTGTCGAAGTAGATGGCAGTCTGGCATTAAAAGCAGACCCAAGCAATCCAAATCAAATTGGCGCAACGATGCCTGGAACGGTCTTAAAAGTAGTCGTATCGAAAGGAAGCCATGTAAAACGTGGGGATCACTTATTAATTACCGAAGCGATGAAAATGGAAACAACCGTCCAAGCGCCGAAAGACGGTATCGTGAAAGAAGTGCACGCTCATGCGGGCGATGCTATTTCAACAGGTGATTTGTTAATTGAAATTGAATAATTGATAATAAAGAAGGTTATTAGATGGCTTTTACAGCATACTAATAACCTTTTTATCTTTATTCAGCAAATGTTTGTTTTGTGTAGCGAAAGCAAAGCGTCAGCTACAAATGTTTTTGTAGAGATAATACGCCAAAATTTGCTATATTGTAATAATAAACTTATTGATTTTTTTACACATAAATGGTAGAAGTGATTGCCGAAATAAAAAAGATTCACTACTGAAAAATGTAGCGAATCTTTTTCTACTATTATTTGCTTTTTTCATTATAATTGCTACGTGCAACTAGCATTATCATGTAACAAAGTAGACCAAATAGAATTGAAATGAATAATGAATGAAGTAATGCGACTGTTAAATTCAATTTAGTTAGGACTACTAACATACCTGCGATCATTTGTAAAATTACTATAGTAAAGGCAATAATCCAGCCATAGTAAATAACGCGTTGATTTTTATATTCTTTTACAACGTGCCAAGTTATGTATGCAATCCAAATGAAAAAGGTAAGAACTGCTAGGCGATGCCCCATTTGCACCCATTCGTACATATTATTAAAAGGTGCGAATGGTGTTTCGTTATAGCAAAATGGCCAGTCAGGACATATTAAGCTAGAATCTGTATGGCGAACAAGCGCCCCTGTATAAACGACTAAATAAGAATAAATTGTGACAGCAATTGTATGCCAACGTAACTTTTTACCAATAAATACGTTATCGGCATCAAATTTCCGATCGACTTCAAATACAATCATAGAAAGAAGGAGCACAGCAGCAAAGGAAATAAGAGATATCCCAAAGTGGAGCGCTAATATGAAATCGCCTTGTCCCCACAACACTTGAGCTGCTCCAATAAGAGCTTGTGCGATTAAGAAAAACATCGCTAAGAAACCTAATAATTTTACTTCTCGAATATGACCGAGTTTACGCCATGTCCAAACTGTTAACGCAAGAATCGAAATAGATACAACGCCAGTTACAAGACGATGAGAAAATTCAATTAAGACTTCTGGTGTTATATCTTTTGGAATAAGAGAACCATTACAATCAGGCCAATTTCGACCACAGCCTAAGCCACTATCTGTTTTGGTAACAAGTGCTCCACCTAATAAAATAAGGAGCATTCCAACTGTAGCGGCAACAGCAAACCATTTCATATACTTGTTGTGTTGCATAAAATGAGTCACCTACTTTATCTATGAACATTACATGAAAGTAATGTTTCTGCTAATAGATGATATCGAAAATACAGGTAAAAAACAACTTGTAAAGAGTAGGGAGTATTAGATGTCGATTCCATTTCACAAATTGTTCATAATTTCGTGCTCTATCCTTCACAATTCATTTTGGAAAATGATTTACTATAGATATGTTGTTTTTATTATATTTCTAGACAAAGCTAATTTTTACAACTTCATCTAAATTTCACTTAATGTCTAGAAATCAATCGCAAATTTCGCTATAGTAATTGGTAGCGGAATATGCTTACAAAAATGAAAGGAGAGGTATCATGTCAAACGGTCGTGCACTGACGGCTACTAGAAATGGTGGACCAGCATCAACATCTGTTGTGAAAGATTTCTTAGCACTGATAAAAATTGGAATTGTTAACTCGAATCTTGTCACAACGTTTACAGGGATGTGGCTGGCATTTCAATTTACTAGTAGACACTTCTTGCAAGAGCTTGATGTCATATTGTTCACCATGCTGGGTGCAGCATTGATTATAGGTGGCTCGGGCGCAATGAATAACTTTATTGATCAGGATATTGACCCAATCATGAAAAGAACGAAGGCAAGACCGACAGTAACGGGTAGATTTAAGCCGAATTTTGTACTGACCATTGCCCTCTCATTTTTAATTGTAGGTGAAATTTTGTTATTTGCGGCATCGTTTGCGGCCGGCATGTGGGGACTTGTAGGAATATTTGCTTATGTTGTTCTGTACTCAATGTGGTCAAAGAGGAAGCATGTTAGTAACACGGTTGTAGGAAGTATTTCGGGGGCAATCCCACCAGTTATTGGGTTTGCAGCTGTTGAGCCTACATTAGGTGCTGGAGCTCTTGCCTTATTCCTGATTATGTTTGCATGGCAACCACCGCATTTTTATGCACTTGCTATGAAACGTACTGAGGAATATCGTGCAGCTAATATACCAATGCTACCAGTAGTAAAGGGATTTAAACGAACTAAGTACTCAATGTTATTCTGGATTCTTTTATTATTACCGTTACCTTTCCTTTTACCGGAGCTTGGGATTGGCTTCTTAATTCTTGCGACTGCATTGAACTTGGGCTGGTTGATTCTAGCTTTTAAAGGCTTTACGACAAAAGATGATATGAAATGGGCAAATAAAATGTTTATCTATTCTTTGAATCATATGACCATACTATTTGTATCCATCATAATTTTTGCGTTGTTTAGCTAAATGTAGGAATTCTTTCTTTTCTTAAAGAATTCATATAGACAGAACTGATGTCCTAGGTACACATGAAAATACAACAAAGAAAGAGGGGTTTAATTAAGCTATGATGAAAGGCCTTAAAAAGTGGCGTCTTTTTTCACTACTAGCAGTGATGATGGTTTTCCTTTCTGGTTGTGGTGAAGATTATATTTCTGCACTGAAACCGTCTGGCCAAGTAGGTAAAGAACAATTCAATCTATTAATGCTAGCTACTGGAATTATGACGTTAGTTGTAGTAGTAGTATCCGTTGTCTATTTACTTGCATTCTTAAAATTCCGCCGCGCAAAAGTTGGCGAAAATGTTATTCCTAAGCAAGTAGAAGGAAGTCACACACTTGAAGTGATTTGGACAGTTATACCAATTATTTTATTATTAATCTTAGCTGTACCAGTTGTTACGGCTACTTACAAATTTGCAGATGTTGCTGCGATGGACGAAGTAGATGAAAACGGTGACAAAACAGCACTTACAGTAAATGTAACTGCGAAATTATATTGGTGGGAGTTTGAATACCCTAACCAAGGTATTGTAACGGCACAAGAATTAGTAGTACCAACAGGTCAAAAAGTTTACTTTAACTTAAAAGCTGCCGATGTTAAGCACTCATTCTGGATTCCTGCTGTAGGCGGTAAAATGGATACGAACGTAGATAACTTGAACAAGTTCTATCTAGAATTCGATAAAGAATCAAAAGACCTTAAAGACGGCGTATTCTATGGTAAATGTGCTGAGTTATGTGGTCCTTCACATGCATTAATGGACTTCAAAGTTAAAGCATTAAGCCCAGATGCATTCGATACATGGGTAGCTTCAATGAAAGCAACAGATGGGAAAAAGGCTGACAAAGCTTCAACAGATCTAGGGGAAGCAACATTTGCTCAGAGCTGTATGGGTTGTCATGCTGTATCAGGTACAAGTGGTGCAGGCACACCAGGTCCTAACTTAACTACTTTTGGTGACCGTAACCGTGTTGCTGGTTTCTTAGAACACAATGAAGAAAACTTAAAAGATTGGATTCAAGATCCTGGCAAATTCAAACCAGGTAACTTAATGATGAATCCAGAAGGTACTGCGCCAATTTATGGCGACTTAACTGATGAAGAAATTCAAGCTCTTGCAACGTATATCATGGGCTTATCTGTAGAGAAATAATTTTAGTTTTATGTAACAAACTTGAGGGAGGTAAAAGTTGTGAGCTCATACACACAGAAAAAGGGCTTTGGAGCAACTGTCTGGGACTACATTACAACTGTTGACCATAAAAAGTTAGCAGTAATGTATTTATTAGCCGGTACACTGTTCTTTGCTATCGCTGGTTTTGAAGCGTTATTAATGCGTATTCAATTAATGAAACCAAATAACGACTTCGTATCAGCTGGTTTTTTCAATGAATTATTAACAATGCACGGAACAACAATGTTATTCCTAGCTGCGACTCCATTACTATTCGCATTTATGAACATGCTTGTACCATTACAAATTGGTGCACGTGACGTAGCATTCCCGTTCCTTAACTCTTTAGGGTTCTGGTTATTCTTCCTAGGTGCAGTATTCCTTCACCTATCATTCTTTATGGGTGGCGCTCCTGATGCGGGTTGGACGTCTTATGCATCATTATCTTTATATTCTCCTGGACATGGTATTGACTTCTATGTTCTTGGTTTACAAATATCAGGTGCAGGTACGTTAATTTCAGGTCTTAACTTTATCGTTACGATTATTACAATGCGTGCTCCAGGTATGACATTTATGCGTATGCCATTATTCACTTGGACTTCTCTAGTATCAAGTGCATTAATCCTATTCGCATTCCCTCCATTAACAATTGGTTTATTAATGATGTTATTTGACCGTATGTTCGGTGGTAACTTCTTTGACCATTTAATGGGTGGTAACACAATTATTTGGGAACACTTATTCTGGATCTTCGGACACCCAGAAGTTTATATCTTAGTTTTACCAGCGTTCGGTTTATTCTCTGAGATTATTCCAGCGTTCTCTCGTAAGCGTTTGTTCGGGTACTCTTCAATGGTATTCGCAACAATTTTAATCGGTTTCTTAGGGTTCATGGTTTGGGCTCACCACATGTTTACAGTTGGTCTTGGGCCAACAGCTAACGCAATCTTTGCTGTTGCAACAATGGCGATTGCGGTTCCAACAGGTATGAAAGTATTCAACTGGATCTTAACTATTTGGGGCGGATCTATTAAAGTTACAACACCAATGCTTTATGCACTTGGTTTCATCCCGTCATTCGTTGCGGGTGGTGTTACAGGGGTAATGCAAGCATCTGCACCTCTTGACTACCAATTACACGATTCTTACTTTATCGTTGCTCACTTCCACTACGTAATCGTTGGTGGTATCGTAACAGCGTTATTTGGTTCAGCGCACTTCTACTGGCCAATTTTCTTCAACCGTATGTTAAACGAAACACTTGGTAAAATTACTTTCTGGGTATTCTTTATCGGATTCCATTTAACGTTCTTCGTTCAACACTTCTTAGGTTTAATGGGTATGCCACGTCGCGTATTCACTTACATGGAAGGTCAAGGTTGGGATCAGTTCAACTATATCTCTACAATCGGTGCATTAATGATGGGTGTAGGGGTTATCTTAATGGTAATCAACTGCTTAATGTCAATCAAAGGCAAACCAGCAGGTCGCGATCCATGGGGCGATGGACGTACTTTAGAATGGTCAATTCCACAACCAATCCCATTCTATAACTTCCGTCAAACACCTCTTGTTCGTGGTTTAGATCCTTGGTGGATTGAAAAGCAAGAAGGTAATAAAGAAGTTACATTTGCTGAGCCAATCGGTGATATTCATATGCCAAACAACTCAGCTATCCCATTTGTTATTTCGATGGGTATGTTTATCGCAGCATTCGGTGCTCTTTACAATCCAGATGCAGATAAACCATGGTCAATTTATATTTTAATTGCTGGTCTTGCAATTACATTTGGTGCTATGATTTTCCGTTCTGTTAAGGACGATCACGGCTTCCACTTACACAAAGAAGAAATTCTTGAAATTGAAGAACATCTTTACGGCAAAGGAGGAAATAAATAATGGATTTCAATACTAAATTTACTCCTCATACTTGGCCAGATCATCCTGAACAAGCTACGATGGAAGGGAAAAATAAAGTTGTTGGTTTCTGGATTTTCCTTGCCTGTGAAGTTGTACTTTTCGCAAGTTTATTCGCTACTTACTTAGCGCTTAAGAACAAAGGGCCAGCTGGCATGGAGTTCACAACACAAAGTTTATTTGAATTACCTTTAGCTTTCGCTATGACGATGTTATTATTAACATCTTCACTAACGTCTGTTTATGCCATTTACCATATGCGTAACTTTAACTTTAAGGCAATGCAAACTTGGCTTGGTATAACATTACTTTTAGGTCTTGGATTCTTAGGTCTTGAAATTTATGAATTCAATCATTATGTAGGTCTTGGTTTTACATTTGACCAATCTGCATTCTCAACTGCGTTTTATTCATTAGTTGGTACACATGGTTTCCACGTAACATTAGGTCTTGTGTGGATTGCTACGTTAATGCTTCGTAATGCTAAGCGTGGTCTTAACTTATACAATGCACCTAAATTCTTCGTGGCTGCATTATACTGGCACTTTATCGACGTAGTTTGGGTATTCATCTTTACAGTAGTTTACTTGATGGGAGTGATCGGATAATATGTCATCACACGATACACCTATAGTTGCTAAGTCACAGGCACAATACGAGTATGATCGTCATCATAATGCCGTTCATATGCGTAAACAAGTAATCAACTTTGCGATTATGATCTTCTTTACGTTTATCGCATTCGCAGTAGTTGCAGCTGATTTTTCTAAATACTTAATATTACCGCTTATTTTATTGCTTGCTGGAGTTCAAGTTGTTCTTCAACTTTACTCTTTCATGCACTTAGAAGACAAAAAAACACACTTCGGTGGTGTAATTGGCTTCTTCATGTGGATGGGTATTTTAATCGCATTTACATTCTTCTTAGCATTTTTAACAATTATTTGGTGGTAATCACCAAAAAAGCACGTTCTCTACTTACTGTAGGAACGTGCTTTTCTTTTTGTCCCTTTTTAAAGTTCTATTGGTGAAGACTAATAATTAGCGGTGGATAGAGAAACCTACACTACTTGCGAATGAGCTTTTTGGCTATATTCGAGTAAAGGCTCTACGCCAAATTGTTCTGCCAATATAATGAAAAAGAGAAACAAATAAAATGTATTTTTGTGCGGGTATTTATACATTGATTAAAGTTTTCGCTTTATACAAGTTGATTGGAGTGGAGGCTGGGCGACTCCTCGGGGATCAGCGTCACAGATGAGACCCTGCAGCGAAGCGAAGCGGCTCATCGGACGCCCCCAGGAAGCTCTGCTCTGTGCGAAAGCGAAGCGACAGCAACAAAGCGCCCAGTCGGAACGGAAATCAACCCCACGCTATGGCTGATGAGCCACGAGAAATAAGATACTCTTCATGTGGTGATTTATAGTTTTTAACATTTTTTCAATAGATGCTCTAGCTTGTTCGAGTAATTAATTGTGGATAGTTATTTGTTCACCTTTCGTTCATTGCAGAATAAGTGTAAGCGTTCTATAATAGGGATACTGAAGTTAAAGGAGTGCGTTTTGTATGCCACTTAGTATATTTGGTTTCCAAGCTTTATGGAGCCCATACTTAATAGGGGTTCTTGTTTTTATAACAGTCATCTATTTTCTAGTCACAACAAAGTGGCGCAAGGATTTTAAAGTAAGTGAGCCTTTGAAAAAAGGAGAGGCTATTTATTTTGTACTGGCGATGGTAACGATATATATTATTAAAGGATCTCCAATAGATTTAATGGCGCATATTATGTTTACAATGCATATGGTGCAAATGGCTATTTTATTGTTACTTGTACCGATTTTCTTAATTAAGGGGATTCCTTGGTGGGTATGGAAAGTTGCGATTGAAGCACCAGTTGTTAGATCTTTATTTAAAGTACTTACATTTCCCGTCGCTGCAGTATTTGTGTTTATTGGTCTATTTTCTTTCTATCACTTACCTGCAGTGCTAGACTACATTAAATTAAACGAAACTCTACATGGTACATATACATTTGTATTATTTGTTTCTGCTGTCTTAATGTACTGGCCTTTGATTCAAAAGATGCCAAATCAATCACAAATGAAGCCTTTGCATAAATTAGCCTATATCATTGCTAATGCGGTATTAATTACACCTGCGTGTGCGTTAATTATTTTTGCACCAAACGCTATGTATGAAACATATACAAATGGTGAAGCATGGCTAAAAGCAATGGAACTTTGTGTGCCAGTTGCCACACTATCTAGTTTATCTCTTTCAGGACCAGAGCTCTTTACAAATATGACATCTGTTGCTGATCAGCAATTAGGCGGCGTTTTAATGAAGATTTTACAAGAGATTATTTTTGGTGTATTACTAGGGGCGATTTTCCTTAATTGGTATCGTGCAGAACAAAAGGATCCGGATAAAATTACTGCAGATGCTTTAAAAGAGCATCAAAAGAAATGGGAAAGCCAGCAGCAACATTAATTGTAAAAAAAGAATTTTTAACTTCTTTCAACAGGTGTCCAAATACCTGTCGCTACGCTTTCGGTATAAAAGAGGAACTCAGTCTAAGAGCGCCACGTCCTGTGGTAACGACTGAGTGACCAACATCGTGTTGGCCTAGAGCCTCCGGCGGATGTCACGGAATCGGAAAGGAGTTCTTAGGGGATATTAGCCTAAAAAACATCGCGTCCATGCGATAACGGCTAACTGACCTACATCGGTAAAAACGCCACCTCCTGTGGCATTACCGAAATGACCGACATCGTGTCGGCCCTTGTGCAGGCCTAAGCACAAAGCCGATTCGGGACGCAATTATGCCGAGGCAGAATTGATTTTAAAGTATAAGGGGTTTTGTCAATGGAATTACAAATTTTGCCTACTATAAGTACATCATTCATTGTTATTAGTGCTGTACTTGTAGCTATTGGTTGGGGCTTAATTATAAAAAGAAAAGTGGAGGCACATAAAAAAGTAATGCTTGCAGCAGGTGTCGCAGCACTTATCTTCTTTATTATTTATGCTTCACGTACAATCTTTATTGGTAACACAGCGTTTGGTGGCGGAGAAGATTTAAAACCATATTATACGTTCTTCTTAATTTTCCATATTACGCTTGCAACAACTGGAGCTGTATTTGGTATTGTTAGTATCATCTCTGGTTTGAAAACGAATCTTAAGCTTCACCGTCGTATTGGACCGATTACGAGTATTATTTGGTTCTTCGTAGCTATTACCGGAGTTCTTGTTTACTTGTTACTTTATGTTTTATTTGAGCCAGGTGAAACAACATCTGTCATTAAAGCAATTTTAGGCTTTTAACTTCTTTCAGCTGGTGTCATTGTGCAGAAGCATAATTGATCAAAAAGATCTCCCTCCTTTTATTTTTGAGAAGGAGGGAGATTTTTTATAGATGTTTGATTAAATAGGGACAGGACAACAACAAAGAGTAAAGGACCGATTAAAATACCAACAAATCCAAACACTTCAAAACCGATAAACATTGCAATAAAGGTTGTGAGTGAGGAGAGTCCAACTTTATTTCCAATTACTCTAGGTTCAATCATACGTCGAACTAAAAATAGTGCGATTGTTAATGCGACTAGCATAACAGCAAAAATATAATCACCTGTAAAGGCTTTGTATAGTGCCCAAGGAAGAAGCAAAATGAATGAGTCTAAAAAAGGAACGAAGTCTAAAATGACTAGCAAGAGTGATAAAACAAGTGGGAATGGAGTTTTAAGAAAATAAAAAGTCCCAAAAGATATAGCTAAAATACAAATACCAACAAAAAATTGTGCTTTCATAAAACCAAATAAAGCAAGTTTCACACGCTGTCCAATAAATAGTATTTTTTGTTGATAGTGAAACGAAATAGGTGCTAACATTTTACGGTTAATATTCGGTAGTTCTAAAAGAAACATATATAACACAATCCAATAAACAAAAATATCAAACAAACGAGAAGTAATATACGTAAGTAAAGATGACCAAACATTCACATTTGTTAAAGAAAGAGCATATTTCTCAATTGAAGAAAGAGCTTGTGCTATCATAAGTTGAATTTGTATAACAAGATCTAAGGGCAAACGATGCGTGTAGTTGGAGAGCTTGGATTGCATTTGAATCCATATTGCTGAGAGTTGATTGAGGTACTCTGGAATATCAATGATAAATATTGAAAATTGTTTCCAGCTTATAAATATGATGAGAATACATAATAATAATGTCACAATTGAAAAGATCATAAAAAAAATGGATGCGACTATTTTTCGTTTTTTTCGGAACCGTTTACTAATTCGTATGATGACAGGTTCCAATAATAATGCAGTTACGTAGGCAAGCAGTATCGGTAATGACAGGGATATAAACCAAAGAATTGCAATTCCAATCGCTATAACGATTATCGGATGGCGAAAAAAAGGACTTTTTAAAAATTGTAACATTTATCTCACCTACATCATGTAAAAGATATAGTTAGTATGAGAAGAAATAAAATTTTTACTCAAAATAAAAAAGACTGGACCACCAGTCTTTTCAGTTTAGCTATTGCACTGCATGCTATTGCCGTTACTGTTACCTGATAAAAAAATAAAAATGATTTCGATGTTTAATCGACATATATGCACCGTGAAATAACTATCTAAAATTAAGCGCGAATTTCAAAATCTTGTAAGTCTAATTTAACCTTTTTTAAGATTTCTTCACATTTTTTTACAAGATGAGCTGGATAAACTTCATCATCACCATACTCAACACCGTGTGGATAGTAGTACTTACCAAGTGCTGGTTTCATTAATGTTAGGATTGCATCGTGTGCACCAACATCACCTGATTTAGCATATGAGAATACACGCAGGTAATAACGTCCCTCACGAGTATCGAAACGCTTATCAAATGTCATACGTTCGTAGTCCCAGCCGCCATCACATTCTAAACCGTTTTTTTTCATGACGCTTACAATAAGTTCTTGATCAGCTGTTAAATTTTCAAGGTTAGTATTTTCAAAATACATCTCTAATCCTCCTTTAGGTTCTCGTACAAAGTATACGCTCATTTTTATAATAGAGCATATTCGACATTGTTGCAATGACAACATTGTGTCAACCCAACTACAATTGATATAATAGTTTTAGAATAATCGTGATAAGAAGGAGTCATATATGAAAGCTTTATTTCGCATTTTTATGGCATGTGCTGCAATTGCGTTGATTGGCTTTATGTTTTTTAATACACCACGTGAAAATGAGCCGCTAAAAGGCCCGAATGCCAATTCAAATATCATTCCCAAAACCGAGTTAACGCAACCTGAAATGGGGGCAATGCCACGTCCGAAAAGCGGGATGTCGACATTAATCGGTAAAGAAATAAAGGTAGTTTCAGATAAATATGGTGAACCAGTGCGAAAGGAACCATCGTCCTTTGGCTATGATTGGTGGATCTACAATGCAAGTCCTTCCAAATTTTTTATGGTAGGCGTTGAAAATAATGTGGTGACACAAGTTTATCTAGCTGGTGAAGATTTAGATGCTTCTCCTTTTAAGGTTGGTCAGAAGCGTGATGATATATACCGAATGACTATCATTGATTACGAAGTAACGGCGAATGTTGGTAAAAATATTTTCTCTTTCTCGATGAGTGAAGAAGATATGCAGACACGGTTGCTTGTAAAATTCGAAGGGCTGTTTGCACAACTCTATCTCGATAGAGAAACGAGTGAGCTACAAGGCATACGCTTTACTAATAGTAAAACGCTTGTTCTTCATCAACCTTATGAAATGACTTATCAAGGCGAGTTAGTTATACCAACACCACCTTCTTCCTTTTTACAGAAGGAAATTAATGAAGCAAGTGCTGCGCAACTTGACGATTTAATCAATGTAGCAAGAGTTCAACATGATTTATCTCCATTAACTATTGATGAATCAATAGAAAAAGTTGCAAATATGCATAGTGAAGATATGAAGGTTCAAAATTTCGTTGGTCATGAATCACCAACAAATGGAGATTTGAAAAAGAGATTAGAAACACAGGAAATCGAATATAGTGAGGCGAATGAAAATCTTGCGACTGATTATTTTGATGCTATCGAAGCAATGCATGGTTGGCTAAATTCATCTGAGCATCGAAAAATCATATTAAATGATTTATATACTACAGTGGGATCTGGAGTCTTTTTAAACTATTATACGCAAATATTGTTAGAATCTTCTTCACAGGAGCTGGATAGTGAGAATAAAGACTCTGAGGAACCAGTAGAAAATATTGATGAATCATCACCTTAAAGAGAAACTTAATCTAAGGAGTTCTTCATCACCTCACTGATTATTAGTTTTCAATAATCAAGCGTTTACGAGACAGTGAATCTCGTTCCGCTTTCGGTACATCTAAAATGCTGGAATATATAGAAATCAAAGACTGAAGATATACTTGGTAAAATCAAGTGTATCTTCAGTCTTTTCAGTTAGACGAAAAAGAAATGCACAATGACCAACTACAATTTTCGTCACACCATTATATACGCCGTCATATGCTAGAGAACCGAAAGGGGGAATGAAGCTTGCAATTAGCTGAGCTATTAAAAGACTGGCCGTGTAGTGTAACTGGAGGATCTATTCGTACAAATATTACAGGCGTTGAGGATTATGCTCAGGCAGTAAAACCTGGGGATATTTTCATTGTACGTAAAGGTAAGAAAACATCGGGAAGTCGTTTTGTAAAAGAAGCATTAGCTCGTGGAGCTGCCGCTATAGTATCAGAGGAAAGTATTTCAATACCTATTACTGATCAAAGTATTCCTTTTGTTTGGGTTCCGAATACATCCTTATTTTTATCGTATGCGAGTGCAAAGCTTTCAGCCTTTCCAGCGGAAGCATTAACAGTCATAGCGGTTACGGGTACAAATGGTAAAACAACAGTGAGTCATTTTGTGAGCCAATTGCTAAGAGCTCTACATAAAAACGTCGCGGTTATTGGAACTGTAGGATTTTTCATCAATGAACAGAAACAGCAAACAGTGCATGAGCAATTAACTACATTACAGGCAAAAGAGTTGCATCCTATTTTAAAGCAATGTGTACGAAATGGTGTTACACATGTTGTTTTAGAAGCTTCGTCAATGGGGTTACAGCAACATAGGCTGGATCATTGTGATATCGATTGTGGTGTTTTTTTAAATTTAACGGAGGACCATTTAGAAGATCATGGAGGACTTGAAGCTTATAAGCGTGCGAAAAAAAGGTTGGCAGATTTGTCAAAAAAGCTTGTGCTAAATGGGGATGATAATTTTTGCCGTTCCGTTGGTATTTATGATAAGAAAAAATCCTGCTCATTCGGCTTTGATAATCATAATGATTTACATATCCAAATTGTTAGTGAATCAATTGGAAAAACGGTGCTTTGTTTACAAACGTCCTCGAGTGAACATATCGTAGAAATTCCTTTTAACGGAAAATATCATGTGCAAAATGCTGTAGCTGCGTTAATGACTTTATGGCGACTAGGTTTTTCAATTGAAGATCTAGCGGAGCATATGTGGTTGTTAAGGCTACCAGAAGGAAGGCTTGAGAAAATAGACAATCCATTTGGGGTTGACGTGTATGTAGATTATGCTCATACGGCCGAGGCATTACAGGCTGTTTTGCAAACTTTGGATTGTTCTAAAAACCTTTACCTTGTATTTAGCTGTGGGGGGAATCGAGATAAGGCGAAACGTTTTGCGATGGGAGCGGTAGCTAGTAAGCATGCGGATGTCATCTTTTTAACAACGGATAATCCACGTGATGAGGATCCTATTTTAATTAATGAAAGTATTATTGCTGGTTTTACTGAGCAGCAATATTATGAAATCTATTTAGATCGAAAAGTTGCTATTCATCAAGCGCTAGCAAAGGCAGAAAAAGGCGATATTGTACTTGTTGCCGGAAAAGGGCATGAACAAACCCAACAAATAAAAAATCAAAAATTCCCTTTTTCCGATCAACAATGTATTCGAGATTACTTTTTAAATCTTATGTCTAAGGACGGCGTTGAATAACAAAGAAAGATCCAGTCGCAATAGCAAGTCTTCGTCCAGTCTCATCCTCGATATCACATTCCATCACAAGTGTCTGGCGCCCTTTATGGACGAAACGCCCACGAGCGATTAGTTCCTTGTTCGTTGTTGTAGCAATATAAGAGATATTCATATTTGTTGTGACAACATTAAAGCTTTCTGGCACTGAACGCGAAGCAAGTCCGCCCATTGCTGCATCTGCAATTGTTGCAATAATCCCACCGTGTGGTACCTTAATAGTATTATGGATAACAGGTGTAATGGGAATGCGAACTTCACTAACTTCGGGTTCAAATTTGCCTACCATATGTAAGGCAGCATTAATATAACGTCGATGAATACCTTGTTGTTTATCGCGAAGTCCAGACAATAAATGTAGTAAGACTTCCTCATCTTCAGCTGTGCTATGTTGTAAAATCTCTGCAAGTAATTGTTCTATTTGTTCTTTAGATGATGGTACCAATTTAAAAACTCCTTCATTTAAAAGTATCAATAA
The DNA here is from genome assembly GCF_042674095.1 of Lysinibacillus sp. NPDC056959. NCBI lineage: Bacteria > Bacillati > Bacillota > Bacilli > Caryophanales > Bacillaceae > Lysinibacillus > Lysinibacillus sp. NPDC056959. Next base: position 262,415 of record NZ_JBHURE010000001.1, on the reverse strand, counting down.
TGTAAAATTACCATAAAATCTGTTATGATGGAAAAGAGATTGGGGGAATTAAAAATGATGATGACCTCTGACTGGGCAATCATTTTGGATGAGGCCGATGAGCTTTGTGAGATGATTCTTTCCTCTGAGCCTGCGAAAGCGCTGCAACAAGCTTATGATGATGTGTATAGCGACGTCCAAATAGTGGAAGCTATTTACGCTTTCAATCGCATGAAAGAGCAGTACGAAGATGTACAACGTTTCGGAAAATATCATCCGGACTATCATACAATTATGAAATCGATTCGTCAGCAAAAGCGCGCACTCGATTTAAATGAAAAGGTTTCGGCATTGAAACTTGCTGAGAACGATTTTCAAGATTTGCTTGACCAAATAAGCTTACTTATAGGGAAAACTGTTTCTGAAGCGGTAAAAGTTCCTGTAAGTAATCCGTTCTTTGCATCAGGTTCTTCATGTGGTGGAGGATGTGGCTCAGGTGGTTCTTGCTCATGCTCTGCTTAACACAAGGTAATGCTTTTTAATAGACTATATACAAAACTCGATTGAGTTTGTATATAGTTTTTTTTATTACTATATTATGTTGTAGCGACAGCAACATACATCAGGATGAAATTGCTGAATAAAAATAAAAATTGTATAGTAATTGAATAGGCTATATAGAAATTAAAGGAGGATAAATAGATGAAGACTTATCGAATTGCCGTTATACCAGGAGATGGGATTGGTAAAGAGGTAGTACCCGCGGCGATAGAAGTGCTTAATAAAGCTGCTCAACTAGATGGCAGCTTTCAATTTGAATGGACAACATTTCCATGGGGCTGTGATTATTATTTAGAGACAGGTAAAATGATGCCTGATAATGGTATTGAAATTTTAAAAGGTTATGATCAAATCTTTTTAGGTGCTGTAGGTATGCCCGAATTAGTACCAGATCACATTTCGTTATGGGGACTACTGATTAAAATACGCCGTGAGATGAAACAATCTATTAATGTGCGTCCAGCAAAGCTACTTCAAGGTTTGCCTTCACCTTTACGTAACCCAAATGGCTTTGATTTTGTAGTTGTACGTGAAAACTCAGAAGGAGAGTATGCTGAGAGTGGTGGCAGAATACATAGTGGACAAGATGAAGTTGCTATCCAAAATGCTATTTTCACGAGGAAGGGAACAGAGCGGGCAATGCGATATGCATTTGAAATGGCGAAAAATCGACGTCAGCATGTTACAAGTGCCACAAAATCTAACGGAATTACGTATAGTATGCCTTTTTGGGATGAGGTGTTTGCTCAGGTTGGTAAAGATTATGAGGATATAGGACAAGTATCTAATCATATTGATGCTTTAGCTGCTTTTTTGGTGATGAAGCCAGAAAACTTTGATGTAATAGTTGCATCAAATTTATTTGGGGATATTTTAACTGACTTAGGTGGTGCAATTATGGGCAGCATCGGTATTGCGCCAGCTGCGAATTTAAATATAGAACGACAATATCCATCCATGTTTGAACCAGTTCATGGCTCTGCTCCTGATATTGCGGGACAAGGAATCGCAAATCCACTTGGACAAATTTGGACAGGGAAAATGATGCTTGATTTCTTAGGCTATCATGAGGTTGGTACCAAAGTGCTGAATGCGATGGAAGCAACATTAGCGCAAGGTATTAAAACAGGTGATTTAGGAGGAAAAGCAACATTACGTGATGTAACGGATGCGGTATTGCATCATTTACAATAAAGAAAAATATAAAAATTTATCATCAAAAGTTGTGCAAATCATTTGTTAAAATGTATGCATATAAGTTGATCTTCGTTACGACTGGGTGACTCCTTGGAGATCAGCGTTATGGTAATGATAGAATTTTAAACAGTGGGGTTTTCATCAGCTCGACTGTTTATTGGTTTTTGCTAAAACTTACTAAAAAATCTAAGGGGTGAAGGGTCACATGATCAAGTTTTTTCAGTATAACTGGCAAGTAAGAGACGAATGGTTCGAGTGGTGTAATCAGCTAAGTATAGAGGAATTGTTGCAGAAAAGAATTGGTGGAGTAGGTAGTATTCTATATACACTATTTCATATTATTGAAGTTGAATATAGCTGGATTCGTGGCATTATGGGAGAAAAAGACAGAATGTTCGATTTTGATGAATATAGAACGCTTGAAAAAGTAAAAAATCTTTCAATTGAATTACAAGACGAAATTATCGAATTTTTGAAGCATAACGAGAATTTAAATGATGAAATCGTAAAGGTCTCTTGGGATATAAATACTTATACAAAAAATGATATTTTACACCATACTATTACACATGAAATTCATCATATAGGGCAGCTTTCTGTATGGGCGAGAGAATTAAATCTATCCCCGGTACCTGCAAATTTTATAAGAAGAAAATATTAAAATAAAAGGTAAGGGCTATAAAAAGCAGCCCTTACCCATCAATGCGTTAACCTAATGGAAGTTAAGTTCCGTTCCGTTAATCTTGTTTTTGCAGTATTCCTACTGCAATATCAGGTCGATCTGTAACAATACCTTTTGCACCATTGTGAATTAATTTATTCATTGTTGGGACGTCATTGATTGTCCAATAATGAACAGGGATATTTAAATTGCTTAAAAACTGGATAAACTTCGGAGAATCTAAGTTAATTACTCCTGATTTAGGTGGTATTTGGAATACATCTACCTTTGGATGATATAAATGTCCGAACTGGCTTGAGAAAGAAGCGAATGCTTTACGAACATCTGACTCGCCTGCACCTAGTGCTACTTGATTTTGAGCATATAAATTAAAGCGATCAATCTGTTCGCCGTAGAAGCTTGTGACAACTACTCGATTCTCAGCACCAAGCTCTTCAATTAAACGCCATAGTTTAGACGGCATTAAACTTCCTTCATACGTATCTGGCGCATCTTTAATATCAATATTGACTAACATGTTTGGATAAGATTGTAGAAGTTCGCGTAAAGTTACAACGTCTATTTTTTCATCTCGATAAGGAAATTCTCCATCCAAATCTTCAAATTGATAACCGTGGTTTAATGCATTTATTTCTGCTATAGTCATATCTGCAACAAGTCCATAGCCATCTGTCGTACGATCAACAGTATCATCGTGGAAAACGATAATTTCCTCATCTTTAGTTAAGCGAATATCTATTTCAAAGCCCTGAACACCTAACTCCATGGCTTTTTCAAAAGCAGGCATTGTATGCTCAGGTGCTAAATGAGCACCGCCACGATGTGCAAGAATAATTGGGTGATCAAATTGTAATGCTTGTTTACCTTCTCGTTGTTGAGGTTTAGAAATAGCTTTACTACCTGCCCAAGCCGCTGCACTTGCTGCTGCGATTGCAAGCGCAATCTTTGTTTTCTTACCCATATTCGTCCTCCTTAACAATTAAAATAATATAAATAGTACTGACAATTTCACTTTTAAATTTTCAGTGAGCAAACAAAAAATTATAACTTAAACTAGTGCTCTATTAACTTGCATAAGTGAATGTAAAAATCTTAGTCAACGTTGTATGCTTTTCCATTATAACGGAAAATCAAGCGTTCTGTCAGCTAAACTCTGTTGCTATCATTTTCCGGTCTATGGTATTCTTTTATGTAAGAAATGAGGGGAATACTATGAACGAACGCCAAGGACTAATCGTTTACGTCCATCAATTAAAACATGCGAAGTCTCTTCGAAAATATGGTCATGTTCTTTATATTTCTCGGAGGCAAAAATATGTAGTTCTTTATTGCGAGCGAGAGGAAATTGAATCAATGACAACAAAACTACAACGCCTTCCATTTGTGAAAGACGTTGTAAAGTCTTATCGTCCATTTGTTAAAACTGAATTTGAAAATGCGAAACCAGATAAAGCGAAAGAATATGACTATAAAGCAGGTCTATAATACTATGTTAAAGATGGTATATAGTGATGAAGTCTCATTATTCCGATTAAGTATTGATAAAATAGTTTTGATTCCGAAAATATAGAAGAGTGCTTTATTTCTACAACAACCGCTTTTCTATCTAGTCGTTTAATACTTTCTTCAAACATTTTTTGTCGCTGTGAAGGCTGCTCTTCATTATAAGGGATGCCTTCTCGACAAATATAAATCGGCATGAATTTACTTTCACCGACTGGTTTTAAAGCGATTGCTAAAGAGGCAAACTTTTTTTCTTCTTTAGTGGATGTTAGTATAAAAGCTTGGTGGAAGCGATCTTGATTGGTTTTCACTATTTCAAGTAGCTCATAAACATCACCATAGCCTTCACCTAATTCTATAAATTGTTGTGGCATAAAAATTGCACATCCTTTCCAATACACATAGTATCATGCTGCGGGAGGTCAAGCACATGAAATTTGCAATGAGTTTTTTTTCCATTCTAGTACTAATCATTTCCGGAACATTATTTTTTCAGTACCATGCCTATTCATCTGATTTAGAAGCAGGCAATGGCGAATTCCGTTATTCACAGGAGATAGAAATTGTCTATCGAGAAAATAGCTTGGATATTCGTCAACATTTTAAAAACTTACCAAACCAAAAAGTGAAAATAAAGTGGCCGGAAAATGCAGTGAACCCTAGTTGCTTTATCGATAACGAAAAAAGCTGTGAGCGTTTATCAGAAGAAGTCTCTTATTTTAAAAAAGGAGAGACTAAATCACAATCTGTTTCATACATAATTCCGATTGAGGGTGGCTTAAAAGATAAAATGCTCATCCAAAATGCTTTCGCCACATTAACGAATGGTGAAGCATCTTATTCCGTAGTACATATTTCAACCGATAGTAAAATTGTTGGTCAGTGGATCACGGGATTGCCTTTAGTAGGGCAGCAAAAACTATCACTTGTTAACTATACAATGTTTAGTGGAGATGGTACAGTTCGCGATATTTATTGGCAAAAGGGTAATTTAAAAGCGCAAGAGCAAACTCCTGTGTTATCTATTTATGCACGAGGAGCTATTTCGAAGGATTTATTGAAGTCATTGGAAAACATCAAATTTTTGAATGATCAACACATTGCTATTATTCAAGAAAAGAATCCGGTGAAAGAACATGATGACCGACTTTTATTTATGCCTGAGCTAACTGAACAAGCAGTTGCACAGGAAGTTATACTGTCACAAATAAAGTCACAATATAAGTTTAAAGATTCGCCAACATGGTTGCCGGAAGTTGTGGCATCCTATTTAGTGAAGGATACGATTGGTTCCGATAAAGCAAAGAAAATTGTGAAGACGTTAAAAGAATATATGACAGCAGATCAAGAGTCAGCATGGCAAGAATCTTTGGATAAGCTTGGGGAAGAGCCGATTTCCCCTGCATTAATGGACGATCTTTTATCAAAGGTATTAAATGCAAAAACGTCTTATTTTAAGTTGAATGCGGCCCAAGTAAACGGGACATATCCACTTTTATTTGAGGATGATCGAAATGTTTATGTGAATGATGTTTTGAGAAAAGATGTTCATGTGATCCTTTCTGAAGGACAAGTATTGTATACTGCTGATGCATTGTTGCCGTATCTAGGATATACGGTTGGTGAAGGGAAAAATGGATATTATATCAATAGTGATAATCGCACCTTCCGATTCCCGAAAGAGCCTGGGTTTTATGTATTTAATCAACGTAGATATTCTACAATTTCAGAACCAATTATAAAAATTGCCAATCATTATTATGTTGAAGAAGCTTGGCTACAACGATTATTTTTAGTAGAATTACAAAAAAGTGATGGTCGTATCAATATTAAGATGTTAACACAAGAGGAAGAATAAATTTTTGCAGCGGAGGTTCGTCTTTCGCTGCAAAAATACTTTTAACTTCTTTAAAGTGAGTGCTAAACACCCGCTGAAATAGAGGGACTCAGTCTAAGAACGCCATGTCATGTGGCGATTTGACTGTGCAAAAGCGAAGCGACAACACAATAAATAATAACAATTACGCCAAGGTGAAATTGTTATATGGAATAAGAAAGTACGGTGATTTGCCTATGAGAGTTGTAGCAGGAGAACGTAAAGGGATGCCGTTAAAGGCGATTGTAGGGAACACGACGAGACCTACAACTGATAAAGTTAAGGAATCCATCTTTAATATTATTGGTCCATTCTTTGATGGAGGTATAGCGCTTGATTTATTTGCAGGGAGCGGTGGCTTAGGGATTGAATCTTTAAGTAGAGGAGTTGAGCACGCCGTTTTTATTGAAAAGGATGCAAAGGCGTTCCAAGTACTTCAGGAAAACATAAAGAAATGTCGTTACGAGGATTGTTCTGAGCTATTTCGTATAGATGCGAAGCGTGCTGTGAAAGCGCTATTAAAACGTGATATTTCGTTTAAATTAGCATTTTTAGACCCTCCATATCACCACAAAGAATATTATGACTTAGTGCAGATTCTTGTCGACAATGATAAAATTCAACATGATGGCGTAATTTTATGTGAGCATGCAAAAGAAGTAGAATTACCACAGAGGTTTGGGGACTTTGAATTAAAAAGACAAGAAGCATATGGCGGAACGATTATATCCGTTTATCTTCATTCGTAGGGTATCCTAATACCCACTGAATAGAGGAACTCAGGCTAAGAACTTCACATCCTGTGAAAAAAGCAAGAGTGGCCACGTATGCAGCCATGATGAAATGGATCGTTATGCAAAGAAAGAGGGGAATAGATTGTCAGAGAAAATTGCTGTAGTTCCTGGGAGTTTTGATCCGGTGACATATGGTCACTTAGATATTATTAAACGAGCGGCAGATGTATTTGACACAGTTTATGTTGCTGTATTAAATAATTCATCCAAGCAGCCATTATTTTCTGTAGAAGAGCGTATGGCATTAATGGCTGAAGTGACTAAAACATTGCCTAATGTACGTATTGAAAGTTCATCTGGACTATTAATAGACTATGCCAAGGAAAAAAAAGCAAAAGCGATTGTCCGTGGTTTACGTGCTGTTTCGGATTTTGAATACGAAATGCAAATTACTTCGATGAACCGTTTTCTTGATAAAAACATTGAAACATTTTTCATCATGACAAAAAATCAATATTCATTCTTAAGCTCAAGCATTGTCAAAGAGGTTGCGAAATACGGTAGTGATGTTAGCGAGCTTGTTCCTGCTTGTGTCGTAGAAGCTTTGAAAGAAAAGTATAGTTTAAATAAATAAAAGAAACTAAGAGGATGTCTTATTTTTAAGACATCCTTATTTTAGTTTGAGGAGCAATTTGTTTCCTGCGTATAATGCTGAACCATGTAGATGATTATTTATTTTAAGAAAAAAAGAGCATAAATAGTAGGTACAATGATTATGCTAAGTAGGCGGAATTTTATATAGGGTCGAACAGACAGCTTGGCTGATTTTGCAATGACGAAAATTTGTAAGTGAATGCTTATACTTTGCATGGTCAACAACATAACAACTAGTAATGGCAAATACGAAAGATTTGGAAAAGCTGAGACGGTCATTTTAAGACCATTTGTAACTTCAAGAATTGCGGCTATGGAAAGTTCAGCTGCGTAGGGAAGATTAGGTAGCAGTGAATCTAAGCCTTGTTGGACAATCGTCTGGATGGTAGTGAAAAAAATTATTGTCGTTCCAACTAATAGTATTGTCGGAGCTGTTTCTTTTATGCTTTCAGAGAATGGTGCTGTATTCAAAGATGTATTGTGTATTGAGATGTTAGGAGGGTCTGTTTTACGAAATAAAAAGTAACCAGTTAGTAAGCAGCAAATATTAAAACTATGTAGTAAACATAAAAACAACCATCCGAACGTATTACTGTGTAATAAATCAAGGCTTACGAAGCCTAGCACGAAAAGAGGGCTTGGTGCATGACATACGGCTAATAAAAAATTTGCTTCTTTAGCGTGTAATTGCCCGCTGTTTTTTAAGTAAACAATGGTTGTTGCTCCAGACGGATACCCTCCGAGTGCGCTAATAATATAGGCTTGTACGTATAAAGAAGCTCTTTTTGTTTTCGTGCGCATAGGAGCCGTTAAACGGAGAAGCCATTGCGTTAAAATAAGATAAGGTAATAAATACGGGAATAGAGCATCCATAAAAAGGTTTAAACCTAAATCAGTACCTGTATGAGCTGTTTGTGGGAATAACAAGAGTAATAGAATAAGAACTATGCAAATCGCTATTTGAATTGTCGCGTACATGTTATCATCTCGTTTCAACTTTTTGTCATTCACATAGGCAAATGCTAAAATCAATATATGTAAAAAAGGCAAAAAAATGAACGTAAGGTTTTGCAAGCGTCCTAGGAGGTTTTTTCTTATGAAGAAAAAAATTAGTATTTATGCAATGGTATTAGTCGTGATTTGTTTTTTAATGTTATACCGATTAGACGCTTATATTATGAAGCCTGGAAGTGCTTATGATGTCAGTGAATTTGTTAACGTTGAAAATAGCCACACGAATGATAAAGGTTCCTTGAGCTTAATGACGGTGGCCATGCAGCAAGCTACGCCTTTTTCATATCTTTGGGCAAAAACTCAAAAATACCAAAAATTAATGGATATTACCCAAGTTCGAAATCCGTTAGAGGATGAAGAGGAATATAATGTTCGACAGCTTAAATTAATGACTGATTCTCAATTTAATGCAAAATATGTAGCTTTTCAGAGAGCTGGCCTTCAAACGAAAATTCTTTTTAACGGTGTTTTTGTATTAAATGTTCTTGAGGGCGGTGCTTCGGAAAATTTTTTAAAAGCTGGTGATGAGATTATTGAAGTTGATGGACAAAAAATTAGAAATCAACAAATGCTTGTAGATCTTTTAAAGCCGAAGCAGCTTGGCGAGAAAGTGACAATTGAATTTATACGTAATAAAAAAGAACAAGAGGTAACGATAACATTAAAGGAAATCCCTAGATCAGAAGAAACAAGGGCTGGTTTAGGTATTACTTATGCTGAAAGTAAATCTATTGAAACAAATCCAAATGTGTCAATGAAAACTGAGGATATTGGAGGTCCGTCTGCTGGACTAATGTTTACTTTAGAAATTTTAGACCAACTTCTCGAAGAAGATTTAACGAAGGGCTATGCTATCGCTGGGACAGGAGAGATGCTGGTTGACGGCACTGTTGGAAGAATTGGTGGAATAGACTATAAAGTCATTGCTGCTGATCGTGATGGTATGGAAATCTTTTTCGCGCCAGATGATGAAATTACTCCAGAAATGAAAGCTAAATATCCTGAGCTAGAATCAAATTATGCAACAGCAGTAAAGGTAGCGAAAGAAATTAAAACAAAAATGAAAATAGTTCCGGTTAAAACTGTGGATGATGCAATCGAATATTTAAAACAGATACAGCCGAAATAAGAAACAAAAAAGATGCTTGAAGAATTTCTGGCATCTTTTTATTGTGTTGAAAATCTTTGTATTATTGGGATTTACATAAAAGAAAACCGCTGCTCGCAGATAAAATATATTTTATGGCTCTTGGACCATTTTGTTTTTCTACAACATAAAAGGATGCTAGAAAAATTTCTGGCATCCTTTTATTGAGATCTTCTATTACTTAAAAACGAATGGGTGGTGTTTGATAATCTTTAGGCAAACTTTGCCCTTTTGATCTTTGCTCTATACTTAAATTGTATACCTCTGCTGCATGAATATCTACAGCAAGCATAGCATCATCCATAGCTGCAACACGACTGATTAAAGGTAAAGGTATGTCTTTTTTGTGCATACCCAAATACGCTTGTCCCTGCTTACTCATACCAAGTAAACGTATACTAGAAGGCGCATCAAAGCTTTGCAATTGTTCCTTTGTAAATCCAGTATAAATGTGCGTGAGCATACGTTGAAGTCGTGTCCAAGTATAGCGTTTAGATTTAATTTTCTCCATAAAGCTACCGAAAGAATGACTCGTTTTCGCTGCTTTAATAAGTGCATTCTCAATGCCTTCTGTTACCTCAGCATAGCGCGTCAGTTCACTAGGTGTGTGCCGAATAAGTGTAAACTGTAATAATGGCCAAAAAGTTTCCCAATTTGCAAATTTACCATATTTTCCATGCCAATCCGCTAAATGAACGAATGATGCTTTAGGTAGAAACTCTTGCACATTTTGTAGAGCACTTGTTGTTGCTAGTGCTTTGCGTATTCCTGTGGCGCTAGCAATGGATGCACCTTCTTGAATAGCGTCATGATAACCTGCAACGATGCGAGGGATCGTTAAAGGTTTAATGTTACTACCTAAAGTTTTGGCAGCTTCAATGTAGTGAAAACCAAGTATGTTGTTCGGTTGACCTAAATCAATGTATGCAGCAGGGAACTTTTGAGAAAGCTGTTCATAGGCGTAATGTAGACTTTTAGGATAGCTTGCACCCGTTTTAAGGCTTTCTTTAATAAGAGCGTTATATTCAGTGCGGTGATTATTAATGAGCTGAAACGTATTCATAAAGGGTTGTATGGAGCCATCTTCGCTTCCGAAAGCAAAAGAATCGCAACCAATTCCAGAAAGTAAGGAAATGGCTCCTTTTGCGAAATCAGTTGCAGGTGCCGTACTATATACGTAAGGTAGTTCAATGACAATATCGACACCACCTGCGAGAGCCATTTTTGTGCGTGTCCATTTATCGACCATGGCTGGTTCACCACGTTGCAAAAAATCCCCGCTCATGACAGCGATGACAATATCTGCTTGTGCTACTTTCTTCGCCTGTTCCAAATGATAGGCATGTCCATTGTGAAAAGGATTGTATTCAACAACTATTCCGACTGCTTGCAAATGTAAGCCCCCTTTATCTATATCATTTGCTTCTCGTTCTAAGGAGCATTTTTGCTTATATAGAACGGTTTGGAGCAAATACACATTTAATAATATATAATTATAGGTGGGTTTTATTGTGGTGACAAGAAATTATCTTGACATCTATTTTTACACATTATATAATCAACAGTGTTGTCTCGAGGTGATTAAACGAATGAAATGGTCAATTCATCAATTATCTAAATACCGCCAAAACGGGATGCCAATCGATGCCTATGTCCGGTTGGACGAGGTGATGGAGCGAAACCAGGATATTCGAGCAATTTCGCCCGTTCATGTAAAAGGGCTATGTACTTTCGGTGCATCGCAAATGACATGTCAGCTAACAGTGACAGCGACGTTAACACTTCCATGTGCACGCATGTGGGAAGATGTTGAGTTTCCTATCGAAGTTGAAACAGTTGAAATTTTTAGCTGGATTGACGAAGAAAAACGTGGGGAAGATGGCGGAGATATTCACTACATAGTTGGTGAAGTAATCGACATGAAGCCGGTTCTTGAGGAGTTAGTGCTTCTCGAAGTACCTATGCAAGTGTTCAAGGATAATACCGAAGGGCAAGTGCATGGTGGTAAAAACTGGACTTACGCAACAGATGAAGACGTTCAGCTACACAAAAAAGCTGACGAACAAAAAGTGGATCCAAGACTGGCTGATTTAGCTAAGTATTTTGATCAAACAGACGAATAGACGATCTGTAAGGAGGTGCCATCAATGGCTGTACCATTTAGAAGAACTTCTAAAACTGCAAAAAGAAAGCGTCGTACGCATTTCAAACTATCTGTACCTGGTATGGTAGCTTGCCCAAACTGTGGTGAAGCAAAATTATCACACCGTGTTTGCAAAGCTTGCGGACAATACAAAGGTAAAGAAGTAGTAAGCAAATAATTCAGTGTTTGCTCACGTCAAAGGCTAGTAAAGAGACCATGGCTCTTTACTAGCCTTTTTGTTGACTAGAAAAGACGGAATCTTTCGGCAATAACGGAAAGATATATAGTACTATAATAATTGTATGATACAATTTATCCATCGGGACAAAGGGGGAAATAGTATGGCTTATATAATTGATAACAAAGATGGTATTATGACGTTTACGATTGATCGGGAAGAAAAAAGGAATGCGGTTAATGATGAGGTTATGGACGGGCTTCAAGAAGTTATTACATATATTCGACATCATGATGATGTCCGTTTTTTAGTCGTGACGGGCGCGGGAGATAAGTCATTTTGCTCAGGGGGCGATTTATCTGAATTTCATTCGCTTGAAACGGAGGATGAGGCGTTCGGGATGTTGAGTAAGATGGGCAAAATATTATACGACCTTGCGACTTTGCCTGTGCCGACGATTGCGTTAATTAATGGAACAGCGGTTGGTGGAGGCTGTGAGATTGCAACAGCTTGCGATTTTCGTCTAGTGGCAAGTTATGCGAAATGTGGTTTTATACAGGGGACATTAGCAATTACGAGCGGCTGGGGAGGCGGTACATACTTATTCGAACGTGGGTTACGCCATGATCGTGCAATGAAGATGCTAGTCGATGCGAAGCCTTATCCAGCAGAATTGCTATATGAAATTGGCTGGGCAATGCGTGTTTTCGAAGGTTCAAAAGAAGAGGCGTTGAATGATTTTATCGAACACATGCGTAAAATTCATCCTTCTGTTCATAAGGCTTATAAAGAAATTGAGCTTCGAAAGTGGCGTGAGCGTAATATGTATGAACGTGTTATGGAGGAAGTTCGTACGTGTGCGAAATTGTGGGAAAGTGAAGCTCACCACGAGGCAGTTGCTAATTTCCTAGCAAAGAAAAACAATAAATAATGTATAACGGCAGTGATTATAACAAAACATAATCACTGTCTTTTTTATTTCGATGATTCTATTTTGCTCGCCCATGCATATAGTAGTAAAAAATGCGAGGGTGATAGATTATGGAATTGAAAAAAAGAAAAGATCAATGGACAAAGGAAGACGATGAAAGATTAGCAGAAATCGTGTTGCATAATGTGCAAAATGGCAAAACACAGCTAGAGGCTTTTGAAATGGCTGCTAATGAACTAGGTCGTACAAAACAGGCATGTGGTTTCCGTTGGAATAAAACATTACGTAGTCAATATAGTCAGTCACTACTAGCTGTACGAAATCAGCCGCAACAATCTATGCGAAGTCATTTGAAATTGGCATTAACAAGTTTCGATGAATTAACAGAGGCCTATCAAAGTCTCGAAATAAGACACCGTGAATTACAAAATGAGCATGAAAAACTAGTGAAATGGTTACAGCAAGGATATTCTTTAATGAAAGATTAAAGTAAGGAAGCAGATGAAGGTTACAAGTGCGGTAGAATAAGTTACTTAGAAAGAATATAAGTTAGATTAAAACATAATGCTGCGCTAAGTGAATTTATAGGCAGTAATTTATCTGTACCGAATGCAAAGCGCCAGGTGCGAAACACACACCTTGAAATGTAACGAAAGTAAAGAAGTTAGGTGTGAGAGTAACTGCCCGTAAAAGTCAGATTGTTAAGACTAATGATCAGTGGAAAAACCCGCTGATTAAAGTTTCACTTTATATATTGTCGTAAACACTTAGCCAATCTTGTATAATAAAAGAACCTGCATAGGAGGTGCCTTAGGAATCATTCTAAGGCACCTCCTTCTGTAGAGTGGGCGAAATGGACTGTGTAATGATGGACGGTAGCGGCTGTCCAAACATTCGCTTAAATAGAGGAACTCAGTCTAAAAACGCCACGTCCTGTGGCAACGACTGAGTGACCAACATCTTGTTGGCCCGAAGCCTCGGCCGATGTCACGGAATCGAAATGGAGTTCTTCGGGGATGTTAGTGTCGAATCCGTGCGATAACGGCTGACTGACCTGCATCGGTAAAAGCGTCACGTCCTGTAGCGTTACCGAAATGACTAACATCGTGTCGGCTCTCGAGTAGGCCTAGCGCAAAGCCGATTCCGGACGTAATTATGCCGAGAGAGGGCGTTCTCTTATGTTTGATCGTCCGTTGTAAATGTGGGAGGTGTGATATATTGTGGGTGTAACGATTATTGGTGCCGGGGCTGTAGGTCAGTTAACGGCAAGTTTTATAGCTGAGTCTGGTATATCTGTAACGTTGGTTGCGAGGAGGCAGGAACAGGTAGATGAACTTCATGAAAAGTATTTAACACGCATGAATGTTGATGGAACGAAAACTGTACAAAAAGTTGCTTCAACTACGAAATTAGCGGAACTACCACGACAAGATTTAATTGTAATTGCTGTTAAATACGGTCAATTACAAGAGCTTTACAAACAATTATCTGCATTACCGAGTACGGTACCGTTGTTGTTTATGCAAAATGGTTTGGCGCACTATGACGAGGCACTACGTTTGCCACAAAAGAATATTGCTTTTTGTTCTGTATCTTTCGGTGCTCAATTGATCAATCAGACAACTGTGCAACATAGAGGTGTAGGTACTTGTAAAATTGCGATAGAGCGAGGAGATAGTGATGCTTTTACCGATTTGTTACAACTAAAAAATTCCTTATATCCAGTTAAACTAGTTGCTAATGCGGAACAAATGTTATTTGAGAAAGCTGTATTCAACTGCTTAATTAATCCATTGACGGCTATACTGCAACTGAAGAATGGAGAGTTAGTTACGAATAAGCAAGCGTTTCTATTAATGCAAACTCTCTACCGAGAATTTACGGAAGCTTTTGAAGGCATAGAACAAACTATACCTTTTTTCAAGGTGATAGACTTATGTGAACAAACAGCAAGTAATACATCCTCTATGCTAGCGGATCGGGTGCAAGGGAGGAAAAGCGAAATTGACACGATTGCAGGAGTAATACTAGAAAAAGCTCTAGCGAATGGTCACGATTTGCCAACTTTACGTACTTTATATCACCAAGTACTTGCGATAGAGGAGAGCGGTGAAAGACGTTGAAAGATTTTTTACATATTATGATAAGTGTCATTATTATTTGTCCAATCCTCCTTTTTATGATTGTCTATTTATTTGGTCGAAAGGTTAAAATTCGAGGCACTCATGCTTTTGGAGTAGCATCGGACGCGACAACATTGTGTTTGTATTTTTCAGTACCACTAGCAATTAGGGTGCTGTGGAATGTCGATGTTAGCGCACTTTTAGTTACATTGACGGTAGTGATGGCAATAATTTTTACATATATTGATTGGCGAACAAAAAAGGAAATTGAAGTAAAACCGCTACTTAGGAAAATTTGGCGCTTTCAATTTTTAGTCCTAAGTACGGCGTATATTATTATTTGTTTAGTAGGTGTTATTCGATCTGTTATAGAATATTTACAGGCAGTCTAAGCATTTTCTTTTCATGTTGAAGCCATAAGCGTTAAAATAATAGCATTATAAATTGTTTTTTTTAGTAATAACTCTAGATGTGCAAAAATATGAAGTGAAATTCCAAAGTACTTAAGTGTTTGAGGTTTGTTGAAAATTGTACCTTAACTTTTTTCTGGGAGTTTATTTTATTTTGCTTATTAAAGAGTAAGAAGATGATTTAGGTAGAGGAGTTTGTGTTAAATGAAACTGGAGTCAATCCAAGTACCCATAAAAAATCGTTTGCTAGCA
Organism: Lysinibacillus sp. NPDC056959; assembly: GCF_042674095.1. Classification (NCBI taxonomy): domain Bacteria; kingdom Bacillati; phylum Bacillota; class Bacilli; order Caryophanales; family Bacillaceae; genus Lysinibacillus; species Lysinibacillus sp. NPDC056959. The sequence goes on along the minus strand of NZ_JBHURE010000001.1, from coordinate 247,031 downwards.
GATTATTGGTCACCGAATACTGCCATCCGTGAGTTTTTTGAATACGAATATAACGATAAATCTTTTGAGAAACGCGCACAATATCTTGATCAGCATGCGTATGATCAAAAAGAATTAACAGCCATCATACGTCAATTTATGGAGCCTCTTGGTATTTCGGAGAAAGCGAATGAACATTTGCTACAACTAGAGCAAGGAGCTGTTACGGTTGTTGGTGGGCAACAAGCAGGTATCTTAACAGGCCCTCTTTACTCGGTGCATAAGGCGATTTCGGTTATTGCATTAGCGAAAGAGCAAAGTGTAAAGCTACAGCGACCGGTTGTTCCAGTTTTTTGGATAGCTGGAGAAGATCATGATTTAGAGGAAATTAACCATACGTATACAGTGCAGGGTGTAGATATTAAAAAACGTGCATACGGTGAACGCTCAAGACGTAAAACAATGGCTTCTGAAACAAGAATAAACAAAGAATCCATGACGCAATTAATAAATACTATTGTGAAGGATATGGGTGAAACAGAATTCACTGAAATGCTTATTAAACAATTAGTAGATACACTAAATAAGAGTGACACGTTTACGGACTTCTTTGCGCAACTTATGAACCATTTGTTTAAAGATGAAGGTTTATTGATGATAGATGCAGCGGACTTTAAATTCCGTCAATATGAGAGTGGGAATTTTACCCGTATCATTCATAAAAATGAAGAAATTGCAAGAGTGGTAACGGAGAAGGAAGCGGAGCTTGAACGTGCAGGTTATGGCCAGCCTATTTTGGCAACAAACGAAGCAGCCAATTTATTTTATGTAGAAGATGAAGAGCGTCATCTTTTAGAAAGGAAAAATCAGCATTTTGTCAATCTAGCTGCAAATATCAAACTATCTCGTGAAGAAGTTTTAAAAATTGCTGAAGAACATCCTGAGCAGTTAAGTAATAATGTTGTGACGCGTCCGTTAATGCAGGAAATGACATTGCCTGTGCTAGCATTTGTTGGTGGACCAGGGGAGCTTGCCTACTGGGCGACATTGAAGGATGCATTTTCGGTATTAGGCTTACAAATGCCGATTTTTGCTCCGCGTCTTCATATTACACTTGTTACACGTCACGTAGAACAACTTTTACGTGAATATCGTTTAACTGTTGCTGAAGTTTGGGATGGCAAAGTGTTGCAGCTTAAAGAGCAGTATGTTGCTGACGTACAGGACACTGAAGCGAAGCGCCAAATTCAAACGATGCAACGAGACCTTTTAGAAAAATATGATGCACTTCAACTTTATTTAGAAGAACAACAGCTATTAATAGATAAAATACTTGAGAAAAATAAAGAGAATCACCTAAAGCAATTTGAGTATTTACAGCAAAAGGTTGAACAAACTGTTCTTAACAAACACGAAACGACGATCCGAAAATTTATGACGTTACAAAATGAGCTGTATCCAAATGAGGGGTTCCAGGAAAGAACTTATAGTCCATATCAATATTTTAATGAGTTTGGACCTATGTTAATTACTGAAATGCTGAAACAAAATTATAGCGTTGGTAATCACCACTATATAATTTATTTATAATCCAATATTTGTATCTATATACCTAATTAATAATTTGATACAATGTGAATTTGATGGGTAATGTCGATATAAATAGTAAATAGAGAGCTATCCTACTAAGGATAGCTCTTTTTTTGAGTCATTTAGCACAGTTCCAATAATTTGTTAAAGGCCTAATCGTACATTAATTGTTAAAATGTCAAGTTTTTTTTAAAAAAAGTGGAGGAAAGTGGGGGGATGTGGTACATTATTTAATAAAGTGGGGTGAATAGCATGTTCATGGGAGAATATCAACACTCTGTTGATGCAAAAGGACGATTAATCGTGCCCGCAAAATTTCGTGAAGCCTTAGGTGAAACGTTTGTTGTAACACGCGGACTTGATAATTGTTTATTTGGCTATCCTATGGATGAATGGCGAAAACTCGAAGAAAAATTAAAGGGCTTACCGATGACCAAAAAAGATACACGTGCATTTGCAAGGTTTTTCTTTTCTGGAGCAACGGAAGTAGAAATAGACAAGCAGGGGCGCATTAACATTCCTTCAACTCTGATGCAGCATGCACATCTTGTGAAAGAATGTGTCGTGTTAGGAGTTTCGAATCGGATTGAAGTATGGGCGAAAGATGCTTGGGAGACTTACTTTAGTGAGTCGGAGCAATCCTTTAATGAAATTGCAGAAAATATGATTGGCTTTGATTTTTAACTTTTTTAGACACTTAAGTGTCAGCTAGATGAAGTTAAGGCCTGAAGGGAGCGAGTGGTATGTTCGATCATACAACCGTGTTATTAAGAGAAACAGTTGATGGGTTGAACATCGATCCTGATGGTGTGTATGTGGACTGTACGTTAGGTGGGGCAGGACACAGTGAGTATTTAGTACAACAATTATCTGAAAAAGGTCGTTTAATTTGTTTTGATCAAGATATGACAGCTATTAACAATGCGAAAATTCGATTGGCACCGTTTATTGAACGTGTGACATTTGTACATTCGAATTTCCGCTATTTAAAAGAAGAGCTATTGGCGATTGGTATTGAGCAAGTTGATGGTGTTTTATATGATTTAGGCGTATCTTCGCCACAGCTTGATACACCAGAACGAGGCTTTAGTTATCACCATGATGCACCTTTAGATATGCGCATGGATCAAACGGCATCCCTTACAGCATTTTATGTCGTAAATGAATGGGCATATGAAGATTTAGTACGTATATTTTTCCGTTATGGGGAAGAGAAATTTTCAAAACAAGTTGCTCGTAAAATCGAAGAGGCACGTAAGGTAGCACCGATTGAAACAACTGCCCAACTTGTAGAACTTATTAAAGAGGGTATTCCAGCAGCGGCTCGCCGTAAAGGTGGACATCCAGCGAAGCGCATATTCCAGGCAATACGAATTGCTGTTAACGATGAGCTAGGCGCAGCAGAGGATTCATTAGTCGATGCGATTGATATGATAAACGTAGGTGGACGCATTAGTGTCATTACGTTCCATTCATTGGAGGACCGCCTATGCAAGACTATTTTTAAGGAAGCGTCATCATTACCGGAATTACCACCGAATTTACCAGTAATTCCTGATGACATGAAGCCAACTTTAAAGCTTATCACGAGAAAGCCGATCGTTCCTTCTGATGAAGAACTAGCTGTAAACAATCGCGCTCGCTCAGCAAAGCTTAGAGTGGTAGAGAAAATTAACGACAAAGGGAGTGAGTAAATGGCAGCAGTTCGTGTAAGGCAGCACCAGCAACAGCAACAGCAAGTGCAACAACCAATAACACCCCCTAGCCCACAACCCACTATCAAACGTCGTAAAAAATCGAACCAGAAGTTTGAAAAAACAATGCTAATTGCTTTAGTTAGCATTATCGTTGTAATGTCAGTACTAGTGTTAAATAAGCAAGCAGCCATTCAGACAACCAGCATGGACATTCAAAAAATCGAAACTGAAGCAGAAGAGATTACTAAACAGAATGTTGACTTGACAGTTCGTGTAAGTGAACTGTCTACATTCGAAAACATATGGAACAAAGCTAAAGAACTCGGTTTAACTCAAAATGAGAAAAATGTAAAGGTAGTGCCGGGAGAATGAAAAAAAAGAGATTTCGATTCCAATGGGGAGCCTTTCTATTAATTATTTTTTATGGAGGGCTCTTTTTTCTATTGTTCACGAGAATGGTGACGTTACAAGCGACAGGTGAAGTGGAAGGTCAAGAGCTTGCGGCAAAGGCAGCTGCAAAATATAGCAAAGAAAGTGTAATAACAGCAAATCGAGGGAAAATTTTTGATGCAAATGGACAAGTTATTGCGGAGGATACACTTAGTTATCGACTAATCGCAATTGTCAATAAAGAGGCCACGACGAATTCAAAAAAACCTCGACATGTAATAGATCCAGAAAAAACAGCGAAAATATTAGCAGAATATATCCCTATGGACGAAAAAAAAATCTATCAACAACTTACTAGAGTAAAAGATGATGGCGAAAAGCCTTATCAAGTTGAATTTGGCGGTGCGGGACGTGGATTAAGTCATGAAAAGATGAGTAAAATCAAAGAAGAGAATTTACCAGGGATTTTATTTGTAAACGATTTAAAACGTTATTATCCAAATGGTATCTTTGCCTCACACTTAATTGGTTTCGCACTAAAAGAGGAAAATAAGGATGGTACGCTTACAACAAAAGGGAAAATGGGTCTTGAGCTTACTTACAATAAAGAACTAACTGGAAAAGACGGTAAGGTAGAATATGAGACAGATGCTTTCAGTTATTTATTACCGAATAGTGAAAAAATGGTGACACCTGCCAAAAATGGTGACGACATTTATTTAACGCTTGATAAAACAATTCAAAGCTTTTTAGAGGAAAAGATGACAGAGGTTGCAAAGGAATATAACCCTGAATCGATGACAGCTATTATCGCTGATCCAAAAACCGGAAAAATCTTAGCGATGTCACAGCGGCCAACGTTTAATCCTGATACACGGGAAGGCGATAATATGAAGTGGCTGAACGAGGCTATTGAAGAGACTATAGAACCAGGTTCGACGATGAAAACATTCACGCTCGCTTCTGCGATTGATACAGGGGTTTGGGAGCCAAATAAATGGTATCCGTCAGGTCAATACAGAGTCCATGATCGTGTAATTAAAGATTATAATAGAGTTGGTTGGGGGTATATTACTTATTTACAAGGTTTCCAACGTTCATCCAATACTGCGATGGCACACTTATTAAAGCTTATTGGTGAGGATGTATTTTTTGACTATTTAGATCGATTTGGTTTTGGTAAAAAAACAGGTATTGATTTACCGAATGAAGCATCAGGAAAACTTTTATCGAATTATCCAGTGGAACGAGTGACAACAACATTCGGTCAAGGTTCTACGGTAACGCCGATTCAATTAATTCAAGCATTGACAGCGATTGCGAATGACGGGAAAATGATGCAACCGTATGTGATCGATCGTATTGTTGACCCTTCAACAGGAAAAACGATTAAAAAGCATGAGCCGATTGTAAAGGGAAAACCAGTTTCAGCAGACACAGCGAAACAAGTAAAAGAAACCCTTGCATCTACGTTAACAGCTAAGGATGGTTCGGCGAGTGACTTTATTCTTGATGAATATGAAGTTGCAGGGAAAACAGGTACTGCCCAAATTCCTTTAGGAAATGGTAGGTATTCATGGGGATCAAATGAATTTCTATACTCTTTCTTAGGGATGGCTCCTGTAGATGACCCTCAGCTCATTATGTATGTCTCCATAAAAAGGCCAAAGTTGAATGGTGAAGCTGGTTCTATACCAGTTGCAAAAGTATTTAACCCTGTTATGTTAAATAGTTTGAAGTATTTAAATGTTAACCCGGAAGATGTAAAGCAAGTTGACGATACAAAAATACAAGATTACACAGGTCAAAGTGCTGAAGCTATACAAGTAGAGCTTCAGAATGATGGTCTGAAGCCAATTATTGTTGGTGGTGGCGGTAAAATTATTGACCAATATCCTAAAGGTCCACAAAAACTTGTGAAAGGTAATTTTGTGTTTTTAAAGACAGAGGGCGATGTAGTACTTCCAGACTTCACTAACTGGTCGTTGCGAAATGTACTTGCTTTTAAGGCATTGGCAGAGTTAGAACTTGAAGTCGTTGGGGAGGGCTTTGTAGCTAGTCAGAGCGTCTCGGCAGGTACTGTAGTCTCAGATCGTTCACCAATTGTCGTGAAGCTGAAAACGCCAGCTGAAAGCTTTATCAAAGATGTAGAAGCCCCAACTGAGGGTGAAACTGAATAAAGACTGAATAGAAGCCCACTTTATTTCATACGTTGTAAAAAACAAGGTGTGATGTCGAATGAAGTGGATTTCTATCCATTCCAAAAAGCGTTTGCGTGTTTTATATGTATTGTTTATGTTTGTAGCCGCTGCGATTATTATTAGGCTGTTCTTCTTGCAAGTATTAGATCAAAAAGAACTGACAAAGAAAGCCGAAGAGAATTGGGACCGAGAAATTCCTTTTGCCAATGAGCGAGGGCATATTACCGACCGTAAGGGGAAAAATATTGTCACAAATAAGCTTGCACCAACTTTATATTTCATGCCTTCTCAAAGTAAGGATATTGAAGGTGCAGCGGCCAAAATTGCACAAGTTTTAGGTGTAGATGAACAAAAGCTTTTGGAAAAAATGAAGAAGAAAGTGTACTTAGTAAAGCTGGCACCAGAAGGAAAAAATATTCCTTATGAAAAAGCAGTGGAGTTACAAGGTATGCAGATTGAGGGATTATATAGTGGTGTCGATTATTCAAGGGATTATCCATATGGTACCCTACTATCTCGTTTTTTAGGTTTCACAGGCTATGATGCACAAGGTTTAGCGGGAATTGAATATGAATACGATAAGCTTTTACAGGCTAATTCTTCGGCTATACGAATCTTTACAGACGCGAAAGGGAATAATTTACCGAATGTAAAGAGTGCCTGGAAGGCTGGTGAAGATGGCGCAACGGTCGAGCTAACGATAGATGTAGATGTACAACAGGTCGTTGAACGTGAATTATCACAGGCGATGAAGCGTTATGATGCTGACCAAGCAATGGCCATTGCCATGAATCCAAACAATGGAGAAATTTTAGCATTAGCCTCATACCCTACTTTCAATCCAGCAGAATATCAAACGGTAGAGCAAACAATCTACAATAGAAATTTACCGGTTTGGATGACATATGAGCCCGGGTCAACGTTCAAAATTATAACCCTTAGTGCTGCTTTAGAAGAAAACGTAGTGGATTTAGAGAAGGATACTTTTTATGATCCAGGCTATTCAATGGTTGCAGGAGCAAGATTGCGTTGTTGGAAGCGTGAAGGTCATGGATCTGAAACCTTCCTTGAAGTGGTAGAAAATTCTTGTAACCCTGGCTTTATTGAATTAGGTCAGCGAATAGGTAATGAAAAACTACTACAGTATGTTAAAGATTTTGGTTTTGGTACAAAAACAGGTTCTAACATTGCTGGTGAGGCTTCAGGGATTTTATTTTCCAAGGATGCTTTTGGACCTGTTGAGCAGGCCACAACTTCATTTGGCCAAGGGGTTGCCGTTACACCCATTCAACAAGTGCAAGCAGTAGCCGCAGCAATAAATGGGGGCAAGCTGTATACGCCATATGTTGTGAAGAAGGTTTTTAACCCTAATACCGGGGACGTTATAAAAGAGACTAAACCAGAAGTTAAAAAACAAGTTATTCGTGAGGAGACGTCTGCAAAGGTTCGAGGTGCATTAGAATCTGTTGTTGCAAAGGGCTCAGGACGTCAAGCTTACCGAGATGGATTACGAATCGGTGGTAAAACAGGTACGGCACAAAAAGTAGAGAATGGCCGTTATAAAGACGGTGAATATATCGTATCGTTTATTGGCTTCGCACCTGCGGATAATCCGCAAATTGTCGTTTATGTAGCAGTAGATAACCCGAAAAAGGGAACGCAGTTTGGCGGGGTGATAGCAGCTCCAATCGTTGGTCAAATTATTGAAGATATTGCACCTTTTGTTGGCATTGAAAAATCGAAGGAACAGCTTGAAAAGGATTATCGATGGGGTGACCCAATCACTGTGAAGGTACCAAGTTTTATTGGTCAAACGAAGGACGATATTGCCAAGCAACATTATCCATTCCGCATTGTATGGCATGGGGAAGGGACTAAAATTGGCAATCAGCTGCCTGAAGTGGATAGTGTTATCAAACAAGATGGCACCATTCATCTTTATTTAGAAAACTAATTAACTTTACCTTTAAAAAATGGGAAAGAACCACTATTATTATGAAGGGTAGTAATAAATACATGAAAGTTTGTGCTTTTTTCTTCAAGAAGAAAGTGAAACAAGATTTAAAGGAGATTTTTCAATGAAACTCGCAACAACGCTTACCATTTTAGCTCTTGCTTTTATAGTAACAGTTATCCTGGCACCAATTAGTATTCCACTTCTTCGCCGATTAAAGTTCGGTCAAAGTATTCGTGAGGAGGGGCCAAAATCCCATATGAAGAAAGCTGGTACTCCAACAATGGGGGGCATTATTTACTTAATTGCCATTATCCTCACTACTGTTGGAGTAGGAAGCTATTTAGATTTATTTACAACATATACCGTCGTACTGCTACTAGTATTAGTAGGGTTTGGGTTAATCGGCTTGTTAGATGATAGCTTAAAGGTTGTTTTTAAACGTAATTTAGGATTAACATCACTTCAAAAGCTTATTGGTCAAATTGCCATTGCAGTCTTGGCTTATTTCTTACTACATGGATCGTTTGATACATCAATTGCAATACCATTTACAGATTGGACGATTGATCTTGGTATTTTCTATGTAGCCTTTTTAATTTTCTGGTTAGTAGGCTTCTCAAATGCTGTGAATTTAACAGATGGTTTAGATGGGCTTGTAGCAGGTACTGCATCCATTGCCTTTGCAGCATTTGGTGTTATTGCTCTATTCCAAGAACAAGCTGATATCGCCTTATTTACATTCGCAGTAACAGGTGCATTATTAGGGTTTTTACTTTTTAATGCGAATCCTGCAAAAGTATTTATGGGAGATACAGGTTCTCTAGCATTAGGTGGAGCTTTAGCTATGATCTCTGTATTAGTAAAAGCAGAACTCTTACTGTTATTAATTGGATTGGTGTTTGTTATTGAAACATTATCCGTTATTTTACAAGTAGGCAGCTTCAAACTTCGTAAAAAACGTATTTTTAAAATGAGTCCTATTCATCATCATTTTGAATTATCAGGTTGGTCAGAATGGAAGGTAGTACTTGTCTTTTGGTCAACGGCTTTAGCAGTAGCATTGATTGGAGTTTTATCGGAGGCGTTCTTATGAGAAATTTTACAGATTTACAACATAAAAAAGTCCTTGTTTTAGGTCTAGCTAAAAGTGGTGTGGCTGCAGCTGAGATTTTACATGAGCTTGGCGCCTTTGTGACGGTTAATGATTCAAAACCATTTGACGAAAGCCCAGATGCGCAAGGTCTATTGCAAAAGGGGATTACAGTTATTTGTGGGCGTCATCCAGAAGATTTACTAGATGAAGGCTTTGAAATAGTTGTGAAAAATCCAGGGATTCCTTATAGCAATAAAATAGTAGCAGATGCAATAAGCCGTGAAATCCCTGTTTGGACAGAAATTGAGCTTGCTTATTTAATTAGTGAAGCGCCATTTGTCGGTATTACAGGATCAAACGGTAAAACAACTACGACAACGTTAATTTTCGACATGCTGAATAACGGAAGTTTAAAACCGTTAATTGCAGGGAATATAGGAACAGTTGCATGTGGTGTTGCAAGAGAAGCACAAAAGGATAATGTAATTGTTACAGAGTTATCATCCTTCCAATTAATGGGGACTAAAACGTTTAAGCCGAAGATTGCTATATTAACAAATCTTTATGATGCACATCTTGATTATCACGGGACATTTGATGACTATGCTGAGGCAAAATTTGGTGTTACACGTAATCAAGATGAAAGCGATTATTTTATTTATAATGCTGATCAGCCGGTTGTTGTTGACTATGCAACAAGATCAAAAGCTCAAAAGGTACCATTTAGTTCTAAGGGCCGCACGGATGAAGGGATTAGTGCGGATGACACAACAATATATTGGCAAGGTGAGCCGTATTTAGATCGAGCGAATATCGCTTTGCCTGGTAAGCATAACTTAGAAAACATTTTAGCAGCTGTCGCAGCTTGTATTTTAGTCGGCTGTGACAAAGCTAAAATGGAAGAAGTGCTAGCGAAGTTTGGGGGCGTTCGTCACCGTACTCAATTTGTGCGTGAATGGAAAGGACGCAAAATTTACAACGACTCCAAAGCAACAAATTGCTTAGCTACAAAAAGTGCTTTAGATGCATTCCAAGCACCTGTTATTTTACTTGCAGGTGGATTAGATCGAGGACATTCGTTTGAAGAATTACGTCCATGTATGAGCCATGTAAAAGGTGTTGTTGCCTTTGGAGAAACAGGACTACGTTTTGTAGAATTTGCAAAATCATGTGGTGTACAGCAAACTGTCATTGCCCAAAATGTTGAGGATGCAGTACACTATGCTGCGCCGATGTCAGCAGAAGGCGATGTTATTTTGCTATCTCCAGCTTGCGCAAGCTGGGATCAATATGACAGCTTTGAAATAAGAGGCGATGTTTTTATTGATGCTGTAATGAAGCTGTAACGAGCCTGTAACTATTTTAGAATATACTTGACTTGGAAGGATGGCATTACTGAGAGGAAAAGAAAGCTATTTATTGCTCGTCACAACATTGATGCTTTCAATAATCGGCATTATTTTCGTCTATTCTGCAGGTACCTATTGGAGTGCCGTTCATTATAGTGGAAAAATGCCGTTTTATATGAAGCAAAGTCTATACTTTGCCGTAGCTATTGTAGTGTTTTTAATCACTGTTCGATTAAATATTTTGAAAGAGCAGTCCTTTTGGAAAATGGCCTATATATTTTCGTTAGTTTTACTAGTCCTTGTACTTATACCGGGAATTGGACTTGTACGAAATGGCTCTCAAAGCTGGATTGGCGTAGGTCCCCTAACAATTCAGCCAGCTGAATTAGCGAAAATTACCGTCATTGTATACATGAGCCATATTTTAGCACAGCATAAAACGGGTACGTCGATTGTTAATTGGCGGCATGGATTGATCTTATTATTGCCCGTTGTACTAATTATGCTACAGCCCGATTTTGGTTCAGTTTTTATTCTCGTTGTTTCTGTGTTTTTATTGTTTTTTGTGGCAGGGTATCCTTTAAAGCTTTATGCAATGTTTATGATTGCTGGAATTGCTGGATTAGTAGGCTTGATTGTCACAGCGCCATACCGACTAAGGCGAATTGAGGCATTTATTGATCCGTGGTTAGATCCTTTAGGAAGTGGATTTCAGGCTGTGCAGTCGTTAATGGCTATAGGTCCGGCTGGGATTTTCGGGCATGGCTTTGGACAAAGTAGGCAAAAATTTTTATATTTACCCGAACCACAAAATGACTTTATTTACGCAATAATCCTTGAAGAGGTCGGATTGTTTGGTGGACTTGTTATTTTAGCACTTTTCGTACTGACGATTTATGCAGGCTATAAATTTGCAGTGCAGGCTAAAACAAGAACATCTTATTACGCGATCATCGGACTTGTAACAATGTTAGCCGTACAAGCATTTCTAAATATAGCAGTAGTGATTGGTTTAGTGCCTGTAACAGGTGTCACATTACCTTTTATCAGCTATGGAGGAACATCTTTAGTAACAATGTGGCTAATAATAGGTATTATTTATCAATTAGCGAAATAAATATAAAGGAGGAGTACTTTTTGGAGAAAGTAATTGACATAGAAGATCGCATACCTACGCTAAAAAAGCGGCGAAAAAAGCGTACAAATCGGAAATTTATAGTGCTAATATTACTTTTCTTTATTGTGTTAGCAGTACTCCTTTATTTTCAATCTCCTTACAGTAAAATCAACAAAATTACAGTCAATGGCGCTCGATTAGTAGAAGAACAATATTATTTGAAGTCAAGTACTCTTGCAACTGGGAAGTCAATGTGGGGATTTAAAGAAGAAGAGGTAGAGAAATTATTACTAAAGGATAAATGGGTGAAAGAAGCACATGTTAAACGTAATTGGCCTCAAGGCGTGGCAATAGAAATTAAAGAATGGAAAAAGGTTGCGTACTTAGCTGGTGACGGTACTTATTATCCATTACTTGAAAATGGCAAGCGCTTTGATCAAGCTGGAGATGAAATCCCGATTGATGCACCTGTATTTATCGGCATATCTGGCGAAAAGACAATTAAGAAACTTGTAAAGCAGTTAGCACAATTAAATCCAGAAGTATTAACTCTCATTTCTCAAGTCAATACTAATAGCAATAACTCAAACCCTAATGCAGTCAAGCTCTATATGAACGATGGCTATGAAGTTCGAGCTGTTATTCAAACATTAGCAGAAAAGCTAAATCATTACCCTTCACTTGTGGCACAAATTTCAAATTTGGAGAAGGGAGTTATCGATTTAGAGGTAGGCTCGTATTATCGTCCTTTCAATAATGAGTACAACCAAGCAGCTATTGATATAGATACCGATGCGGCCGACCAGGAAGTGGAAAAAGATGAACAAGAAAAAGAATAGCAAAGAAAATTTCTTTTCAAGAAAACAATTTCAGTTGCTTATTGTTTGTGTAACTATGGGGTTTATCATTGGCTATTCCTACAACCAGGCAAAAGATAATCGAGATGCAGGTTCGACCAATCCAAAGCTTTTGGAGCAAGAGGATTCATATCGTGAGGAGTTAATTGCACAGCAAGAGCGCAATAAAGAATTATCAGAAGAAGCGAATGCTTTGCAGGAAAAAATTCGTAAGTATGAAAAATCATTCGTCGCTGGCAAAAAGGATTATACAAAACTTGTTGAAGAAGCAGAAGATTTACGTTTGTTGTTAGGCGATTTAAATTCAGAAGGAAAAGGGATACGTATAACTCTTCAAGATGGTGATTACGATCCAAAATCTGCTAATCCTAATGATTATATCGTGCATGAAAGCCATATTTTTAAATTGCTCAATGAGCTTAAAATTTCTGGCGCTCAAGCAATTGCTATTAATGGTCAACGTGTTTTGGCGAATTCTTATATACGCTGTAATGGACCAGTCATTACGATTGATGGCAAGCAACATCCAGCTCCATTCGTCATCGAGGCTGTAGGAGATTCAGCAACATTCAAAGCTTCCTTAAACTTAAAAGGTGGCGTTGTGGATCAATTATTAAATGACAATATTGTTGTATCATTTGAAGAAGAGCAAAAGCTAACGATGCCAAAAGCAAAAGTAGAAAGTTAAACGATTTTTCTAATTTAAGATCTAAGGCGTAAATCTGTAAGGGGTTACGATACGTCTAGGAGGGGCTATTTTGAAAAAAAATATGTATACCCGAATAACGATCGTGCTATTTATTATCGGTTTGATGATAGCGGTACAATACAATACCATAAAGCAACCAGCTGAGCGAGATACACGAGATATTTGGGCCATAAGAGAGGAATTAGCAGAAGAAAAGCAAAGGCATTCCACATTATTAGCAGAAATTCGTTCACTTAATGAAGTAGTGGGTCGCTATGAGCAATCTGAGAAAGCAAATTTACAGTCGGCATTATATCAAACGCTGAATCGTTTAAAGCAACAGGCCGGGTTAACGGAAGTGACAGGGCCCGGAGTTGCACTTCGTGTAGAACCAGCGCCCGAATTAGTAGAAATGGGGTATGAAATCAAAGAAATTTCGCCTGATTTACTAACCCAATTACTAAATGCTCTGTTTAAAAACAATGCAGCGAGTGTCTCGATAGATGGAAATCGAGTTGTCCAGACAACAGCCATTCGAGACATAAATGGAAAGACGACAGTGAACAGTGTACCACTGTCAGCACCACCCTTTGAAATTTATGTTGGGACAAGCTCATTTAAGGAAGCACAAAAAATGTACAATTCATTACAGGCTTCCACATTTATTGATTCCTTTTATATGGACAACTTTAACTTAATAATAGAGGAACCAACAGAGCATTTAATAATCCCAGCATTTGATCAGCCATTGACAAATGATTATTTAACAGAGGTGAAAAAAGGAGAATAATATATGTGGCTACCATTTCTAGGTTTGATATTTGGACTTGCCCTTGGCTTGTTAACAAATATGCAAATACCCTCTATTTATGAAAATTATCTGTCAATAGCTGTTTTAGCAGCCTTAGATACATTATTTGGCGGTATTCGTGCTCAATTACAGCAAGTATATGATGATAAAGTATTTGTATCTGGATTCTTTTTTAATATAATTCTGGCAGCGGGATTAGCCTTTTTAGGTGTGTATTTAGGAATAGATTTGTATTTAGCGGCCATTTTCGCTTTTGGAGTACGTTTGTTCCAGAATATAGCAATAATTAGGCGTATTTTACTAGCTAAGATAGATGAGAAACGTCACAAAAGGAACAAAAATTCCATAGAATGAGAGAAAAGTTGAGCTAAATGCTCGATTTGCTTAGACATTATGCCGAATTTACAATAGAATGAGAATAAGAGCATTTTTTCGAGGAGGTGCAGCGAATTGAATCAGCAAGATTTATATATTTCTCTTGATATAGGATCATCCTCTATCAAGGTATTAATAGGTGAAATGAGCGACGGTCAGTTACATGTAATTGGGGTCGGAAATGTAAAATCGAATGGAGTTCGAAAAGGTGCGATTGTTGATATTGATGCAACAGTTCAATCAATTCGAAAAGCAATAGATCAAGCTGAACGAATGACAGGATATCAAATTAATGAAGTCGTTTTAGGTGTTCCAGCTAACCAGACGATGTTACAGCTGGTTAAAGGTGTAGTCGCTGTAAATAGTGAAAATAGAGAAATTACAGATGATGATTTAGATAGAGTAGTAGAATCTGCACAAGTCATGTCAATACCTCCTGAACGTGAATTAGTGAATATTATTCCAAGACAGTTTATTGTGGATAATTTAGATGAGATTAAAGATCCACGAGGCATGATTGGCATCCGTTTAGAAATGGATGCCACAATGATTACTACTTCAAAAACACTTTTACACAATGTTCTACGTTGTGTAGAACGTGCAGGTCTAAGCATTCGAGAAATATATTTGCAACCATTAGCAGCAGGTTTTTTTGCATTATCGGAGGATGAAAAAAACCAAGGAACCGCGTTTGTTGATCTAGGAGGCGGTTCAACTACTATCACAGTATTTGAAGAGGGATTATTAACACATACAGGTGTCATTCCAATTGGTGGCGATCATATTACAAAAGATATTTCAATCGTCTTAAAAACACCAACAGAACAGGCAGAGCAAATTAAACATCAATTTGGACATGCCTATTATGATGATGCATCTGATGAAGAACTTTTCGAAGTACCGGTTGTAGGGACAGATTCAACAGATCAGTACAGCCAGCGCTATATTTCAGAAATAATTGGCGCTCGTTTGGAAGAATTATTTGAATTAGTCATTGACGAGTTAGCCCGTCTAGGTGTTAGAGATTTACCAGGTGGTGTTGTTTTGACTGGAGGCGTTGCAAAGCTTGACGGTATTGCTCAACTGGCGCGTCAGATTCTGCAAACTCGTGTTAGAATATATACACCTGACTATATTGGCGTTAGAGAGCCTTCATTTACGACGGCAGTTGGACTTATTCGTTACGCCTATTTAGAAGATGATTTTTATGGAAAAAGTGCTAATACGCAACCTATTGAATATGCAGTTGTAGGATCTCCTGCAGCCACACCTAAAAAGCAAGAATATGCTACACCTTCAGAACCAAAAGGAAGCGTAATCGGAAGAGCAAAAAAATTATTTGATAAGTTTTTTGATTAACTTCTTTCAGCAGAAGTCACCACCTCTATAGGTGGTGAGATGAATGCGGATTTAAGCTACTTTTCAGCAGATGTCCAAACACCTGCTGAAAGAAGTTAATGCCTCCGGCGGATGTCACGGAATCGGAAAGGAGTTCTTAGGGGATGTTAGCCTAAGATCATCGCATCCATGCGATAACGGCTAACTGACCTGCATCGTGCAGGCCTAAGCACAAAGCCGATTCCGGACGCAATTATACCGAGGCATAATTGATCTTGAATGCGTAATGAATGATACAGAGTCGAGTTACCGTGGGAGGAAAAAGAAATGTTAGAATTTGATACAAGTGTTGATCAACTTGCAGTAATAAAAGTCATTGGTGTTGGTGGCGGCGGTAACAACGCTGTCAATCGAATGATAGAACATGGTGTACAAGGTGTTGACTTTATCGCAGTAAACACAGATGCACAGGCCTTAAATTTATCGAAGGCAGAAATTAAGCTACAAATTGGTACAAAACTTACACGTGGATTAGGTGCAGGTGCTAATCCTGAAGTAGGGAAAAAAGCTGCAGAAGAGAGCCGTGAACAATTAGAGGAAGTTCTTCGTGGTGCAGATATGGTATTCGTTACAGCTGGAATGGGCGGAGGAACTGGTACTGGTGCCGCGCCAGTAATCGCACAAATTTCTCGCGATCTAGGAGCCCTTACAGTTGGTGTTGTAACTCGTCCATTTACGTTTGAAGGTCGCAAACGACAAACACAAGCTATCGGTGGTATCGGTGGCATGAAAGAGTCTGTTGATACTTTAATCGTTATTCCGAACGACAAGTTATTACAAATTGTCGATAAATCTACACCAATGCTAGAAGCATTCCGTGAAGCAGATAATGTTTTACGACAAGGTGTACAAGGTATTTCAGATTTAATTGCAACGCCAGGTCTTATTAACTTAGACTTTGCAGACGTAAAAACAATTATGTCTAACAAAGGTTCAGCGTTAATGGGTATTGGTATTGCTACAGGTGAAAACCGTGCTGCAGAAGCGGCTAAAAAAGCAATTTCAAGTCCATTACTTGAATCATCAATTGATGGCGCTAAAGGTGTCCTTATGAACATTACTGGTGGCTCAAATCTTAGCCTATTTGAAGTACAAGAGGCTGCAGATATTGTAGCATCAGCATCAGATGAAGAAGTAAATATGATTTTCGGTTCTGTTATTAACGAAAATCTAAAAGATGAAATTATTGTGACAGTAATTGCAACTGGCTTCTCAGAGGAAGCTTTACAGCAACAGCGTAATGCTCCACGACCGACGTTAAATGCAAATAGACAAGCTACGCAACAACAGCAAGCTCCGATCCGTGAGCAACGTCAAGAAGTGCATGTGCAGCAAGAACTACCACGTCAAAATCAACAAAATTATGTACAGGATGACACGCTTGAAGTACCGGCATTTTTACGCAATCGTAAAAATCGCGGATAAGTCAGCATCCAAACTTTAAAAAGCTCGTATTTTACATTATGTGAAATACGAGCTTTTTTGTGTTGTTGAAAACTATTATGTTATGAATGTTGTTGCCTCTTTATCTGTTCCAGGCTACTCGTTTTCCTCAGTGGCGAGCATCGAGCTGTTTCTTTCATTGTGTTGTCGCTGTCACTCCGTTAAGAGTACACTTTCACACAAAAACAAAGCGCCCAGTTGGAACGGAAATCAACCTCTCGTTTTGCAAAAAAAGCCATATACTTCATTTAATATGACAGCATAATTTCATTGATATTTCCAGTGACTTAAAAATTAATTATGTTCAAATGTGTAAGGAAAAGATGTATTTTGTCAAAACATTTTTATGAAATGATGCGATTGTTTGACAATATTTGTGGGTGTAACATGCTAACTTTGTAAGTAGGAGGCGGCTGTTATGTATGGAGAATGGCTGGTGCTCATTAATACACTTTTTAATCTAGCGATACTTACGTTTACAGCGAGAGTAACAGGGGTTTTTGTAAAGAACACGAGATTATTAATGAGTTCTATATGTAGTAGTTTTGTAGCTGTAATAGGTGGTCAAATGCTGTTAATGACAATACTGAGCTTTATCTTACTAATCGGCATAGCTTTTCGCTTTAAGATTCGAAGCTTTCAGAAGCAAGGACCGATTGTGTTAACAGCAACAATCATTATTGGTGGATTATTAACAGCGTTACAACCGTATTTAAAAAATCTTTCTGCTGTCCATTTTATAATTATTTGCCTACTATTAGCAGTTGGTAACCTTGCTGCTTTTTATAAGCAATGGGGATTTGTAAAGCTTGAGCGGTTAAGTGGTCAGTTTGTGTTTGATACGAATTTAAAAATTTTTGATATCACGATACCACTTTCTGCATTTGTAGATACAGGGAATCAAGCAATTGAGCCACTATCAGGAAAACCTGTTCACTTTGTCTCTTATGCAGCATTACGCTCACATTTACCTGCAGCATTTTGCAAATCATTGATAGAATGGCAAGAAACTGATCCGTATAATGTATCCATGTTTTCAGAAGATTATCAGCGTTATATTCGATTTATTCATGTCAATACAGTGCAACAGCAGTCGGTTGTACTAGGTTTCCGCTTTGATGAGTGGCATATAAAAGGGGAGCATTCACAAGTGAAAACGAATGAATATATCGTATTAACAAAAAAGGCTAAAAATTTTCCGCACAGCACAGCAGCAATTTTACATTTTTCAGCGCTTTCAAATAACTCATAGAGGGGGAGAACTATTGCTTCTTAGGCTACTTGCTAGCTTGAAAAAATTTTGGAGTAAGTTTCGGAGTCGTGAAACGTACTATATAGGGGGAAATGATTCATTGCCAGTGCCATTAAGTCGAGAAGAAGAAGTTACAGTCATTGCATCCTTTATGAATGGTGATTTAAGAGCTAGAGATACACTAATTGAACGTAATTTGCGTCTTGTTGTTTATATTGCTAGACGTTTTGATAATACGGGAACACCGATTGAGGATTTAATAAGTATTGGCTCGATCGGTTTAATTAAGGCGATTGAAACGTTCAATACTGATAAAAATATTAAGCTTGCCACGTACGCATCACGTTGTATTGAAAATGAAATTTTGATGCATTTACGTAAAACAAGTCGCATGAAGGGTGAAGTTTCATTAGATGAACCATTAAACTCAGATGCTGATGGAAATGAATTGTTATTGTCTGATATTTTAGGAACGGAAGAGCATATTATTTTAGACAATGTAGAGAAGAAAATTGAGCGTCAACATATGTTTCATGCGATTAATTTACTAGGCGCGCGTGAAAGATATATTATGGAATGTCGTTTCGGCCTCAATGGAAAAATTGAAATGACTCAAAAAGAAGTTGCTGATCATTTAGGTATTTCACAATCATATATTTCCCGATTAGAGAAGAAAATTATTCAAGATCTACGTGAAAATTTGAATCAACCAATTTCTTAGAGAGGGAAATTTACCCTACCTAAAATTGGTCGTAGCTTTTGTGCATATTCTCGTTTCTCTCGGACAAACTGATGTAACGGTTTAGTCAGAGAATAACATCCGGAGGAATCGAATATATGCGAACTAAAGTAGATCTTTGCGGCTTAGATACATCGACTTTGCCAATTTTAAAGCACGAGGAAATGAAGGAACTATTTATTCGTTTACAAGCTGGAGAAACTGAGATTAGGGAAGAGCTTGTAATGTGCAATTTAAGGTTAGTGCTCAGTATTGTCGGTAGATTTGCCTATAGGGGTGAACAGGCAGATGATTTATTTCAAGTAGGCTGTATTGGCCTCATGAAAGCCATTGATCATTTTGATTTGAAGCATAATGTACGATTTTCAACATATGCTGTGCCAATGATCATAGGTGAAATTCGTCGCCATCTGCGTGATCATCATGCATTGCGTGTTTCTCGCTCTCTAAGAGATATTGCATATAAGGCAATGCAGGCAAAAGAGCAATGGATAACCGATAATTTACGAGAACCAACGATTGAAGAAATTGCTGATATGATTGACATGAAAAAGGAAGATGTTTTATTTGCTTTAGATGCCATTCAAGATCCAGTTTCCTTACAGGAGCCTATTTATTCAGACGGCGGAGACGCTGTTTATATGATGGATCAATTACGTGATGATGATGTATCAGAAGATCAATGGGTAGCCTACGTGTCGGTAAAGGAAAGTTTACAAAAGTTAGATGATCGTCAACAAATGATTGTTGCAAAGCGTTTTTATTACGGTGAGACACAAACTGAAATTGCAAAAGAATTGGGGATCTCTCAAGCGCAAATTTCACGTCTAGAAAAAAATGCAATTGAAACAATGCAGAAAGATTATAAGTAAAAACACAATGCGCACCCGAGTTCTCGGTGCGCATTTTAATTTATATCAATGGTATAAATTAAGTAGGGCCCCTCGGCAAGACGAGGGGTTGATTTCCGTTCCGACTGGGCGCTTTGTTGCTGCCGCTTCGCTTTCGCACAGAGCAGAGCTTCCTGGGGGCGTCCGATGAGCCGCTTGGGCCAACATGATGTTGGTCACGAAGGCGTTATCACAGGAGGATGTGATGCTCTTAGCCTTCGTTCCTCTATTACTAATCCCCAAGGAGTCGCCCAGTCTCCACTCCAATCAACCCAATACATATAGCGGGCATCCTCTGACACGATGCTCAAATTTAAGTGATAAAACGAAACATTTGCATAAGAGTTTTGACTGTGCAAAAGTGTAGGGACTGTAATAACAGATGTACAATATTGTCACTGATAAAAGTCTATTCTGTTCGATTAAGGTGCGTTTTCATAGCGTCCACTTTTGAAATTCTCCGCTATCGCTGATTGGAGTGGAAGGCTACTCGACTCCAGTGGGAAAGCGAGACAGCGAGACCTGAGGCCAACACGATGTTGGTCACGAAGGCATTGTCACAGGACGTGACGCACTTAGCCTTCGTTCCTTTAGCGAAGGAAGCGGCTCGACGCTCGCCCACAGGAAAGCGAGTAGCCTGGAACGGAAATCGCCCCTTCGTTTTGCCAAAGAGAGATTACTTGATCATTTCATTTTCATTTAACCAACAATAAACACATAAATATAAAGAGAAAACATAGTTTGTTGAGATAAAAACGATGTTGAGAGTAATTGATTTAGGAGGGATAAAATGCGTTTCTCGATGTTACAGCAAAAAGAAGTAATTGAAGCAGGGAACGGACGCTTTTTAGGATTTGTGGTAGATGCAGAGGTATCCAAAGAAACAGGCTATGTAACGGCTTTTATGATTGCAGAGCCCCGAAAATATTTAGGGCTTTTTCGCGGGGAAGAATCGGTAAGGAAAGTGTATATGAAAGATGTACTTGTAGTTGGAAAGGATGTCATTTTAGTGAAAGCAATATCCTAAAAGACAAAATTATTATGTATATTAAAAATCAAAGCATTTTAAAGCGTTGCCAGGGTAAAATGTACTTTCACATAGGTCAGGCTATTCATTGATAATTCAAGCATTGCTTGTTACAATATAAGAAACTATTGTTGTAAAGTTGGGAAAAACATTGACAAAAATCTTAACAAATTTGAAGAAAATTAATGATCTTATACAAGCAGCAAAAAAACGAGCAAATCGTGAAGCAGAGAAAGTTCAAATTATTGCAGTGACAAAAGAAGTTTCTGTAGAAAGAACACAAGAAGCAATTGATGCAGGCCTTATTCATTTAGGAGAGAACCGTCCAGAAGGCTTAAATCGTAAAACTGAAGCGATTCAAGCTGATGTACATTGGCATTATATCGGTTCTTTACAAACACGTAAGGTCAAACAGGTCATTAACAGTATCGATTATTTACATTCACTAGATCGTTTAAGTTTAGCGCAAGAAATTGAAAAAAGAGCAGACAAACCTGTTAAATGCTTTGTACAAGTTAATGTATCGGGCGAAGAGTCAAAACATGGTTTATCGATTGAAGAAGTCCTACCTTTTATTGAATCATTAAAAAGTTTTACGAAAGTTCAAGTTGTTGGTTTAATGACGATGGCACCGAATACTGATGAGGATACAATTATTCACTCTGTTTTTAAGCAATTAAAACAATGTCAACAGCAAATAGCCGAGCAAGGATTCGCACATGCGCCTTGTACCGAGTTATCAATGGGCATGTCTAATGACTTTGAAATTGCGGTAGAAGAAGGGGCTACATTTGTACGAGTTGGAACGGCTCTTGTTGGAAATGAAAGAGGGGAACAGGATGAGCATGAAAAATAAAATTAAAAATTTCTTTTATCTTGAGGAAGAAATAGAAGAAGAAATTACTCAAGCTCCTATTCAACAGCAGCAACCCGTACAACAACAGCAACAAATCCAATCGGTAAAGCCTAAAAAAGGTATGAAGGAGCGTAAGGCACCGGTTCAGGAAATTTTTCCGCAGAGTACAACGCCTACAAACAATATTGTTAGTTTGCAGGCAGCAATGAATTCTAAAGGTGCAAAAGTTGTATTAGTTGAACCTAGAGTTTATGCCGAAGCGCAGGACATTGCAGAACATTTAAAAAATAGGCGTGCAACGATCGTCAATTTACAACGAATTGAGCGAGATCAAGGTGTACGAATTATTGATTTTTTAAGTGGCACAGTGTATGCACTCGGCGGTGATATTCAAAGAATCGGTAAAGATATTTTCCTATGCACACCTGAAAATGTAGAAGTATCTGGCGAAATTTCGAATTTTATTTTAGACGATAATTAATAGCGAGGATTGTAGTTTATATGACATTTTTATTAATCATGAAGTATGTGTCTATAGCATTTTATGTATATTCACTAATGCTAGTCGCATATGTGTTAATGTCCTGGGTACCTGCTGTTCAAAATACATCAGTTGGACGTATTCTTACAAAATTATGTGAACCTTATCTTGGGATTTTTAGAAAATTTATTCCGCCAATCGGCATGATTGATATCTCACCTATCGTAGCAATATTTCTCCTTAACTATATTCAAAAAGGGCTGTTTATTGTTATATTTAAAATTTATGAAATGTTTATTTAAAAAAAATCCTCACGAACGGTGGGGATTTTTTATTTATGGGGAATACTACATTTAACAAAAAAGGTTGTCATTATTCCTTAAGTAGGAGTATAGATTAGTGTTCTGGCATTACTAAAGCAAATCCAACTGAATTTAAGGAACAATACTAAAATTAAAAAGTGTTGTTAATATAATTACATATATTTTTACTTATCACTAAAAGTTGAGGTGGCATTAGTTTAAACGTAATGTTGATTTGAGTGATGGGGGCCGCTACATCTATTATTAATTATAACAATTTTTTGTGGATATTTTGCAGAATATACCCATTTTACTGATTGTAGCGTAGGGCTACTCGACTCCCGCGGGAAAGCGAGACAGACGAGACCCTGCACGGAGCGGATGTTTTCTGTGCGAAAGCGAAGCGGCTCGACTCTCGCCCGCAGCGGAAATCAGAGCCCCCTAATTAATTTGTCTGTTCAAAAAAGGATAACCAATATTTTCTGATATAAAACCAAAAAATACCGATAAAATTGTGCTAGTAAATGAGAGATAATAAAGGTGGAGTAAACATGGAGCATTTAATACAGCATTTTAGAAAAGATGAACAGCCTTTTATTGAACAGGTTGTGAGCTGGCAGCATGAGGTAGAGGATCGATACGCTCCAAAGCTTACTGATTTTTTAGATCCTCGTCAACGTTTTATTGTTACATCGATTATTGGACAATATGACACATTGAAAACAACTAATGCTGGGCTCTTTGATAATGCAGAAAGACAACGCATGCTGATTTATCCTACCTATTATGAACCTGTGGAAGAAGATTTTCAGCTTACCGTATTTACGATTCAATACCCTGTGAAATTTGTCCAACTACGACATCCAGATGTTCTTGGCGCTTTATTATCTTTAGGACTGAATCGTGGCAAATTCGGTGATATTCGTGTGAATGAACAGCTAGTACAATTTGTAGTAGCGAATGAGATAGCGGAATATGTACGCTTACATTTAACAGGCATCGGCAAAGTAAAGGTACATGTAGAATCGATTAAAGAGACAGAGACGCTGCTACAAAACGAGGAAGAGTGGTTAGAAGAATCTCATACTGTTTCCTCTATGCGTTTAGATGTTATTATTTCAACGGTTTTAAAAACTTCTCGCCAAAAGGCACAAGCATTAATTACAGGTAAAAAGGTACGTGTCAATTGGACTGAACGGGATACAGTTGCCTTTGAATTACAAGAAGGAGACATTTTATCTGTACGTGGAAGTGGTCGAATAAAAATTATGATGACGGAAGGACGTACAAAAAAAGATAAAATTCGATTACAAATCGGTCGATTGGCCCAAAAAAGCTGAAAATCAAGTAAATTTCATTAATTTTTACTGCTAAGTTGTTGGAACAATTGTATAATAGAAAGTATGAATGTACATGTAAAGGAGAGAAGGATCGTATGCCGTTATCACCTATTGATATACATAATAAGGAGTTTACTAAATCCTTCAGAGGTTACGCTGAAGATGAAGTAAATGAATTTTTAGATCAAATTATTAAAGACTATGAGATTTTGTTACGGGAAAAGAAGGAAGTAGACAGACAACTGGAGATTTCCTTAGAACAAGCGAGACATTTTAATTCTTTAGAGGAAACGTTACAAAAGTCAATTGTTGTTGCGCAAGAGGCAGCTGACGAAGTACGAAGAAATTCTCAAAAAGAAGCTAAACTGATTGTAAAAGAAGCAGAAAAAAATGCTGATCGAATTATCAATGAGGCTTTAACGAAGGCTCGTAAAGTGACAATTGAAATTGATGAGCTGAAAAAGCAATCAAAAGTATTCCGTAATCGTTTTAAAATGCTTGTAGAGGCACAGCTTGATTTACTAAATGCAGATGACTGGGATCATTTGCTACAATATGATATTGACCTTACTGAAATTCAAGTATCTGTCGAAGAAGCACAAGAAGCCGATCAAGTTTAACTTTTTTCAGCATTCATCTTCCACCTCTATAAGTTGTGTGTTGAATGCGAGTTAAGTTGCTTTTTCAGTGGGTGTCCAAACACCTGCTGAAATAGAGGAAATCAGTCTAAGAACGTGGCATTACCGAAATGACCGACATCGTGTCGGCCCTCACGCAGGCTTAAGCACAAAGCCGAATCCGGACACAATTATGCCGAGGCATAGTTGATTCTATCTATATTGTAGACATTGTGAAGCAATAAGTGAAACTTGACGTGATTGTATGATTTTCATATACTATGGTAATAGTAATTATTTTGAACACATATGCAAACAGGCAAAGACGAAGACAGTATTTGTTAGGCGTAGTTAAGCGATTTGGGGATAGTGTGAGCCCAAACAAGCAAATAACAATGAACATCACTTCGGAGCTAAATAACTGAATGTAGTAAGTTATTTCGTAGTGCACGACGTTAATGTGCTTTAAGTGGTAGTACAATTTTGTGCTACAATTAGGGTGGTACCGCGAGTATAAGCTTCTCGTCCCTTTCAGGGATTGAGAGGCTTTTTTATGTTCAAATGACGGTTGGCTTCATCTCTATTAGTATGAAATGGCTAAATCCTATGTTTGAACTTATACATCCATTGTTAAAACGTGTTGATTTTGCCGATAACTAGAACTTGAGGGCATTTCCCGAAATGGTTCTATGTAGCGCCCAGCCGGAACGGAAATCAACCACACGTTATAATGATAAGCCTAATAACTGTCGTAAGTGTATGAGCGCCTATGAGCATTTGTTTGTTGTTTGTAAACATAAAGGAGGAATTGAAAAATGGTTGAGTACAAAGATACTTTATTAATGCCAAAAACAGATTTCCCAATGCGTGGAAACTTACCGGCAAATGAACCGAAGATGCAAGAAAAATGGGACGAAATGGACATTAATAAATTGCAGATGGAGCGTACAGAAGGATGTCCTGAATATGTGTTACACGATGGACCTCCATATGCAAATGGTGATATCCATATCGGTCACGCTTTAAATAAAGTGCTGAAAGATATGATTACGCGTCATCGCTCTATGAATGGTTACCATGTAAACTATATTCCAGGTTGGGATACTCATGGTTTACCAATTGAGCAAGCACTTACGAACAAAGGTGTAAAGCGTAAAGAAATGTCTGTTGCTGAATTCCGTAAATTATGTGAAGAGTATGCTTACGAGCAAATTGACAACCAACGTACACAATTCCGCCGTTTAGGTGTTCGTGGTGATTGGGAAAATCCATATATTACATTAAAGCCTGAATTTGAAGCACGTCAAATCGAAGTATTCGGTAAGATGGCTGAAAAGGGCTATATTTATAAAGGTTTAAAACCAGTTTACTGGTCTCCATCATCTGAATCTGCACTGGCAGAAGCAGAGATTGAATATCAAGATGTTAAATCGCCTTCTATTTATGTAAGCTTTGCGCTTAAAGATGCTAAAGGTGTAGTTCCAGCAGATGCTAAAATGATCATTTGGACAACAACACCTTGGACAATTCCAGCGAACTTAGGGATTTCTGTAAACCCTGAATTTATTTATGTTGTTGTGGCAGTTGCAGATAAAAAATTCATCATTGCAAAAGAATTATTAGAAAAAGTTGCTAACGAACTTGAATGGGAAGCATATGAAGTTGTGCAAGAAGTTAAAGGTGAAGCGTTAGACCGAGTTGTTGCACAGCATCCATTCTATGACCGTGAATCTCTTGTAATGGTTGGAGAGCACGTAACTGCTGAAGCGGGTACTGGCTGTGTTCATACAGCACCAGGACACGGTGAAGATGACTATCAAATTAGTAAACAATATGGTCTACCAATTCTTAGCCCAGTTGATAATAGCGGCTGCTATACAGATGAAGCACCTGGTTTTGAAGGTGTATTCTATAATGATGCAAACAAATTAATCACTGAAAAATTAAAAGAAGTAGGTGCTTTAGAAAAGCTTAACTTCTTTACACACTCATATCCACATGACTGGCGTACGAAAAAACCAGTTATTTACCGTGCAACACCACAATGGTTTGCGTCGGTTGATGCATTCCGTGATGAGTTACTAGGAGCTGTAAAATCAACAGCATTTACACCTGCTTGGGGTGAAACTCGTCTTTATAATATGATTCGTGACCGTGGAGACTGGGTAATTTCACGTCAGCGTGCATGGGGCGTGCCAATTCCAATTTTCTATGCTGAAAATGGAGAACCCATTATTACACCAGAAACAATTGCTCATATCTCAGCTTTATTCCGTGAACATGGGTCAAATATTTGGTTCCAAAAAACAGCTAAAGAACTATTACCTGAAGGCTTCACACACTCTAGTAGCCCGAACGGTGAATTTACAAAAGAAAACGATATTATGGACGTTTGGTTTGACTCAGGTTCTTCTCACCAAGGTGTGCTAGTAGAACGTGGTATGAAGTATCCTGCTGATCTATATTTAGAAGGTTCTGACCAACACCGTGGATGGTTTAACTCATCATTAATTACTTCTGTGGCTATTAATGGCTATGCACCATATAAGGGACTATTAACACATGGTTTCGTTCTAGATGGTGAAGGTCGTAAGATGAGTAAGTCTTTAGGGAATGTCATTATCCCGAAAAAAGTGATGGACCAATACGGAGCAGATATTCTTCGTTTATGGGTTGCATCAGTAGATTATACAGCAGACGTTCGTATCTCAATGGATATGTTGAAGCAAGTTTCTGAGGTTTATCGTAAAATCCGTAACACATTCCGTTTCTTACACGGAAATTTAGCTGATTTTGATGCGACGAAAGATCGTGTAGCATATGCAGACCTTCGTGAAATGGATCAATACGTTTATATGCGCTTACAAGATGTTTTAAAAACTGTTCGTGCTGCATATGATCGCTATGATTTCGCGGCTGTGTATCATGCAGTGAATAACTTTGTTGCTGTAGAATTATCTTCTTTCTATTTAGATATTGCAAAAGATGTTGTGTACATCGAAGGTCATGACAACAAAGACCGCCGTGCAATGCAAACGGTTATTTATGATACATTAATGACGTTAGTGAAAGTAATGTCACCTATTATCCCTCACACAAGTGACGAAATGTGGTCTTACTTACATGCTCAAGGTGTTGTAGAAGCGGTATCTGTACAATTAACAGACTTCCCAGAGGTAGATGAACATGAAAACTTCGAAAGTCTACGCGAAAAATGGGTAAAAATTATTGATGTCCGTGATGATGTTTTAAAAGCATTAGAGGAAGCTCGTAATGCAAAAACAATCGGTAAATCACTTGAAGCGAAAGTGACAGTTTATGCGAAAGAAGATGTGGCAGCATTATTAAATGATGCAAGCATTAATTTTGCACAGCTTTCAATCGTTTCTGCCTTTGAAGTAGCATCAATAGAAGCTGCACCAGCAGATGCATTAGCTTTAGAACATGCTTCGATCGTTGTAGAAAAAGCAACAGGTGAAAAATGTGAGCGTTGCTGGTCTATTTCTGAAACAGTCGGTTCAAATGAAGCACATTCAACAGTGTGCGCGCGTTGTGCAGAAGTTGTAGAAACGTATTACGCTTAATTTAAGAATCTGCATTCTATGTAATTAATAACGCAAGTCTCCTTGATGATGGGGGGGCTTGCGTTTTTTATTTTGTCACCTGAGGTCTAGCAGATTCTTTTTTGTCATGGAGTGATTTCTTAAAAATTTGAATGCACTATTTAAATAATATTTCTTGTGTATTGCGGTAGTCAGTTGGAGATATACCGACATATTTCTTAAACGTAAGGCTGAAATAATTAGGTGTGTTGAAGCCACAGATGAAGGAGATCTTTTCAATGGTGTAATCGTATTTTCGCAAATAGGGTAGTGACTTGATGATACGTGTAAAAGCTACATAATCAACAAAATTGCGGCCAATCTCCTTTTTAAACAATCTGCTAAAATGAGTAGCACTAAAATTGCTGTATTTGGCAACGTTACTGATCGCAAGTTGTTCATCATAGTGCTCCTCGATATATTGGATAGCTTTTTGGAGCTGTTCTTGCTTTGTTAAATCCTCATAAAACCGTACATGAATACTATGAACAGGAGGTTTCCTTCGAGCCTTTCGAGCTTGGCTATAGGATTCCTTTACTTGCATGGCGTCCTGAAAAACGCCACCAATCCCCATAAAAAGATGGATGCAATAATCTTTTTTTAACGTTTCAATAACCTTAAGTAAACAAGCTACCCCCTCCGACCAATGCTTAAATGATGTGTATTCATTAGGAATGCGCATAAGCAACAGTAAATAACGTTCAAAATGTAAAAAAGATATAGGTACTTTATTAGCAAAGTTTTGGTGAAACACATTGGTGATCACACTGCTTGCATCATGAGGGTAAGGTCGATCTTCATTCACATCTATATAACCCTGGATTAAAAACACGATATTTGGGATACAATGCCTCGATAAAAAAGAAGAAGACTGGATTATTTCCTGCTCACTTTCAACCTCTCCACGTATAAGTCGTTTTAAAAAAGCTTCTCGGAATGGCGAAGTATGATCTTGGGAAATTTGCTGTGATAACTCAAGCATTGTAAGAGTACTTGCTTGTTTTGCTTGATAGGACGTATAAAGCTTTTTAACAATGCGTAGAAATTTTGCTTTCTGTAACGGTTTTATGAGAAGTGCAGTCAAGTTTAGTTCAATGGCTATACCAGTTGAGTAGGTAAGGTGTTCTGCAACAATAGGGACAATTATACTATTAGGATAATTTCTTTTTAACCGGTTTATCTTTACCCAGTCAAATAAACGGTTAATTTCATAGACAATGATAGCGGAAATCTCTGTTTTGGGTTCTTCGCAATTAATAAAAGTATTGGGGAGGAACTCATCTAGCCAGTAGCTCATTTGTTGTTGTTCATTTGAATTTTCAATGTACCAAACAATATTTAAAATGCTAACATCACCCTTCTATTATAAATGGGGAATAATAAAAATATTTTAACTTAAAATAGCATTTTTTTGTACTAATACAGCAGTATTTTGTAACTATTTTATAGATTAAATAGAATAAAATAATTGTAGTAAATAATAATTTGAAATTTCAGACAATTGTTTACTGAAACAGGAAGGGAGAGCTGAAATATGGCAGAAGTAGGGAGTCATGATTATGAATATGTGGAAGCTGGAACTATCGATGTTAAGGATCTTCCACCACTAGATGCAACTACTAACAAAATTATGAAAGATGAGTTTACTACAGGTTTTAGCTTAACGGTATTTTATTTCATTTTAATTTTTAGTATTCCGGTTATGAACTGGTTTGCTCCAGAGCTTGCTTTCAAGAAAATTTTGGGCGGTATGACAGTAACATGGTTCGTGACAACCGTCGTGATGATGGTAATGGCTTTTATTATTGCGTATGTGCATACAACATTGTACGAGAAGCGCCTTAAGAAATACGAAACACTGAATAAGTAGTTTTAGCTAAGGGGGATATGTAGAATGATGAAAGCTCTATTAGAACCGAAGATGTTAATGACTATTGCTTTAATGGGGACAATTGTATACATTACGTATTTAACGAAAAGAAATGCAACAGCATCCGATTTCTTTGTTGGGGGGAGAAGTTTTGGATGGTTTACAAATGGTTCGGCAATTGGGGGAGACTATTTAAGTGCTGCTACATTTCTCGGGATAGCCGGTTTGACTTTCCAATTAGGGTATGACGGTGCTTACTATGCATTTTGCTTCTCCATCGGATTGACGTTGCTAGCTATTTTTGTGGCAGGCCCGTTAAGAAGATTTGGGGCATTTACCGTTGCCGATTTTTTAGCTTATCGTTTTCATAGTAGACGAGCTCGGCTAGTAGCGGTAGCTGTTGTTTTAGCGATTTCTGGTTTTTATGCAGCGCCACAATTATTAGGGGCGGCACAAATTTTAAGTATGTTTTTTGGGACTTCATATGAATTCGGCATTATCTTTACATGTATTGTAATGGTTTTCTATGTAGGAATAGGCGGTATGAAAGGAACAACAATCAACCAAGCTTTAGAGCTTTGGATTCGCCTTGGAGCGTTTGCTGTTATGTTGATTGCGGCAATGTATAGTGGTTTGCATTACGATAAGATTTTAGCTGCTATTAATTCATTCAGCGGTCCTATTACAGGAACATCACCATATGCCTTAGATGGAAATAATGTTAATTTTGATGGTGCTGCTTGGACGGGAACAGGTTTCTATTTCCCAACATTTTGGCAAACTATCAGTATGACAATTGGTTTAGCGCTAGGTACAATTGGTCTGCCACATATTCTACTAAGATTCTATACGAATCCAAGTGCGAAGGCGGCTCGTAAATCAGCATTGATGGCGATTGGGATTGCCAGTACGTTTTTCTTATTAGCAGTATATTTAGGAGTTGTAGGTCGTTCTATTTTTATCTCGGGTACAGCAAGTGAGGAAGTCATGCGTGATCTAGTGCTTGGTGGGAACAATATGGTGATTCCTACAACAGCACTTGCACTAGGAGGTAAATGGCTGCTTGGACTAGTCATAGCAGGTGCGTTCGCGGCCATATTCTCAAATTTATCAGGGTTATTTATTACTAGCTCAGGTGCATTAGCCCATGATTTATATGCAAGCGTTATGAAAAAGGATATTACAGAAAAACAACGAGTAGTTGCAGGGAAAGTAGCCATCGTTTTATTAGGTATTTTATATGGAGCATTGGGTTTACTAGTTAAGGATGCATCCATTGGTCATTTAGTGGCACTTGCCTTTACTGTTGCGGCGAGTACATTTACACCAATATTTATTTTAGGTATTTGGTGGAGAGGAATGACAGAAAAAGGAGCAATTGCGGGTTTACTCATTGGTCTTGGTGTATCGATGTGGATGATTTTTCTTCCAGGAACATTACCAAGCTTCTTACAATTTAAAATCCCAGGCATCATCACAGTGCCTGTAGGATTCTTATCCGTTATTATTGTGTCATTATTAGATCGAAAAGTACCGGCTGATGTCAATGATTTCATGAAGCGTGTGCATTCAAAAGAGTCTGAAACGGCTTAAAACGGTATAATTTGAATGAAAATTGATAAGCTATTGCCATTACTTATGAAGTGATGGCGATAGCTTTTTTATTGAAGTGAAGTTGACGGCAGAAAAAAGAGCGGGCGACGGATAGAACTGTCAGAGGGACGGAAGGAGAACAGGTCGACGGAAAGAACAGCAAAAGCGACGGAAAGAAGAGTCGAAGCGACGGATAAAACAGTCGAAGCGACGGAAAGAAAACAGGTCGCCGGATAGAACTACCAGAGCGACGGAAAGAAGAGTCGAAGCGACGGATAGAACAGCCGAAGTGACGGATAAAACTGCCGAAGCGACAGATAGAACTACCAGAGCGACGGAAAGAACAGTCGAAACTACGGAAAGCACACCCAAATCCAAGCAAAAATCAACCCTGCAATATGGTGATGACCTATATTTTCATGCTATATTAGTTATTCTGAGATGGGCTGTTATGGTAGAATAGGTTAGATGTTGAGCGAACGGAGGAGTGTCTGTGTATAAATATTATGGATTAGCCGCATTCGTGATTCTTTTAGATCAATGGACAAAGTGGCTGATTGTGAAAAATATGGAGTTTGGTGAACGAATTTCAGTATGGGATCCATGGTTTGGGATATTGTCTCATCGAAATAGAGGAGCAGCATGGGGAATGTTAGAAGGCCAAATGTGGTTATTTAGCATTGTCACGATAGGTGTTATTTGTGCCATTCTATACTTTTATCATAAAGAGGCTAAAGGTAAACCGATTTTTCAAGTTGGCCTAATGTTTTTATTAGGCGGAGCTATAGGAAATTTTATTGACCGTATATTTAGAGGTGAAGTGGTCGATTTTGTAAGTGTATTAATTCCAGTAATTAATTATGATTTCCCGATCTTTAATATTGCGGATGCAGCTTTAACAATGGCGGTAGTAATATTAATGATTGGCATTATAATGGAAGATAAAAAAGGAAAGAAACAGGTGAAAAAATGACGCAAGTATCATATACAATGGAAGAACAACAAAAGGGAGAGCGCATTGATAAGGCGCTTTCGAGTGTGCAATCAGAGTGGTCGCGTACACAAATTGGTAATTGGATTACTGATGGTATTATTAAAGTAAATGGAGAGACTGTAAAGGCGAAGTATAAGGTAAAAGTAGGGGATGTTGTAGAAATCGATGTACCTGAAGCGGAGCCATTAGATGTCATTGCTGAAAACTTAGATCTTGATATTGTTTATGAAGATGCGGATGTCCTTGTTGTGAATAAACCAAAGGGCATGGTTGTCCATCCAGCGCCTGGACATATGACGGGTACACTCGTTAATGGTTTAATGTACCATTGTAAGGATTTATCGGGTATCAATGGCATTATGCGTCCGGGAATTGTGCATCGTATTGATAAAGATACATCAGGATTATTGATGGTGGCTAAAAATGATGCAGCTCATGAATCGTTAGTGAATCAGCTAGTTAAAAAAACAGTGACACGTAAATATACTGCGCTCGTTCACGGGCATATTGCACATGATAAAGGAACAATTGATGCACCTATTGGTCGAGATCAAAAAGATCGTCAAAAACAAGCAGTTGTCGACAAAGGTAAGCATGCAGTAACCCACTTCCAAGTTATCGAACGCTTTGGCGACTATTCATTACTAGAATGTCGTTTAGAAACAGGACGCACGCACCAAATTCGTGTCCATATGAATTATATTGGATTCCCACTTGTTGGTGACCCAAAATATGGACCGAAAAAGACGATCGACTTTGGTGGACAAGTATTACACGCGGGTGTATTAGGCTTCGATCATCCTACATCAGGTGAATATTTGCAGTTCGAAGCGCAACTTCCTGCTGATTATGAACAATTATTACTAGATTTAAGAAATAAGCATTGACGTATAGGTAAAGAAGGTCTATACTAACAAAAGTGAATGAACAACTTAATTAAATATTCACCTTTAATGGCAGTCCAGAGAGGCTGAGAAGGTACATGTGAAAGTGTTGCGAAAAATTTGTGCTGCAAATTTTTTAAACACGCTATTTAAACACGTATATAACCCTCTCAGGCTATTCGCCTCGAGAGGTTTTTTTATGGACACATGACCCAATAATAGATAGAAGAGAGGAGGAAACTTACATGGCACAAAATGAGTTATTAGATGGCCCATCTATGGCAAGAGCGTTAACGCGCATAGCACACGAAATTATTGAACGCAATAAAGGGATCGACGAATGTATTTTAGTTGGTATTAAAACGCGAGGTGCCTATCTTGCAAGACGCCTAGCAGAACGAATTGAAAAAATTGAAGGCAAACCAATCCGTACGGGGGAGCTTGACATCACTCTCTATCGAGATGATTTAACGACAAAGCATGATAATGAACAGGCACATGTTGAGCAAGTCGATATCGATTATGAGGTCGTCAATCAAAAAATTATTTTAGTCGATGATGTACTCTATACGGGACGAACAGTACGCGCAGCGCTAGATGCAGTGATGGATCTAGGGAGACCAGGTCAAATTCAACTCGCAGTACTGATCGACAGAGGGCATAGAGAGCTACCAATAAGAGCTGATTATGTTGGTAAAAATGTTCCGACATCTGGAGCTGAACGTATAGTCGTAAATTTACAAGAAGTAGACGGAGAAGATTGCGTCATTATTTATAAAGAAGACTAACTTAAAGTGAGGAAACATTATGTCAAATGCAGTATTAGATGTTAAAGATAAACCGACCCCAATCCAACTAGTGACATTAAGTTTCCAGCACATGTTCGCCATGTTTGGGTCAACGATCTTAGTTCCTCAGTTGGTTGGTCTTAGTCCAGCGATTGCCCTATTAACGAGTGGGATTGCTACACTGTTCTTCTTATTAATTACGAAATTTCAAGTACCTGCTTATTTAGGATCATCATTTGCCTTTATTGCGCCGATTTTACTAGCGGCAGGTGGCTTAAATAAAGATGGTTCCAGTGTAAATCCTGGTCATGCAATGATTGGTGCTATGGCAGTAGGGATTACATATGGCATCGTATCCCTTATCATCTGGAAAAGCGGCTATAAATGGATTATGAAAATTTTACCACCAATTGTGGTGGGCCCTGTCATTATGGTAATTGGTCTTGGACTATCAGGGACAGCGGTTAATATGGCGATGAATGTAGATGGTAAATATAACTTTTTACACTTCTCAGCAGCGCTAGTGACTTTATTTACAGCCATTATTTTCACGATTGCCTTTAAAGGCATTTTAAGCACAATGCCAATCTTAATTGGCTTAATCGTAGGATATGTTTACTCAATGATGATCGACATAGTTGATTACTCACCAATTGCGAAAGCTGATTTCTTTGCACTACCTGACTTCTTAATCCCAGGTGTGCACTATGAGTTTGAAATCACAACAACGCTGCTCCTAACAATGGTACCAATCGTTATCGTAACGATTTCCGAGCATATTGGTCACCAGTTAGTATTAGGTAAAGTGGTCAATCGAGATTATATTAAAGAGCCAGGCTTACATCGTTCGTTATTAGGGGACGGTCTTGGTACATTTATTAGTGCACTAATCGGTGGTCCGCCGAAAACAACTTACGGTGAAAATATCGGTGTCCTTGCGATCACTCGAGTTTACAGTGTGTATGTCATTGCAGGTGCAGCAGTCGTAGCCATTTTACTGTCATTCTTCGGGAAAGCAATGGCAGTTATTGCAACAATTCCAACAGCTGTACTTGGTGGGGTTTCCAT
Source organism: Lysinibacillus sp. NPDC056959 (assembly GCF_042674095.1). NCBI lineage: Bacteria > Bacillati > Bacillota > Bacilli > Caryophanales > Bacillaceae > Lysinibacillus > Lysinibacillus sp. NPDC056959. The sequence goes on along the minus strand of NZ_JBHURE010000001.1, from coordinate 211,783 downwards.
CTTACTCTTCGGTATAATTGCAGCAAGTGGATTACGAATGTTAGTGGATAACCATATCGACTTTGGTAATAGTCGTAACTTGGTCATCGCCTCAGTTATTTTGGTCATCGGTATCGGTGGTGCGAAGTTCGTTGTTTCAGAATCACTAAGTATCGAAGGTATGGCATTAGCAGCGATTATCGGTGTTCTTTTAAATGCCATCCTACCAGGTAAAAAAGAAGCGGATATACCAATACCGTACAATCAAAATAAAAATTCATAAAAGTACCTTTTAATGAATTGTCCAGAGAGGCAAGAAAAGGGAAGTTGTAGACAGTCTAAAAGTAGGAATGGATCCTGCTGTAGTTTGTCGCGCCTCCTTATGCCTCGTTGATGACATCAACGGGGCTTTAATTTTAGAAAACGTTTCATAACGTTCATGAAACACACCCTACGGAGGTTACAATGAATAACTTATTATCGATGGAACATTTAACAATTGAAGAAATTAACCACATTCTAGATCGTGCGCAAGCTTTTGAGAATGGTGAGGCATCATCGTTATCTCGCCCATACAACGTTGCAAATTTATTTTTTGAACCAAGTACGCGCACGAAAACAAGCTTTGAAATGGCAGAGCGCAAAGTTGGCTGTACCGTTATCCCGTTTGACGGTAGCTTTTCGAGCGTCGCTAAAGGAGAGACATTGTACGATACGGTAAAGACGTTAGAAATGATTGGTATAGACGCAGTAGTCATTCGCGCAAAGGAAGATGCGTATTACAATGAACTACTTGAAGGCATCGATGTGTCAATTATTAACGGAGGTGACGGCACTGGTCAGCATCCGTCTCAATCACTATTAGATCTTTATACAATCAAAAAAGAGTTTGGTTCTTTTGAAGGGTTAAATGTGACAATCGCTGGAGATATATGCCATAGCCGTGTAGCGAAATCGAATGCGTTAGCGTTACAACGACTAGGGGCAAATGTTCATTTCCTTTGTCCGGAAGAGTGGCAAGGAAGTTTCGAAGCGCATCATTCTTGGGATGATTTAATCGAAATAAGCGATGTGATTATGTTACTTCGTGTGCAGCATGAACGTCATAAAGTAAATAAAAGCTTCTCAAAAGAGGGCTATCATGAAGAGTACGGTTTAACAGTTGAACGTGAGAAACAAATGAAAGAAAAGGCAATTATCATGCATCCAGCACCGGTCAATCGTGATGTAGAAATTGCTTCAGAGCTAGTAGAATGCGAGCGTTCTAGAATTTTCGAGCAAGTTCGAAATGGTGTTTATACACGAATGGCTATTGTAGAAACAATTTTAAAGGGGAGAGAGTAACATGACAAAAGTTCTTCAAAATGTACAAATGGTAAATGAACAAGGCGAGCTACAAACAGTAAATATCGCGATGGTAGACGGCAAAATTACTGAAATAGGTCAAAATGTAACTGTAGCAGGCGCAGAAGTAATCGAAGGAAATGGTTTAGTTGTTGCACCAGGCTTTGTGGATGTTCACACACATTTACGTGAGCCGGGCTTTGAACATAAAGAAACAATTGCTACAGGTTCAGCATCAGCAGCAAAAGGCGGCTTCACAACAATTTGCGCGATGCCAAATACAAAACCAGTGCCAGATTCAGTAGAAAATATGCAGCTAATTAACGGTCTTATTAAAGAGAGTGCAGCTATTCGAGTACTTCCATACGGCTCATTAACAAGGGACATCTCAGGTGAGGTTCGTACAAATATTGAAGAATTAAAAGCACATGGAGCTGTCGCATTTTCAGATGATGGTGTTGGGATCCAGCTTGCATCAACAATGTATGAGCAAATGAAGGATGCAGCACAGCACGATGTGGTTGTTGTCGCACACTGTGAAGATAACTCATTAATTTACGACGGCGTAATGCATGAAGGAAAACGTAATAAAGAGCTTGGTTTACCAGGAATTCCATCGATTTGTGAATCCGTTCAAATTGCCCGAGATGTTCTACTGGCAGAAGCAGCTGGAGCACGCTACCACGTATGTCACGTATCAACGAAGGAATCTGTACGTGCAGTACGAGATGCGAAAGCAGCAGGAATTCGTGTCACAGCAGAAGTTTGCCCACACCATTTATTACTTGAAGAAATGGATATTCCATCGGATGATGCAAACTGGAAAATGAATCCTCCGTTACGTGGAATAGATGATAAAGACTCACTTCACGCAGCGCTGTTAGACGGCACGATCGATTGTATCGCTACAGACCATGCTCCACATACAGTAGAAGAAAAATGCTGTGGTATGGTTGGTGCACCATTTGGCATTGTAGGCTTCGAAACAGCATTCCCACTGCTTTACACGCAGTTTGTAGAAACCGGGAAATGGACGTTAAAACAGTTGATTGACTGGATGTCTGTAAAGGCAGCTCAAATTTTTGATCTACCATATGGCACATTAGAAGTTGGAGCTTCAGCAGATATGATTTTAATAGATTTAAATAAAGAGCAAACAATTGATGCAGAAGGCTTTGTATCAAAAGGACGCAATACACCATTCAATGGTTGGACTGCAAAAGGATGGCCAGTCCTTACAATTTTTGAAGGCAATATCGTATACCAGGAGGCAGAGTAATGAAAAAACGTTTACTTATTTTAGAAGATGGCACAGTATTTACAGGTACAGCGTTCGGTAGTGAGCGCGCTTCACAAGGTGAGGTTGTATTCACAACAGGGATGACAGGTTATCAGGAAACAATTTCAGATCCTTCATTCTACGGACAAATTGTAACGTTAACTTACCCTTTAATCGGTAATTACGGTATTAACCGTGATGATTTTGAATCAATCTCACCAGCTATTCGTGGATTTGTAGTCCGTGAATTAGCAAAAACACCTTCAAACTTCCGCTGTGACTTAACAGTAGATGAGTACTTAACATCCAAGGATATCCCAGGGATTGAAGGAATCGATACACGAAAATTAACACGCATTATTCGCAGTAAAGGTTCAGTAAAAGCTATTTTAACAGCAGCTGATGAAGAAGTGAATGTAGATGAAGTCGTGGCAAAATTACAGGCAACACCAGCGATTACAAACCATGTACATGAAGTATCACCGAAAGCAGCATACCCATCACCAGGTCGTGGCAAACGCGTAGTATTAATAGACTTTGGTATGAAACATGGTATTCTTCGTGAGTTAAATAAACGTGATTGTGATGTGCTAGTTGTCCCTTACAATACTTCAGCAGCAGAAATTTTAGCGTGGCATCCAGATGGTATCATGCTTTCGAATGGCCCAGGTAACCCTGAAGATGTGCAAGAGGGTATTGAGACAGTACGCAATTTAATTGGAAAAGTGCCAATGTTCGGTATTTGCTTAGGCCACCAAATCTTCTCGCTAGCATGTGGTGCACGAAGCTTTAAATTACCATTCGGTCACCGTGGTGGTAACCACCCAGTAAAAGATTTACGCACTGGCCGTACTGATTTAACATCTCAAAATCATGGCTATGCAATCGACATCGATTCATTAAAAGATACAGATTTAGAATTAACACATATCGCATTAAATGATGGTACTTGTGAAGGTGTACGTCACAAGAAATATCCAGTCTTCACAGTGCAATATCACCCAGAAGCATCACCAGGTCCAGAGGATTCAAATCACCTATTTGATGAATTTATCGAAATGATGGAAGTAGAAGCAGGGAAGGGGAAACAACATGCCTAAACGTACAGATATTGAAACTATTTTAGTAATCGGATCAGGCCCGATCGTAATCGGACAAGCAGCAGAATTTGACTACGCAGGAACACAAGCTTGTCTTTCATTAAAAGAAGAAGGCTATCGCGTTATCTTAATAAACTCAAACCCTGCGACAATTATGACAGATACAGAAATTGCAGACAAAGTATATATTGAGCCAATTACACTTGAGTTTGTATCACGAATTTTACGTAAAGAGCGTCCAGATGCCATCCTACCAACACTTGGTGGTCAAACTGGTTTAAATATGGCCATTGAATTAGATAAATCAGGAATTTTAGATGAGCTTAATATTGAAATTCTTGGTACAAAATTAGAAGCTATCCATAAAGCGGAAGACCGCGATCTTTTCCGTAATTTAATGTATGAGCTAGGTGCTCCAGTACCTGAATCAGATATTATCCATAACTTAGACGAAGCTAAAAACTTTGTAGCGAAAATTGGTTACCCAGTAATTGTTCGTCCTGCCTTCACACTTGGTGGTACAGGCGGCGGTATTTGCTACAACGACCAAGATCTAGAGGAAATCGTTACATCTGGTCTAAAATATTCCCCAGTAACACAATGTTTACTAGAAAAATCGATTGCTGGTTATAAAGAAATCGAATATGAAGTAATGCGTGATGCTGCTGACAACGCCATCGTTGTATGTAACATGGAAAACGTTGACCCAGTTGGGATTCATACAGGTGACTCAATTGTAGTAGCACCTACACAAACACTTTCAGATCGTGAAAACCAAATGCTACGTAATATCTCTTTAGATATTATCCGTGCACTGAAAATCGAAGGTGGCTGTAACGTACAGTTAGCACTTGATCCATATAGCTTCAATTACTATGTGATCGAAGTAAACCCTCGTGTATCGCGTTCATCAGCATTAGCGTCAAAAGCAACAGGTTACCCAATTGCTAAGCTAGCAGCAAAAATCGCAGTTGGTTTAACATTAGATGAAATCAAAAACCCTGTAACAGGTTCTACGTATGCTTGCTTCGAGCCAGCTCTAGACTACATCGTTGCGAAAATTCCACGCTGGCCATTCGATAAATTCGAATCAGCAAAGCGTAATCTTGGTACACAAATGAAGGCGACTGGTGAAGTAATGGCACTTGGTCGTACATTTGAAGAAGCTATGCTAAAAGCAGTCCGCTCTCTTGAAACAGGCCAAGTTCACTTAGAGCTGAAACACGCAGAAGAAAATACGGATTCTTGGATTGAAAAACGTATCCGCAAAGCAGGTGATGAGCGTCTATTCTTCATCGGTGAAGCACTTCGTCGCGGTGTAACAATTGAGCAAATCCATGAATGGTCTGCCATTGACCTATTCTTCTTAAATAAATTTAAAAACATCGTAGATATGGAGCAAACACTTGCTGACAATAAAAACGATAAAGATGTGTTACGTACAGCAAAACGTTTAGGCTTTGCAGATAAGAAAATTGCTGAGCTTTGGGAAACAATACCAGAAGAGGTTTATGCATACCGTAAAGAAAATGGCATTATTCCGGTATACAAAATGGTTGATACTTGTGCAGCGGAGTTTGAATCTGAAACACCATACTTCTATGGCACATATGAAGATGAAAATGAATCGATTAAATCCGACAAGCCGTCAGTTGTGGTACTTGGCTCTGGTCCAATCCGCATTGGTCAAGGGGTGGAGTTCGACTACGCAACAGTACACTCAGTATGGGCAATTCAAGAAGCAGGCTACGAAGCAATTATTATTAACTCGAATCCAGAGACAGTATCAACTGACTTCTCAGTTTCAGATAAATTATACTTTGAGCCATTAACAATCGAAGATGTTATGCATATTATCGACCTTGAGCAACCAATCGGTGTAGTTGTACAATTCGGTGGTCAAACAGCTATTAATCTAGCTGATAAATTAGTTGCCAATGGCGTGAAAATTCTAGGTACAACACTTGAAGATATCGACCGTGCAGAAAACCGAGACAAATTCGAGCAAGCATTACACGACTTGAACATTCCACAGCCACTAGGTCAAACAGCTGTATCTACGGAAGAAGCACTTGCGATTAGTGAACGTCTAGGCTTCCCAGTACTAGTTCGTCCTTCATACGTGCTAGGTGGTCGTGCGATGGAAATTGTCTACAACCAAGAGGAATTAAAACATTATATGGAGAACGCGGTAGAAGCATCTCCAGATCATCCAGTATTAGTAGACCGCTACTTAACGGGTCAAGAAATCGAAGTAGATGCCATTTGTGACGGTGAAAATGTATTAATTCCAGGTATTATGGAGCATATCGAGCGTGCAGGGGTTCACTCTGGTGACTCGATCTCTGTATACCCTCCACAAAAATTAACACAAGCGCAAAAAGATACACTAGTGGATTATACAACTCGCCTTGCAAAAGGTCTTGGCATCATAGGCTTAATGAACATTCAATATGTAATTTCACAGGGCGAAGTATTTGTCATCGAGGTGAACCCTCGCTCATCTCGTACAGTACCGTTCTTAAGTAAAATTACAAACATTCCAATGGCGAATATTGCAACGAAAGCGATTCTTGGGAAATCAATCGTAGAACAAGGCTATCCAACAGGCTTAGCGGCAGAGCAAAATGGTGTCTTCGTAAAAGTACCAGTATTCTCATTCGCTAAATTACGCCGTGTTGACATTACACTAGGGCCTGAAATGAAATCAACAGGTGAAGTAATGGGTAAAGATGCAACATTAGAAAAAGCACTTTACAAAGGCTTAGTTGCAGCAGGTATGGAAATTCGCACAGAAGGAACAGTATTGTTCACTGTATCCGATAAAGATAAAGAAGAAGCAATTGCACTTGCAAAACGCTTCTCAACAGTAGGCTATCGTATTGTCGCAACTGAAGGTACAGCTCAAGCGTTTGAAGATGCAGGCGTACGCACAGATGTAGTTGGCAAAATCGGTGCAAAAGGTGAAACGTTAATCGATTTAATTCAAAACGGTGAGGCACAGCTTGTTGTCAACACTTTAACAAAAGGCAAGCAGCCGGCACGTGATGGCTTCCGAATTCGCCGCGAGTCTGTAGAAAACGGCGTACCTTGCTTAACTTCATTAGATACAGCGGAAGCGATGGTTCGAGTTATAGAATCAATGACATTCACAGCAGAACAAATGCCAAAAGCGGAGGTAGTACATTAATATGATTCGTCAAGAGAAAATGACGGTCGTCTTTCAAAAGCAAATCGCGACAAACATTTTCGAATTGACACTTCGTGGAGAACTGGTTCAGGATATGACACCTGGCCAGTTTGTCCATGTAAAGGTGTCAGATTCAATGGAGCCGCTTTTACGTCGACCAATTAGTATTGCAAACATAGATAAAGACAACAACGAATTTACAATGATTTATCGCGCGGAAGGTCGCGGAACTAAAGTGTTAGCGACAAATCGTGAAGGGCATCTTGTCAATGTCCTTGGTCCGATCGGTAATGGGTTCCCGGTAGAAGCAGTAAAAGAGGGAGGCACAGCCCTACTAGTTGGTGGAGGAATCGGAGTACCTCCATTACACGAGCTTTCCAAGCAATTGAACGCACGTGGTGTAAAAACAATTCATGTCCTTGGCTTTCAAACGGAAGATGTATGCTTCTACGAGGAAGAATTCAGTGCCCTTGGAGAAACGCATTATGTAACGGTTGACGGCTCTAAAGGAACAAAGGGCTTTGTGACAAATGTTTTAGAGTCTCGAGTACCGGAGTTCGATGTCTTTTATTCTTGCGGTCCTCTACCGATGTTAAAAGCACTTGAAGGCTTCTATCCAGAAAAAGAAGGTTATTTATCATTTGAAGAGCGTATGGGCTGCGGTATCGGTGCTTGTTTTGCATGCGTATGTAAAACAACAGATCAAGTAGCAAAAGACTATGTCAAAGTATGCTCTGACGGTCCAGTTTTCCCGAAAGGTACGGTGGCATTATGAGTCGTTTAAACATTCAATTACCAGGTTTAGATTTAAAAAATCCAATAATGCCAGCTTCCGGTTGCTTTGGCTTTGGACGTGAATATGCGCAGCTTTATGATTTATCAAAGCTTGGCGCTATTATGATTAAAGCTACGACTGTGGAAACACGTCCCGGCAATCCAACTCCTCGCGTAGCAGAAACAGCAGCAGGGATGTTGAATGCAATTGGTTTGCAAAATCCCGGCATCGAAAAAGTAATGAATGAAGAATTAAAGTTTCTAGAAGCGTATGATGTGCCAATTATTGCAAATGTTGCGGGTACGGAGACAGCTGACTACGTAGAAGTAGCGCAACGCATTTCTACTGCACCTAATGTGAATGCATTAGAGCTTAACATTTCTTGTCCGAACGTTAAATGTGGTGGTATTCAATTTGGTACAGACCCTGCAACTGCACGTGAGCTAGTGGCAGCTGTCAAAGCTGTTTCAGAAGTGCCTGTATACGTGAAATTGTCTCCTAACGTAACGAATATCGCAGAAATTGCACAAGCTGTTGAAGCGGGTGGTGCAGATGGCATTACAATGATTAATACACTAATCGGTATGCGTCTAGACGAGCGTACAGGTAAGCCAGTGATTGCCAATGGTACAGGCGGCTTATCAGGACCTGCCGTAAAGCCAGTGGCGATTCGCATGGTCTATGAGGTGTATAAGGCTGTCAATATTCCGATAATTGGGATGGGTGGCGTGACAGAGGCGCAGGATGTTATAGACTTTATGTCGGCCGGCGCATCTGCAGTTGCTGTTGGGACAGCAAACTTTGTGGATCACTTCGTTTGTCCAACTATAATTGATGAACTACCAGCAAAGCTCGATCAATTAGGAGTAGAGCATATTTCAGAAATTATCGGAAGGAGCCATCGTTCATGAATACTAAACCAATACTTGCTCTAGATTTCCCTGGAGAAACAGAAGTAGTCAACTTTCTAAAGCATTTTAATGAGCCTCTTTTCGTGAAAATTGGTATGGAATTATATATGCAGGAAGGGCCAGATATTGTCCGAAAAGTAAAAGATCTAGGTCATGATATTTTCCTTGATTTAAAGCTACACGATATTCCTAATACAGTGGGCTCTGCTATGAAAGGTCTAGCAAAATTAGGCGTAGATTTAGTCAACGTTCATGCGGCAGGCGGACGTCCGATGATGGAGGCAGCACTTGAAGGGCTTGAAGCGGGTACTCCTGTAGGACGTGAACGTGCGGCATTAATTGCTGTAACACAGTTGACTTCTACAACAGAAGAGCAAATGCAAGCAGAGCAAAAAATTGCTTTATCTCTACAGGAATCTGTATTACATTACGCAAGCTTAACCAAACAAGCTGGTTTAAATGGTGTTGTCTGCTCTGTACATGAGGCAAAAGCGATTGCTGAAGTGTGCGGTGAAGATTTCTTACGTGTGACACCTGGTATCCGATTAGCAGGTGGCGATGCACACGACCAAAAGCGCATTGCAACACCAGACGGCGCAAAACGTGACGGTTCTTCGTTGATCGTCGTTGGACGTGCCGTTACAGGTGCACAAGATCCAGTAGCAGCATATAAAATCGTAAGTGAATTATGGGAGGCATAACTATGACATTACAAAATGAAATCGCACACGCTATGTTAAAAGTAGGCGCAGTCGAATTAAATCCAACAGAACTATTCACATGGGCATCAGGCATTAAATCCCCAATCTACTGTGATACACGCCTAACAATTTCTGACCCTGTAATTCGTAAGCAATTAGCAAACGGTCTAGCATCTCTTATTAAAGAAAACTTTGGACCAACAGAAATCGTAGCAGGTACAGCAACAGCAGGCATTCCACACGCCGCTTGGGTAAGTGATATTTTAGATTTACCGATGGTTTATGTACGCTCTAAAGCAAAAGAGCATGGCCGTGGTAACCAAATCGAAGGAAAATACGTAGCAGGTCAAAAAGTCGTAGTAGTAGAAGATATCGTTTCTACAGGCGGCTCATCGATCACAGCAGTAGAAGCCTTACGCGCAGCAGGCTGTGAAGTACTAGGTGTTGTATGTGTCTACACATACAATCTTCCACGTGCTGAGCAAGCATTTGAAAAGGCAGGCATTCACTATGTATCGCTAACAAATTTCGATTATTTAATTGAAGCAGCAAATGAATCAGGTGCTATTCAAGAAGGTGACATTCCATTCTTAAAAGACTGGCATGGAAAGTTAAAAGCAGGCGAGCTTTAATTCTTTGTGCAAGTACAAAGCTGATTCGGGACGCAATTATGCCGAGACATAATTGATTATAAAAAGGGGTGGTATGAAAAAATTCATACCACCCTTTCATTTGTTGAAAAACTATTGCGTTATAAAAAAGACTGGCTACAGATTCAATATTTTTCCGAGTTTGTTTACAGTCTGAAGGGTCAAGGGAATCTTTCTTAATGCTGTGCTTGAGATAGGTGGTTTCTTAAAATAAAATAGAATGACACGCAATAAGATACACGATATGTGAAGTGGTTGATTGGAGTGGAGGCTGGACGCCCCCAAGAAGCTTTGCTCTGTGCGAAAGCGTAGTGCTAACGTAGCGGCAGCAACAAAGCGCCCAGCCGGAACGGAAATCAACCCCTCGTTTTGACCAAGAACTACACTTTATTTAATCATTTACAGTAGCGGAGAAATGAGTCGCATAAGAGATTCAAGCATGCGTTTTTGAATACCTCGCTTTTGAAATGACTCCCATGTAATTTCCATAGATTCTTTAAAATCTTGTTCAAAATCATTTTTAATATCTAGAACCGTGTTAGATTCATATAAGACTGCAATGAGTTCATAATTTAACTCAAAACTACGAATATCCATATTTGCTGTACCAATTGTTGCAACTTCATCATCAACAAGTACAATCTTAGCATGCATAAAAGCATCTTTAACGCGGTAAATGGAGACACCTGCTTTTAAAAGTGGTGTAAAGTATGATTGGGATGCTTGATCACTAATGATGCTATCGCCTTTTCCAGGATATAAAATACGGACATCTACTCCGGAAAGTGCACTCAAACGTAATAATGTTAGTGTTTCCTGATCAGGAATGAAGTATGGAGTGGCAATCCAAATGGACTTTTTTGCAGAGCCCATAATTTTCAATAAAGCATTCCGAATACTTGTATCTTCTGAGCTAGGTCCACTTGCAACGATTTGTACGGCACCTTCTGCCTGATGAGTTCCTTGACTTGGAAAGTATGTGCTATCCATAAATTGATTCCAAGACTCAGTATTTAAACTACTAGTGGCATAGAGAAAATCTTCTAGAAAAATGGCCTGCAGTTTATATAATGCTTTTCCTTCGATTTTTAAATGGCTATCACGCCAAATGGGAAATTTTTTCGAACGACCAAGATATTCATCCCCGACATTGAGTCCACCTGTAAACCCAATTGTCCCATCTACAATAACAATTTTACGGTGGTTACGATAATTGACGGTTTCTAATAGCCAAGGTGAAAGAATAGAATCAAACTCGACTACTTCAATTCCTGCTTCTTTCATTGGTTGTAAGAAACTCCTACGTAATTTACTACTTCCAAGTCCATCGTAAAGAAAGCGTACGATCACGCCAGATTTTGCTTTTCTTATTAAGGCATCTCGGATTGTTTTACCGATTTCATCTGATCGATAAATATAGTATTGAATATGAATATGATGTGTAGCATTTTCAATTGCTTGTAGGATTTCAGTAAATGTTTCATCTCCGTTCGTTAAGAGTTTTGTTGCTGTATCATTAGCAAGAGGACCGCCGCCAAATTTTTGGATAACTTGTGCTAAATTGGTGGATCGTTCATTTAAAGGGCAAGAAGGATCTAAATTAAAACTTCTTCCTGCTAAAAGTTCACGGAATAACTTTCTTTTTTCTTCTGAACGAGATAAATGTTTCTTTCTTCTCCAGCGACTTCTTCCGAATAGTAAGTACAGAAGTAAACCGATAACAGGGAGGATGGTTAATACTAAAAACCAAGCCAATGTACTTTGCGGGGAACGATTTTCAATAAAAATAATGAAGGCAATCCCAATAAGTGTGATAGGCCATAGTATGCCGATTAAGGTATATAAGGAAATGATGGACTTATTTAAGAATATGAGCATAATTGCTGCTATTGTAAATACAAATAACAATTGGACAACGCGATTTTTCATATGTATACATCTCACCTATTCTTTCTTACATATAATCAAGAGAAAGTTGTACTTTATTAGCTTTATGATAAAATGTTTTCTTTTTATTTACAATATAGACATTTCTACGCAACGATGTTGGTAGTAATGTGAAAATCAACCTCGTAAATTGCAAACGTTTCCTCATTGATTTGTTCAGTATCTATACTATTACCAGTAAAATACTCTTATATAAATTAATCTATTATAATAGTCTTTTATTTAAAGTTTTTAGAATATATTACCTTTATTACTACATATACTATTTAATAAGCTAATTATTTTTAGATAAGGATATAATCAAGATGTACGTAAATGGTTAGGTAAAAAGAAATACAAAAAAAAGCTTTTTTAATATATTGAAATGGTTGTTTGATTTTTAACACTTTAAACGAGAAAACTATTTGTAAAAAACAAATAGTTAGAAATTACATATACTTATTTATATAAAAATTATAATTATTACCTGTTATGTTAAATCTAATCTATGGATTTACTGATATTTTAGTAATAAAGTAAACAGGATTAATCTGAAAATATTATATTTAAATAACAAAAATAGAAGGGGGTAGGTATAAGGTTAAAAAAAGGGCAAACAATTAAGTAAAGAAAAAGTTAAGTTTATAAAATTATTTTGTAAAGATGTATGGAGTTGATTTGTTTGTATCTTTGTAATATTTAGAAAAATACACTTGATTTAATGTATTATTTCCAGATAAAATAATATCACAGTTAATTTTCAGACAATTCAATTATGGTATTGTGTGTTTGAAAAAGTAAAAAATGGTAAATTTGTTAACTAAACATTATTGGAGGTGTAAATGAGTCTTTCAATAAAATATAATTCTGAAATAAATTTCATAGCGAAGCAAAAACATTTTTCAGAATATTGAATATAGGAGGGGGAGATTGTTTGAATACAGCAAATGACCTATTAACAATTAGAAATCTCACTACAGGTTTCCGTATTAAAGAAACTTACCACGCTGCTGTAGATGATGTCTCACTTTCGCTTAAAAGGAATGAAGTATTAGCAATCGTTGGGGAATCGGGTTGTGGTAAAAGTACATTAGCAACTACTGTTGTAGGCTTGTACAATCCTGTTAATACAAAAGTTAAGGGTGAGATCCTTTATAACAATCAAAATTTAACGAATCTGAATGACGAACAATTTAATAGTTTACGTGGTAATGATATTGGTTTTATTTTTCAAGATCCCCTTTCAGCCCTTAATCCTTTAATGCGGATTGGAGAACAAATTGCAGAGGGGTTAATGTACCATACAAAACTCTCAAAGCAACAGCGTGAGGAGAGAGTATTAGAATTATTGAATCAAGTAGGCATTGCTAAACCAGAGCGTGTAGCAAAGCAATTCCCTCATCAATTATCCGGGGGAATGAGGCAGCGTGTCATGATTGCCATCGCATTGTCGTGTAAACCATCTATTTTAATTGCCGATGAACCAACAACAGCATTAGATGTAACGATCCAAGCTCAAATACTTGATTTACTAAAAGCATTACAGTCAGAAACCGAAACAGGTATTATCTTAATTACGCATGATTTAGGCGTCGTGGCAGAAATGGCTGATCGAGTTGCAGTAATGTATGCAGGTGAAGTAGTAGAAGAAGCACCTGTTCAAGAATTATTTACGAACGCTAAACATCCTTATACTCGTTCGTTATTGAATTCTATTCCACAAACACATAGTGAAAATGAAAGACTTGAAGTGATTCAAGGTATGGTGCCATCGCTGGTCAATTTACCACGGGAAGGTTGCCGATTTTCAGCACGAATACCATGGATTGATGCATCTGCACACGAAAGCAAACCACAATTACATGAAATTGCACCAGGGCATTTTGTTAGATGTACCTGCTGGAAACACTTTCAATTAGAGGGTGGAGAAGGAGGCGGGACTGTATGAGCTTTATGCAGATTAGTGATTTAAATGTTCATTACCCAATTCGAGGGGGCTTTTTTAATACAGTAGTCGATAAGGTCTATGCGGTTGATGGCGTCACTATGGAATTTGAAAAAGGGAAAACATACGGTTTAGTAGGAGAATCAGGTTCTGGAAAATCGACAACAGGTAAGGCCATTATAGGTCTAGAAAGAATCACGTCGGGTCAAATTTTTTATGAAGGTGAGAATGTTACAAACAAGCGCAGAAACCGTAATTCAGCTTATAACAAAGATATTCAAATGATTTTCCAAGATTCTCATTCGAGTATGAATCCTCGAAAGCGTGTATTAGAAATTTTAGCAGAGCCTATTCGAAATTTTATGAGGCTTAGTGATCAAGAGGAACGTAAGCGCATTAAAGAGCTACTAGCGATAGTAGGAATGTCTGAAGATGTATTGTTAAAGTACCCACATGAATTTTCAGGTGGTCAAAAGCAACGTCTTGGAATCGCTCGTGCGGTTGCTTGTAATCCGAAAATGATTATTGCTGATGAACCAGTATCTGCACTAGATTTATCTGTACAAGCTCAAGTACTGAATTTTATGAAAGACATTCAGAGTGAATTTGGACTTAGTTATTTATTTATTTCGCATGACCTAGGTGTCGTGAAGCATATGTGTGATCACATAGCTATCATGTACAAAGGACGCTTTGTGGAAACAGGCACTCGAAAGGATATATACACGAGTCCACAACATATTTATACAAAGCGCCTGTTATCAGCTATTCCTAATATTGAGCCCGAAACACGTTTAGAGCGTAAAATAATACGTCAAAATGTCGAGGCCAATTATCAACAGGAACAGCATAAATATTATGATGAGCATGGCAAAGTATACCCATTAAAATCTATTTCGGATACGCATAAAGTGGCGATGTCTGACATTGAACGGGGGGGTATATAAGATGTGGAAAACAATTGTTAGACGTGCGTTATTGATGATTCCTCAGATGTTTGTATTAAGTCTTTTTATCTTCATATTGGCAAAACAAATGCCAGGAGATCCATTTACGGGGCTTATTACACCAGAGACAGACCCTTCAAGGCTTGAGGAGCTTCGTCAACAAGCAGGTTTCTATGACCCTTGGTATGTTCAATATTACCACTGGATCGCAAACGCTTTTCAAGGTGATTTCGGAAAAAGCTATACATATAAAATTGCAGTTTCCACACTTATTGGTGAGCGCGGATTAAATACATTCTGGCTTTCATTACTAAGTGCAATTTTTGTATATTTGATTGCGATTCCATTAGGGGTGTTGGCAGGTCGCTACCAAGAATCATTTTTAGATAAATCTATCACCCTATATAGTTTTATAAGTTATGCAATACCAACATTCGTATTATCGCTCATTTTCGTATTTATTTTCGGATATAGACTCATGTGGTTCCCGACTAGCGGAACTGTGGATGTGGGACTTGAACCGGGTACAATGGCTTATTATTGGAGTAAAATCTATCATATACTTTTACCTGCTATTACGTATGCTATTTTGGGTACAACAGCCATTATTCAATATTTACGCTCAGAAATAATAGATGCAAAAACACAGGATTATGTGAAAACGGCTCGAAGCAAAGGTATCCCAATGCGAAAAGTCTACACTAGACATATTTTCCGTAATTCCTTACTACCAATCGCAGCCTTTTTAGGGTTTACAATTACAGGTTTATTAGGTGGCTCTATTTTCATTGAAACAATTTTTGGTTTCCCAGGAATGGGTCAGTTGTTTATCAATTCAATCATGAGTCGAGATTATAGTGTTATTACGGCACTAGTTATGCTTTATGGCTTCTTAACATTATTAGGTAGTCTATTGTCTGATATTATTATGAGCATTGTTGATCCACGTATCCGCATAGACTAACGACTAAAATAATGTTTAAGGAGAGGTGAATTCAAATGGAACAACACAATAATGAAACAGTCAAGTTTGATAACTCTCCACCGACGGGGATACAAGTCGTTTTACGAGAGTTTAAAAAAGATAAATTAGCAATGATATCCTTTTTCGGGATAACTTTTCTAATCATTGCATTTTTAGTCGCTGCCATGTTTTTAAATCAAGAAGAAATTTTAAAGATTAAACTGTTAGAGCGCTACACTGAACCTGGTGTAAATGGTTATACACTAGGAACAGATGAAGCAGGTCGTGATATGCTAGGGCAGCTAGTAATAGGTGCAAAAAATTCTATTTTAATAGCATTTGCAATTACGATCATTACTAGTGTCGCAGGAATAGGTCTGGGTATTATCATGGGGTATTACGGTGGATTTATTGATAATTTGTTTATGCGAATCACTGAATTCTTTATGACATTACCTAATCTGATGGTCATCATTGTTTTTGTTACCATAATTCCGAAATATGGTGTTTTTGAATTGATTTTAATCATAAGTTTATTTCAATGGATGAGTACCGCACGTTTAGTCCGAAGTAAAGCACTATCGGAGGGGCGAAGAGATTATGTAAATGCTTCTAAAACAATGGGGACAAGTGATTTCGCTATTATGTTTAAAGGTATTTTACCAAATTTAAGTTCTATTTTAATCGTTGAATTAACGTTGAACTTTGCTGGTAACGTCGGGATCGAAACAGGATTGTCCTTCTTAGGGTTTGGTTTGCCGCCATCGACTCCGAGTTTGGGTACTCTTGTAAACTATGCGAGAAATCCAATCGTTTTATCAGAAAAATGGTGGGTATGGTTGCCCGCATCAATATTAATTCTAATCTTGATGCTTGGTATAAATTACGTCGGTCAAGCACTTCGTCGTGCAGCTGACGCAAAACAAAGAATTGGATAAAGGGGAGGATATACTATGAAAAAAAATTGGTTATTACTATCTGTTATCTTTACAGTGATGTTTGTTTTAGCAGCCTGCAATAACGATGGTAAAGAGGCAACTAAAACGGATAATGGCAAAGACAAACCGACACAAACAGAACCTAATAAAGAAGATACAGCTTCATTTCCAATGGAAGTAACAAATGAAGGTGACCCTATTAAAGGTGGTACGTTAAAAGTGGCGCTTGTAACGGACACTCCTTTTAAAGGAGTTTTCATTCCAGAGTTATCTGATGATGCTTACGATAGTTCAATCTTGGATTATGCAAAAAATGAAATTTTTGAATTGGATGGGGATTTCCGAGTAAAAGATACAGGTATTGCAAAATTAGAAGTTGATAAGGACAATAAGAAGGCGAAGATTACTATTCAAGGCGACGTAAAGTGGTCTGATGGTAAACCTTTGACAGCTGAAGACTTAATTTTCCCATACGAAATTATTGGTCATCCTGATTACGATGGAGTACGTTATAATGACGACTTCAAAAATATTATTGGTGCAGAAGAATATCATGATGGAAAAGCAAAGTCAATTTCGGGTATTAAAAAAATCGACGAAAAATCAATTGAAATTACGTTCAAGAAAGTATCACCAGCTATTTATTCAGTTGGGGATGGGTTATGGGGTTATGCAGCACCGAAGCATCAGCTAGAGTCAATTCCTGTTAAAGATGCCCTAATTGCTTCAGATGCAGTTCGTAAAAATCCTGTAACTCTTGGCGCATTTAAAATTGATAAAATTGTAAATGGAGAGTCCGTTCAGCTTGTAGCGAATGAACATTACTTTAAAGGTAAGCCAAAGTTAGATAAAGTGGTGATCGAAGTCGTTCCTTCAAGTTCAATTGGTGAAGCTATGAAAACTGGTAAATATGATATTGCAGATCATTACCCAACAAATCAATTTGACAATATAAAGGACCTATCAAATATTGCGATTGTAAGCCGTCCAGAGTTGTCATACTCTTATCTCGGGTTTAAAGTAGGGAAATTAGATAAAGCAAGTGGTAAGAATATTTTTGATGCGAAGTCAAAAATGAATGATGTAAACTTACGTCAAGCGGTTGGCTACGCTATGGATATTGAATCTGTTACAGAAAAATTCTATCAAGGTCTACGTGTACGAGCAAACTCATTAATTCCACCAGTGTTTGCATCTTACTATGATGACACGTTAGAAGGCTATCACTATGATCCTGAAAAGGCTAAAGAATTACTAGATAAAGCAGGGTATAAAGATACAGATGGTGACGGAATCCGAGAAGGTAAAGATGGGAAAAAATTCACGATTCGTTTAGCAGCAATGTCTGGTTCAGACACAGATGAAGCGATTGCTGAATACTATCGTCAAAACTGGAAAGAAGTAGGGTTAAATGTAGAATTAACTACTGGTCGTTTAATTGAATTCAACAGCTTCTATGATAAAGTACAGGCTGATGATCCAGAAATCGATATGTTTATGGCTGCATGGAAAACAGGTACGAACCCATCTCCGGCAGGTTTATATAGTGAGGGGGCAGAGTTTAACATGAGTCGTTACGTTTCTGCTGATTTAACAAAAATGTTAGAAGACATTGATTCTGAGAAATCAATGGATCCGGAACACCGTGCAAAAGCATTCCGTACATGGCAAGAATATATGAGCGAAACAGCAACGACAATGCCAATGTACTTCCGTACGCAGATGGTTCCAATCAACAAACGCGTGAAAAATTACAATATTGATTACGCAAATTCAACAGAACTTCAAACTATTGAATTAACAGCAGATGCTCCATTAAAATAAGCATATTACTGAAAAAACAGTCTTTCTTTGTATCTGAGAAAGACTGTTTTTCATAACTGAATAGTTATCATTTTAGTAAAATAATTTAAAAAACACCCGTTGGAAAATTCCAATGGATGAAATTAAAAGTGAACACATAACATATACGTATCTATAAGTTACAAGTTTCGAATTACAAAGATGGAAGAAGTGAATTTATGGACGTATAACACATGGCTTTGGACCATGGCATGGACCTGGGAATGCAGAAGCAGATACTGTACTAACACTAATTAAAAATACCGTAAGACATAAAGTAGAAATGAAAAGTTTAATACTCTTTTTCATGTTCAATCTCTCCTTTGTGTTTGGTAACTACATTATAGTATATTAATAGTAATTTTGGACTGTTTTTTGCTAAAATATATGTAAATTGGAATATTTCTGAATTATAAGTGTGGTAGATGGCTGAAAAGAACAATGAATTTCATAATAGATTTAGAAGGTATATGTCCAAGCTTTATAGTAAGCTAAAGGATTTATAACATACTAGTATTGATAGGATATTGAAGCAACAAAAAAACTCCCATCACAGTGTGCTAACTGTTGATAGGAGTTAAGGTTATTATCGACTAGCAACCCAAGTTTTCACAAGATCGGCAGTACCATAAACGTAATGCTGCTCGCCTACTTCATGGTAAGATGCGCTATTGTCAACTTCCGTATGCTTGTACGGAATACGTTGACGGCGTTTTTCTGACATTGGGTCAGGAAGTGGAATTGCTGATAATAATGATTTTGTATACGGATGAACAGGGTGAGTGTAAATATCATCTGCTTTACCGATTTCCATAATTTTACCGCGGTACATAACAGCGATACGGTCGCTGATATACTTAACCATCGATAAGTCATGGGCAATGAAAAGATATGTTAGACCACGTTCTTTTTGTAGTTGCTTTAATAAGTTAACAACTTGCGCTTGAATAGATACGTCAAGTGCTGATATCGGTTCATCGGCGATAATAAACTTTGGATCTAAGCTGAGCGCACGAGCAATTCCAATACGTTGACGTTGGCCGCCAGAGAATTCGTGTGCATAACGGTTTGCGTGCTCTTTGTTTAAGCCAACAGCCTCTAACAGCTGATTAACTTTTTCACGACGCTCTTTTTTATCTTTGTAAAGACCGTGAATCGTAAAGCCTTCACTAATAATTTCTCCAGCTGTCATACGCGGATTTAATGAAGCGTATGGATCTTGGAAAATCATTTGCATTTCACGATTAAATTTCTTTAAATCATTTTTAGATTTTTTCCCTTGGACGTTCTCACCATCGAAAATAATTTCACCATCTGTAATGTCGTACAGGCGTATAATGGAACGACCAGTTGTCGATTTACCACAGCCGGATTCTCCAACAAGACCAAGTGTCTCACCTTCATATACATCGAAGCTAATACCATCGACAGCTTTAATAGGGTTACCTGCTGAACCGAAATGCTGCTTTAAATTTTTAATTTCAAGAATTTTTTTTGTGCTCGATTTAGTCATTTGATTGTGCCTCCTTTGCTAAATATCCTTCAATACGTTTAGCAACCGCATCAGGAAGCGGGATTTTTGGTGCGTCAGGATGCATCAACCAAGTTTTTGCAAAGTGCGTTTCACTTACTTGGAACATCGGTGGTTCTTGCTCATAGTCAATAGCCATTGCAAATTCGTTACGAGCGGCAAACGCATCGCCCTTTGGAGGGTTAGTAAGATCTGGTGGTGAACCAGGAATCGTGCGTAGTAGCTCATCATTATCGTTATCTAAGTCTGGCATTGAACCAAGCAGACCCCATGTATACGGATGCTTAGGATTATAGAAAATATCATTAACAGTACCATATTCGACGATTTGACCTGCATACATAACTGCAACTCGGTCGGCAATGTTTGCAACTACACCTAAATCGTGAGTAATGAAAATGATAGATGTTTTCGAATTTTTTTGGATTTCTTTCATTAGCTCTAAAATTTGCGCTTGAATTGTAACGTCTAATGCTGTTGTTGGTTCATCGGCAATTAGAAGCTTTGGATCAGCTGCAAGTGCGATGGCAATTACAACACGTTGGCGCATACCGCCTGAAAATTCATGCGGATATTGGGTATAACGTTTTTCAGGGAAGGGGATACCTACCTGCGTTAAAAGTTCGATTGCACGTTTTTTAGCATCAGCTCTTGATACTTTTTTATGTTGTAAAATAACTTCAGTTATTTGACGTCCGACCTTCATCGTCGGGTTTAAGCTTGTCATTGGATCTTGGAAAATCATTGCAATTTCATTTCCGCGTACTTTTGACATTTCTTTATCACTTAAAGGAACTAAATCACGACCGTTAAATAAAATTTGTCCTGACTCATAAATACCAGGTGGCTGTGGAATTAGTTTCATCAATGCGTTACTCGTAACACTCTTACCAGAACCGGATTCACCAACGATTGCTAGTGTTTCACCTTCTTTTAAGTCAAAGTTTACACCACGAACAGCATGAACAAGTCCTGCGTACGTTTTAAAGTTTATTTTTAAATCTTTTACTTCTAAAATTGGTTTACTCATTTTCGGCCACCTCCTTATTTACGTAGTTTTGGATCTAATGCATCACGTAAGCCATCACCAACTGCGTTAAACGCAAAGATTGTTAGTGAAATGAATAATGCAGGGAATATTAAACGCCAAGGAGCGTTTGCAATTGCACCATTACCTTCAGAAGCCATTGTTCCCCAAGAGGCTTGTGGAGCAGGGACCCCAAGTCCTAGATAACTAAGGAAAGATTCTGTGAAAATAGCAGATGGCACTGTTAATGTCATTGTTACTAAAATCGCTCCAAGTGCATTTGGCACTAAGTGTTTTAAAATTAAATGTCCTGTACGTGCACCTAAAGTACGTGCAGCCAAAACATATTCTTGATTTTTAATTGATAATACTTCACCACGTACAATACGGGCCATATTAATCCAACCTGTAATGGATAATGCGATAATCATTGGTATAATACCTGGTTTTAATACTACTAAAAGTACGATTACAACTAAAAGGTAAGGAACAGCTGTTAAAACATCGGCAATACGCATCATTATATTGTCAACACGACCGCCTGCTAAGCCAGAAATACTTCCCCATAAAACGCCAATGATCAAATCAATAATGGCCGCAGCAAAACCGATGAATAAAGAAATACGAGCGCCAGCCCATACTCGAACGAAAATGTCTCGGCCTAAATCATCTGTACCAAACCAAAATTCTGCCGATGGTGGAGTATTATAAGAACCTAATTGCTCACTATAGTGGTATTGTGAAAACATTGGCACAAAGGTAGCCATTAAAATAATACCTAATAAAGCGATTAAACCGAAAATCGCCATTTTATTATGGGAAAAACGAATAAATACTTCCTTCCAAAAGGAGACAGATTTATCAGCTAATTTTTCAGTTGCTTCATGGTTGCCACCAACGATTTTAAATTTATCTTTTTCGATTTGTTGCTGTGTCATTACTTTTTCGCTCCTTTCAGTCTAATTCGCGGATCAATTACGCTATATAAAATATCTACGATGAATACCGCAAATAAAAGAATGATTGCGAAGAACACCGTTGTTCCCATAACTACTGTATAGTCACGATTCGTAATACTTTGAACAAAGTGTTTACCTAAACCAGGAACCGCAAAAATTTGCTCTACAATGAAGCTTCCTGTAACAACACCAGCTGTTAATGGACCTAAATAAGTAACGACTGGTAAAAGGGCGTTACGTAAAGTATGGCGGAAGACGACTGTCCATTTGCCTAAACCTTTCGCACGAGCCATTTTCACATAATCACTATTGTTTTGTTCAAGCATACTTGAACGTGTCAGTTTAGCTATAAAGCCCATATGGGTAAATGCAATAGCTAAGGCTGGTAATATACTATAACTAAAGCCTTTCCATCCACTAATCGGGAATAACTGAAGTTTATATGCAATGAAATACTGCATGAGTCCAGCTAATATAAAGGATGGAACGGAAATTCCGAGCACCGCAATGGTCGTTGCCAAATAATCTGGCCACCTATTATGATAAAGCGCAGCAATAACACCGATTAATACACCAAACCCAATCGCTAGCAGCATTGCTTCAATTCCTAACGTTAAAGAAACAGGGAAGCCTTCTGCAATCATATCATTAGTAGAACGCGCTTTATATTTCATAGATTCACCGAAATTAAAAGTGGCCGCATCGATTAAATAATCTTTGTACTGAATATACCAAGGGTTATTTAATCCATACGTTTCGTTTAACTTTTCCTCTATTTGAGGAGGGAAATTACGTTCAGATGCAAATGGGTTACCAGGAGCAAGACGCAATAGGAAAAACGTTGCCGTTACGATGACGAAAAGCGCGAGAAGTATATACATCAGCCTTTTCAAAATATAATTAATCACATAAAACTCCTCCTTCTATTTGTCAATTGTCTGACAAATAAGTGCCTTCGTATTTTAAAAAGAGCTGACTCGCGCCGTAGTGGCTACGAGGCAGCTCTCCGCTTAGAGCTTAAAAAGAAATTTGTAATAAATTATTTAATCTTTACGTCTTTAATGTGTATGTCACCAGTTGGATTTGGATTTAAGTTTTCTACTTTTTTATTAACTACAGATAAGTGAGTGTAATAGTAAATAGGTGCAACTGGGAATTCTGTCATACCAATTGCTTCTGCTTGTTTTAAATAATCAAGACGTTTAGCTTCGTCTACTTCAGCAATTGATTTTTTCAATAAATCTTTGTATTGAGCATTTTCCCAGCCTGTTTGGTTGTTACCGTTTTTAGCAGTATCGAACATTTCAAGGAATGTATATGCGTCGATATAGTCAGCTACCCAACCCATACGACCAATCTGATAGTCACCAGTTTTTAATTTTTCTAAATAAACTTGCCATTCTGAGTTATCTAATTGAGATGAAATACCAAGTTTTTTACTCCACTCTTCTTGAACATATTGAGCGATTGCTGCATGCCCTTCAGAAGTGTTAAATGAAATGTTAACTTTAATATCTTTAGGGTCTTTGATACCAAGTTCTTTCATCCCAGCTTCAAGAGCAGCTTTTGCTCCATCAACATCATTATCTTTATAGAAACCACGGTCTTTTTCAAATCCAGGAACTAACATTGGAACCATACCTAGAGCCGGTTTTTGCTCACCTTTAGTTACGTTGTCAATTAATGTTTGACGATCGATTGCTAGAGTAAGAGCTTTACGGATATTGGCATTAGACATGATTTTATCTTTTGTATTGAATTTATACCAATAAATACTTGCTTCGTCCTTGATTTTTAAAGAACCATCTTTTTTGAATTCATCAATTGCATTAAGGTCTACTGTTGAGAATGGTTTACCGATATAGTCAAGAGAGCCAGATTTAAAGTTAGTAGCAACAACTGATTCTTTTTCAATCATAGCAATGTTTACAGTATCGACATCAACATTAGATGCATCCCAATAATCTTCATTTTTTGTAAGAACGATAGAATCACTATGTTTCCAATCGCTTAATTTATATGGACCATTTGTTACGTAACCGTCACCAGCTTCTGCGTACCATTCTTTGTTGGCTTCAGTCGCTTTTGGGTTAATTGGTAAATAAGTTTTGAATCCTGTTAATTCTAGGAAATAAGGAGTTGGGTTTTCTAAAGTTACGACTAAAGTTTTGTCATCTTCAGCTTTGATACCGACAGCGTCAGCAGAACCGGCTCCTTCGTTGTATGCTTGAGCCCCTTTAATTGGGAAGAAAATAGAAGCATACTGTGAAAGGTTTTCTGGATTTAATGCCCATTTCCAAGCATATTCGAAATCACCTGCTACAACTGCATCGCCATTTGACCATTTTGCATCACGTAATTTGAAAGTATAAGTCTTCTTATCATCACTTATCTCCCATTTCTCAGCCATAGCTGGAGTAGGAGTACCTTCTTGGTCTACAACAACTAGACCTTCAAAAATGTTAGTTAAGATTGAACTAGATTCAGTATCTGAAGCAAGTCCTGGGTGTAGAGAAGGTGGTTCTGAAGAGATTGCTAGATTAAGCTCTTTAGCTTTTGATCCAGAATCTTTGTTACCGTCTGAAGATGAAGAATTATCAGACTTTTCACCACCGAAGCCACATGCAGCTAATACCAGTGAGAATACTGCAAGGACAGTTAATAATAAAAACTTTTTGTTTTTAACCATGTGAATCCCCCTTATACAATTTTAAGCCTTTTGTGAAGCTCTTATTTAATATACCAAAAAATCATTGTGTACAAAATAAAAAAGATTCAAATTTATATAGTATTATCTGACATTTAAGAAGATAATAAATTTTTTCTATTCATCACATTAAAGGATAAAAGCGCTTTCATGACAATAATTTGATATTAATTCGTTCGAAATATCAAAAAAAGAACAAAAATACAGAAATGACTTACTATATCGAAAATTCATATTGTTTAGATAATATTATTGTTATAGTAAAAATGAGTCAAAAGTCATATATCGATAATATGGGTGGTTGGTGTCGCTTTGTAGAAAATTATCGCAAAATCGAGTAATTTCGATTCTTGAGGAGGTGTTTTTTTGCAAATTATAATCTCGAAGGATGAATATTTTTATCTATTAATGATATATAAGAAACTTGTTTTGTATTTTTTTAAGAATATCCAATATAAGAGAGAACAAAGAAGAGGTAGAGTATATGTATGACAAAATGTGCGACTCTTAAAGAATAAATGTACGTTAGTTAATGAAAATATGTTTTTTTGAAATAATTTATACATTACTGGAATATTCAATATTGTATAAAAAAACGTTGCATGGAATCAATTTTATGTGTGTAGGGTTGAGTTTATACTAAATGAAAAAAATACATAATTATCATTACTTTTATGCTGTTGTTTTATGGAGAAGTCCATTTGTCTTGCTTAGGAGGAAAGCTTCTTCATATAGTTACTAAAAATTACGTAAGTGGAAAATTAATTTGTCTATATATGTGGTTAATTCTACCATATTTTAATTGCTAAATGGAGGTTTTCCTAAAAATAAACAGCAAAGTAATTTGAATCAATAGTTATAGATGGCGGATTTCTTAAGTAAGTAGTGGGTAACCAAAGTGTTAAACGATATTAGTCACTATCAGTGTCATCTCGTTGCACTCGCGTTTTTGAGCAGAAATGCGGACTGGGACAAAAACAAGCAGAGAAAAAAGAATTCTCTGCTTGCATGATTAAAGCTTAAATTGGTTAATTTGGGTTTGTAAGTCTGAGGATTTTTCACTTAAATCTGTAGCAACGTGATTTATTTGTTGCATAGTTGCTGCTTGTTCTTCACTAGCTTCGGCTATGATCTGTGTATTAGCAGCACTTGAAGAAGCACCATGAGCAATTTCTGAAACAGAGGCAGCTACTTGCTCAGCGCTTGCAGAGATTTCTTCAGAAGTAGCCGAAATGTCTTCTATTTGATTTGTCATCATATTAATCGCTTTTACGATTGCTTCAAAAGAGTTGCCAGCATCCCCAATGATTTTTACACCATCTGTAACAGATTGTAGCCCATCTTCGACAGCTTTTTCTACATTTTGGGTATCTTCTTGGATTTCTTGTGTTAAAGTAACAATTTGATTGGCTGATTGCTTTGATTCTTCTGCTAGCTTACGAACTTCGTCAGCTACGACAGCGAAGCCTTTTCCATGTTCACCTGCACGTGCAGCTTCGATTGCAGCATTTAACGCTAATAAATTCGTTTGATCTGTGATGGCTGTAATGACTGTAGTAATATTGCCTATTTCTTCTGATTGCTTACTTAATTTTTGAACGAGATTGTTAATCATTTGGGTAGAATCATAAATTACGTTCATCTGTTGTTGAGCCTCATCAACTGTACTAGTACCGTTATTCGCTAATTCAGTTGTTGTCACTGCGCTTTGGTGGAGTTGTTGAGTAGCCTCTGCTATTCGCTGTACACCTACGGCTGTTTCATCCATAGCATGTGCACTCTCATTGGCAGCAATTGTAGCAGTAGATGCCGTATTTGCCGTCCTGTTAATTCGTACAGTAATTTCATCAGCAGAAGCAGAAATCTCTTCGATAGAGGCGGATAGTTCTTCCGCAGAAGCTGATAAATGTTCCGCATTACCTTGAATATGTGTTAATAAACCTCGTAGGCTACTTTTCATAACGTTAAAAGCTGTAGATAGTTGTCCAATTTCATCTTTAGATTGATGGGAAATATCTTGATGATATAATTCACCATTCGCAATATTATTGGCAGCGAGAACCAAGGATTTTAAAGGTCGTGAAATTGTACGCTGTACGTAAAACATTAAGGATATTCCAAGTATTACACCAATGATGATAGCAACGATTGAGATTATTTGTGAATTTGATACTGCTTCTGTAGATTCTTTCGTGATAATATCAAGTTGATTTTTTTGATAACTTAAAATTTTCTCTGATACTGCTAACAAATCTGTATTTGCTTGTTGGACATCGCCATTAACTTTTTGTATCGCTTCTTCTAATTTTCCGCCATCATGAAGTGCTAGTGCTTCTTCAGCTGCTTTGTCAAAAGCTTCATTATATGTATTTAAATCTTTTGCATAAGTATCCATTTCGGATGAATCAGATTTTTCCATGATCTCAAGTACATGCGAATCTAGCATTTTAGCATACTTTGTAAAGTTATCTTTATTAGCTGCTGTGTCTTCGATGAGTATTGCCCGTATGTAAAGGCCTTGCATTGCTCGCGCAGTTTGAATATTATGAGCTAATTCTACTAGAGCTACACGATTTTCTAGTGCATTTTCTACCTTCTTATCAATATTTGAGAATTGAATAAACATAATGACCAATGAAATAATTAAGGTCAGAATGATGGTTAAAAAACCAAAGCTTAATTTTTTGCCTACAGACATAAAGATACGTCCTTTCTGAAATGCTATTTACTTTTTTTACTTAAATTTAGCAATTTAGAAAGGAAGAAGTCAATAACGCTTGAAATAAACAGTTCGGAATAATCATAAGTTTTTTTAGCGTTACTATAATCAATAGATGTATAGTACAGATTACGTGGTTATCACCATAAAAAAGGAACACGATACAACTCGTATCGTATTCCAACGCTTTAAGACTGTTTTTTTAATTGTAAAATGACAGTTTCATCTGGATCGATGTATAAAGTTTTTTGTTCAAAGTAAATAACAAAACCAGGTTTAGCACCATTTGGTTTTTTTACTTGACGTATTTCTGTGTAATCTACTGGAACAGAAGAAGAGTCTCTTGCTTTTGAAAAATAGGCAGCAAGCGTTGCAGCTTCTCGTAATGTTGTTTCGTCAGGTTCACTTGTATGGATGACAACATGTGAACCAGGAATATCCTTCGTATGCAACCAGGTATCTGTACGTTTAGCCATTTTAAATGTAAGCATGTCATTTTGTTTGTTATTTTTCCCAACGGAAATCGCTACACCTGTAGAAGAGACATAACGTTCAGGCTCTGGTTTCGTTTGTTTTTTCTTTTTTCTTGCATGACGTAATTTCAAATAACCTTGTTCTGCTAATTCTTCGCGAATTTCTTCTATATCTCCAGGAGCAGCTTGTTGTACTTGCTGAGCAAGCATTTCAAAATAAGCTATTTCTTCCTTCGTTTTTTCCAACTGTTCTTGCACCATAATAAGGGCATTCTTTGCTTTTGTATATTTTGTGTAATAGCTTTGAGCATTTTCAATAGGTGTTTTACGTTCACTTACTGGAATGGTGATTTTCTCATCTCCAGTTTCACTATAATAGTTAGTGACAGTTACTTCCTTTACACCTTTTTCAAACGCGTAAATATTCGCCATCAGTAACTCCCCATATAATTGGAACTGATCTAGCTTAGATGCGCGTTCGTAGTCTTTATTTAACTTTTTAGTTTTTAATATAAGTTTGTCAATTTCATTTTGCAGCCATCGTTCCAAATCACCAGCCTGCTGTTTGACACGATCACGCTCAGCTCGAGCAAAGAATACGCGGTCAAGAAGCTCATGGACATTTGGATAAATCGTTACATCTCCTTGTAAATGCGTTAGAGCGATTGGGGAGAAGTAAGTTTTATTATTAGCGATTACATACATTGGCTTTGCCCCACCATTAGTAAAGGAGGCTATAAAATTTTTAAAGCAATTTAAACGATCATCTGTGTCTGTAAATCTGAATAATAATTCCTCAGCATGTATAGGTGAGAAACCAGTAAATTGCGAAACAATTTCCTTAGCCGTTTTTGGTTCTGAGAAAAATAGTGTAATTTGTTCGTCGGTTACTGCTAAAGGGTGCCATTTATTTTGTGCGGGTGGTGCGATATAAGGCTGACCAGGTAATACTGTACGGAAGCTATTTACGGATGGTGGTAAATGCTTTAAGCTATCGACTAT
Source organism: Lysinibacillus sp. NPDC056959 (assembly GCF_042674095.1). NCBI lineage: Bacteria > Bacillati > Bacillota > Bacilli > Caryophanales > Bacillaceae > Lysinibacillus > Lysinibacillus sp. NPDC056959. The sequence goes on along the minus strand of NZ_JBHURE010000001.1, from coordinate 182,874 downwards.
TTTTCCCTGCTCTTTATCTATTAATAATAGGTTACTGTGACGGCCCATAATTTCAGCATGTAACTCCCTTACAATCGGGTCGCCAATTTCATTTTTACTTTCGATTTCTACTATTATAATACGATCAAAATCGTGCTGTTTAATAGAAGAAATAAAACCACCCTCTATATGCTTTCTCAACAGCATACAAAACATTGGGGGTTCTGCTGGATTTTCAATCGAATGCTCAGTAAGGTGAACACGTGCATATGAAGAATGAATCGAAAAAAGTAATTTATGATTGCTTCCGTTCGCACGAATATGTAGAACAACCTCCTGAGCGTTTGGTTGATGTATTTTAGTAATCCGACCCGTTACTAATTGTTGTAGGTCGGCTGTCATTGAATAAGTAAATAAGCCATCAAATGCCATATGAATTCCTCTTTCCAACGATATAAGCATCCTTGGTACTTTCGTATTTTATATTTTAACAGGTGTATTGATTAACCATTTCTATTGCAAATTACATAGAAGGTGCAGATTTCCGTTACGGCTAGGCGCTTTGTTGTTGCTGCCGCTACGCTTTCGCACAGATAAACCATTTGCTGTCGCTACGCTTTCGCACAGATAAACCATTTGCTGTCGCTACGTTTTCGCACAGAGCAAAGCTTCCCGGGGTAGTGGTCCAACACGATGTAGTCACGAAGGCGTTATCACAGGACGTGATGTTTTTTAGCCCTCGTTCCTCTATTGTTGGACGCACAGCCTCCACTCCAATCAACTTATATGCATGCACACGTAAAATTATGCCGAGGCATAATTGATCAAATGTCATCTCTATCTTTTGGTGATGAGTTTTTTCTTATGTTTATCATAGCATTTTTTAGGTGAATATTAAAATATAGCTTCAATTGTGGTAGAATTAGCTTTTGCTCTATCTTCATTCAGCAGAAAACTCTCGCCTCTGAAGGCGGTGAGATGAATGCGGATGTGGTCCCTTTTCAGTGGATGTCCAAACATCTTGTAGCTGCCACTGCGCTTTCGCTACAAAAAACATCTGCTGAATGAAGATAGAGCCTCCGGCGGATGTCATGGATTTTGAAAGGAATGAATAAAGGATGTTAGCCTAAAATCTTCACATCCTGCGAAAACGGCTAACTGACCTGCATCTGTAAAAACGCCACATCCTGTGGCCTTACTGAAATGACCGACATCGTGTCGGCCCTCGTGCAGGCCTAGGCGCAATTCAAAATCCGGACGCATTGTTTATCTGTGCGAAAGCGAAGCGACAGCAACAATTACGCCAGGGCGAAATTGATCTATTTTTTTACGTCATAAATGACAGAGCTTATGTTATAATAATCCCAGTATGCAAAGAAGGGTGTGACGAACCTTGGTGCGTAGTATGACTGGTTTTGGCAGAGGTGTCACAACAACAAAAGACTTTCAATTAACAGTAGAAATGCGCTCGGTCAACCATCGATTTTTAGAAATTAATGCGAAATTCCCGAAAGAATGGCTTGAAGCAGAAATTTTTGCAAAGAAATTAATTTCGAAAGCTTTGTCACGTGGGAAAATTGATGTGATGGTTTATGTTAAGGACTTAGATAACGTCGAGCAATCTATTGAAATTAATTGGTCATTAATTGAAGCGTATCGTAAGGCAAAAGAGCAATTAGCAAATAAAGTACCACTAGAAGAAAAATGGACGATGCAAGAGCTACTATCGCTTGAACAAGCGCTTGTACAGGAAAAGCCACAGCTTACACCTGAGGATTTACTTAGTGCTGTTGAAAAGGCTATTATGCAAGCACTGGAACAGCTCATTCAAATGCGTGAGCGTGAAGGGCAAGAATTGCATGGTGTTGTTGTACAATATAAAGAACAGTTAAAAGAACAAGTGAATCAGATTCGTTCTTGTGCTTCCCTAGCTGTAGAAAAATATCGTACCCGATTATTGGAACGAGTTACTGAAGTGGCGAATGGAGCTTTGTTAGAAGATCGCCTACTTGCCGAAGTAGCGATATTTGCAGAACGTGTGGATATCACTGAAGAATTGGACCGATTAGATAGTCACTTTAATCAACTAGAAGAAACATTACAAGAAACGATTTCGGTTGGCCGTAAATTAGACTTTTTAATGCAGGAAATACACCGCGAGATCAATACGATTGGTTCAAAAAATCAATCAACAGAGGCGGCCATCGCGGTAGTTCAGGCGAAAACAATTTTAGAAAAGATGCGCGAGCAAGTTCAAAATATCGAATAGCTTGCATGTATCTGTTATAAATTAAGGGAGATATAGAGAATAAATGATAAAAGAACGTGGATTATTAATTGTTCTGTCTGGCCCATCTGGTGTAGGTAAAGGGACAGTGCGAAAAGAATTATTTTCTCAGCCGAATACGAATTATGAGTATTCCATCTCGATGACAACACGAAATCCTCGCGAAGGTGAAGTAGATGGTGTAGACTATTTTTTCAAGACGCGTGAAGAATTTGAAACGTTGATTGAACAGGGTGGCTTATTGGAGCATGCTGAATTTGTAGGGAATTATTACGGAACACCGTTAGCCTACGTAAATGAAACACTGGATGCAGGGCGTGATGTGTTTTTAGAAATCGAAGTGCAAGGTGCTGCACAAATCCGCCAAAAGGCTCCAGATGCATTATTTATTTTCTTAGCCCCACCAAGCTTAACGGAATTAAAGGACCGTTTAGTTGGTCGAGGGACGGAAACAGCAGAGGTTATTGCAAAACGTATAGCAACTGCAAGTGAAGAGCTTGAAATGATGAGCCTTTATGATTACGTAGTTGAAAATGATGAAGTGACAAATGCTTGTGATCGTATAAATGCGATTATTAAAGCCGAGCATTGTCGTAGAGAACGTGTAGAAAAAAGATATTTGTCAATGTTGAGAGGAGAATAAATCTATGTTATACCCATCAGTAGATACATTAAAAAAAGAAATCGATTCAAAATACTCGTTAGTAAGTTTAGCATCTAAACGTGCTCGTCAAATGCAAGAGGAACAAGACACTGAGCGTTTACACAAGTATGTTTCTCATAAGTACGTAGGAAAAGCACTTGAAGAAGTAGCGGCAGGTGTACTTACGAAGGTATCACAGGATGAGTCAACTGTGTACGAAGACGAAATCTAACATTGATGTAAATAAGTTTTTGCGAAAATGTTAACGTCTGCAGTGGATTTTTGATTATACAGAATGCCGAGAGCTCCCGAGGAATTTTCCTTTGGGAGCTTATCATTTGAAAGGACGATTGTGCATGAATAAAAATATTTTACTTTGTGTTTCAGGTGGTATAGCGGTTTATAAGGCTGTCGCTCTAGTTAGTAAGCTATCTCAGGCTGGGGCACATGTAAAGGTCATCATGACAGCATCAGCAAGACAATTCGTGAATCCATTGAGCTTTCAAGTTATGTCAAAAAATGATGTTTTTTTCGATACTTTTGATGAAAAGGATTCGAGTGTTATTGCCCATATTGATTTGGCAGATTGGGCAGATTTAATTTTAGTTGCACCAGCTACCGCAAATGTTATTGGGAAGCTGGCGAATGGAATTGCGGACGATATGGTAACGACGACCTTGCTTGCAGCAACTGCTCCTGTATGGCTTGCACCAGCGATGAATGTACATATGTATGACCATCCAGCCGTAAAGCGAAATTTGGCTCAGTTACAATCTGATGGCTATCAATTTATTGAACCTTCAGAAGGATTTTTGGCATGTGGCTATGTTGGTAAAGGCCGTTTAGAAGAACCTGAAAAAATAACAGCAATCGTTCAAGAATTTTTTTCAGAGAAGGTAAAGTCATTAGCTAGTAAAACAGTAGTGGTCACAGCTGGAGCGTTTTATGTACCATTAGATGAGCGTCATGTCATTAGCACGCAGTCGAATAGTAGAATTGGACAGGCGATAGCTAAAGAGGCACAAACACTTGGAGCAAATGTAATCCTGCTAGATGAGAAAGCAACAAGCGTGTATGAGCTTGTTGAACAGCTTGAGGATTATAAAAAACAATATCCATCCGCATTTTTTATCCATGCAGCAAATACGCCTACAACTGAAGAGGCACCGATATTATCCGTAGAAGGAATGACCGCAATAACTTTTGGACAAAAGGTTATTGGTGAACCAATAGTAACAATTATGTCAGACAAGTGGATTGATTTTAGTGACACGGCAGAAGTAAATGGCCAAATGTGGGATGCGACAGATGCCAAGCAATTTGCCCAAGCATTTTGGACATATATATTACAGGGTGAGATGCAATGAGTTTTTTGATTGCAGAGGTTATAGTGGATGTTTCGACTTACCATGTAGATCGTCCATTTGACTATGAAGTTCCTACAGAATGGGCACATGTTATAGAAATGGGCTGTCGTGTAAAAGTACCGTTTGGGCCAAGAAATGTTCTCGGCTTTGTCGTCGGATTAAAAAATGAAACAGATGTACCATCTAACAAAATAAAGTCTATTGCACAAATTTTAGATATTGAGCCTGTATTAACCGAAGAAATGCTGTTAATGGCTAAATGGCTGAAAAACGAAACGATTTGCTATGAAATTGATGCCTTACAGGTTATGCTTCCGTCAGCGCTTCGAGCGAAGTATGAAAAAATCATCACACTACAAACGGAAAAAGATGTTTTACCTGATGAGGTTAATGCTATTTTTGGCAAGCGACAACAGGTTAATTTCAAAGAATTCGAACGTGCTGAATTACTTCCTTTATTAAAGCAGCTTATAACTGATAAAATCGTAAAAATTGAAAATGTTGTGAAACAACAAGGGAATGTAAAAGAAATACGTATGGTCAAAATTACAGATCATCAGCAAGATATCGACAAGGCTATGGAAGGTGCAGCGAGAGCAGCCAAACAGCGCCAACTGATTGAATGGATGGGCAAACACCTTGGGGAGGTTCTTTTGCCGCAGAAAATCTATGAGGAAACAGGTGCATCTTCCACGGTATTACAGTCAGTTATCGAAAAAGGAGCTGCTCACTTTATACAAGAAGAGGTGTATCGAGATCCCTTTACGAAGGAGGTTTCTCGTACTCAATCTTTACAATTGACGGAAGAGCAGCACATAGCATTAAAGGCTATTACTGGAACGATGGAAGAACAGACAGCAAAAACTTTTTTACTACACGGCGTTACCGGGAGTGGTAAAACGGAGATCTATTTGCAAGCAATTCAAAAGGTGTTAGATGAAGGTAAGGAAGCCATTATGCTAGTACCTGAAATATCATTAACACCACAAATGACAGAGCGTTTTCGTAGTCGTTTTGGTGAGATGGTTGCTGTCATGCATAGTGGCTTATCTGTCGGTGAAAAGTATGATGAATGGCGTAAAATTCAACAAGGTAAGGTAAGCGTTGTTGTTGGAGCTCGTTCGGCAATTTTCGCACCTTTTACAAATTTAGGTCTTATTATTTTAGATGAAGAGCATGAATCAACATATAAGCAAGAAGATTCACCACGTTATCACGCTAGAGATGTGGCAATATGGCGAAGTGAATTTTACAAATGTCCTGTTATATTAGGCAGTGCAACGCCTGCGCTGGAATCATTTGCGAGAGCAAAGAAGGGCGTGTATGGTTTGCTATCATTAAAACAACGTGCTTTGCATCAAGCATTACCGACAGTTTTTATTGCGGATATGCGAGAGGAGCTTCAAAAAGGAAATCGTTCCATGTTTTCCGAGCAGCTTGTTGATGCAATACGTGTAAGACTAGAGAAAAATGAACAGATGGTCATGTTTTTAAATCGTCGTGGCTATTCTTCCTTTGTGCTTTGTCGTGATTGTGGAACGGTTGTACAATGCCCAAACTGTGACATCTCGTTAACATATCATCGGACAACAGAGAAATTAAAATGTCATTATTGCGGTTATGACGAGCGTGTTCCTCAAATATGTCCACAATGCCAGAGTGAGCATATACGTTATTTTGGTACGGGAACACAAAAAGTCGAGGAAGAAATTTATAAGCTGTTTCCTGAGGCGAGGGTTCTCCGAATGGATGTTGATACAACAAAGCAAAAAGGTGCTCATGAAGAAATTTTGCAGGCATTTGGGGAAGGACAGGCAGATATTTTGCTAGGTACGCAAATGATTGCTAAAGGTCTTGATTTTCCTAATATTACGCTTGTTGGTGTACTTAGTGCTGATACATCTCTGCATCTACCCGATTACCGTGCAGCGGAGCGTACATTCCAGCTATTAACGCAGGTTAGTGGTAGAGCGGGACGTCATGATAAGCATGGTGAGGTTATTATTCAATCGTATACACCAGAGCATTATGCAATTGAGTTGGCAAAAATTCAAGATTACGAACCATTTTACGAACGTGAAATGTTTTTACGCCGTCGCTCTAGCTATCCACCGTATTATTATGTAGCACTTGTTCAAATATCTCATGAAGATGTCATGATGGCTGCAGAGTATGCTGGACGTGCGGCAGATTGGCTAAAGGGAAATTTATCAGAACGAGTTGCCATTATAGGTCCAACAGCTGCTAGTATCAGCCGTCTCCAAAATAGATATCGCTATCAATGTTTGATAAAATATAAAATTGAACCAAATCTCATTCCAGTATTACAGCGGCTTCTTGCCATGTATCGCGCGGAATGGATTAAACAGGGTATTTTAATGACGGTAGATTTAGATCCGTCAACTATATAAAATGATTCATCACCAGATTAGACATGACATTTTGTTGAAACGTATGTCATGCGGATAGGTTGATTGTAATGTGGGTTGGGCGACTCCTTGGGGATCAGCATCACAGATGATGGCCTGCAGCGAAGCGGCTCATCGAACGCCCTCAGGAAGCTCTGCTCTGTGCGAAAGCGAAGCGTCAGCAACAAAGCGCCCAGCCGGAACGGAAATCAACCCCTCATTATGATGTAGCGTTACAATTAGACAAGGTATATGCCTTAAATATAGAAAAGAGGAACATAACATGGCAATTAAAAAAGTTGTAGAACATCCAGCAAAGGTATTATCAACACCATGCGCGGAAGTAACAGAAATCAATGAAGAAATTATTACATTACTAGATGATTTATATGACACAATGGTTGAATACGATGGCGTTGGTATTGCAGCGCCTCAAATAAATGTAGGATTACGTGTTGCAATTGTCGAGTTAGGCGAAGAACGAGATGTTTTAGAAATGATTAATCCAACTGTTATTAAAACGGATGGAGCTGAAGTAGATATTGAAGGGTGCTTAAGCTTCCCAGGATTATACGGTGAGGTTGAACGTCCTGATTATGTGAAGATTGAAGCATGTGACCGTGAAGGGCGTGTATATGAGCTAGAAGCGGGAGGTTTTGATGCACGTGCAATTTTGCATGAAATCGACCATTTAGATGGCGTGCTATTTGATTCGAAAATCAAACGCATTTTAACTGAAGAAGAGCTTGAAGCAATGTACGCTGAAGAGGAGGAATAATATGACTTCGATAATTTTTATGGGAACACCTGATTTCTCCGTGCCAATTTTGCGTATGCTACATCATGAAGGTTATGATATTAAAGCTGTAGTTACACAACCAGATCGTCCAGTTGGGCGTAAGCGTGTGCTAACACCACAACCTGTTAAGGTAGCAGCGATGGAGTTAGGTTTACCTGTTATTCAGCCTGAAAAACTACGTGGTTCTGAAGAATTACAGCAAATTATTGATTTACAGCCTGACCTAGTCGTAACAGCTGCTTTTGGACAAATTTTGCCAAAAGAATTGCTAGATGCACCACCGCTTGGATGTATTAATGTCCATGCGTCACTTTTACCGAAGTATCGTGGTGGGGCACCTATTCACCAAGCGGTTATTGATGGTGAAAAAGAAACAGGTGTAACGATTATGTATATGGCGCAAAAGCTAGATGCTGGTGATATCATTTCCCAAAAGGCTATCCTAATTGAAAAGGATGATTATACGGGTAGACTATTTGATAAGCTGAGTGCTGTGGGCAGCGATTTATTAAAAGAGACACTTCCTTCTATTATAAATGGAACAAATAATCGTTCCGTGCAAGATGAAGCACAAGTAACCTTTGCAAGCAATATTTCACGTGAACAAGAACGTATCGATTGGACAAAGGATGCTACTACTTTATACAATCAAGTGCGTGGTCTTCATCCGTGGCCAGTTGCCTATACAACATTTGAAGATGGCAACTTTAAAATTTGGTGGGCGCAGGTTGGTAACTCAAAGCATGATACTGTTCCTGGGACAGTCGTTGCGATTTCAAAGGATCATTTTGAAGTTGCTTCAGGAAATGGTACAACACTTGCCCTGTATGATGTACAACCAGCTGGTAAAAAACGCATGACAGCAGAGGATTATTTACGTGGTACAGGTTCTAAATTACAGATTGGGGACCAATTTAAATGAGTAAAAAAAGTGTAGTAATTTGGGATGGAAATGTGCGTGACGCCGCACTTTCTATTCTGTTAGCAGTAGATAAAAATCAAGCCTATAGTAATTTGCTTTTAAATGAAACGATTAAGCGACATAAAATTGAAGCGAAGGATCGTGCTCTTTTAACAGAAATTACGTATGGCACTCTCCAATATAAAATGACACTTGATTACTATTTAGAGCCATTTATTCGTGGTTCAGTAGATCATTGGGTGCGCTGGCTTTTACGTTTATCTTTATATCAAATGCATTATTTAACACGTATACCACCTCATGCTGCGGTGAATGAGGCTGTAGAAATTGCTAAGCGTCGAGGTCACCAAGGGATAGCTTCAATGGTCAATGGTATTTTACGATCTATTTTACGTCAAGGTGTAGCTTCTACTGATGACATTAAAGATCCGATTGAGCGCCTTGCTATTGAAACGAGTCATCCGGAGTGGTTAGTACAACGTTTTGTCGATAACTATGGTATTGAAGTAGCGGCTCAAATGTTACATGAAAATAATATACCTCCAGTGCAAACTGTACGTGTAAATACGACGAAAGCAAGCGTCGATCAAGCGATTGCCAGTATAGAAGCGGAAGGTTTAACAGCGAAAAGAAGCGATCTAATGCCTGAATGCTTACATGTAACAAATGGTCAGCCAGCTAGAACAAAGGCTTTCCAAGAAGGGCTTATTACTATTCAGGATGAAAGCTCCATGATTCCAGCAAATGTGTTAAATCCATCTCCTGGCATGCGCGTTTTAGATATGTGTGCAGCACCAGGTGGAAAAACTACACATATAGCTGAGATTATGAAGAATGAAGGTTCGATTTTAGCGACCGACCTTCACCCTCATAAATTAGATTTAATCGACCATAATACGGATCGTCTAGGGATTGATATAGTAGAGACTGCTCCTATTGACGGACGTAAGGCACCGGATTTTCTACAACTAGAATCATACGACGCTATTTTAGTCGATGCCCCTTGTAGTGGTTTAGGTGTTATGCGCCGCAAGCCAGATATTAAATATACAAAACGTGAAGAAGATTTAGAAAACCTTCAAAAAATACAATTAGCGCTATTAGATGCTGCAACAAAAGTATTGAAAATAGATGGCAAGCTTGTGTACAGTACATGTACAGTAGATAAAAGAGAGAATGAAGGTACTGTAGAGGCCTTTTTATCAACGCATCCAGAAATGGAAGCTATACAACTAGAATCTTTACCAACAAAATTAGCGGAAAAGCAAGCAAATGGCATGCTTCAAGTCTTTCCACAAGACTTCGGCAGTGACGGTTTCTTCGTTGCCGCCTTTCGTAAAAAAGGAGAATCCAACTAATGGTGGATCAAGAGAAATTTAATGAGCGTATAAACGACTTAGTTGACGAAGCGGAAGACAAGCCTGTTCGACACGCAAAAAAAGAAAAAACAAATTTAAAGGAATCGGTATACTCATTACAGCCGAAACAACTAGAAGAATGGTTAAAGGAAAATGGTGAAAAGCCGTTCCGTGCGGCGCAAATTTTTGATTGGCTTTATAATAAACGAGTAAAAACATTTGAAGAAATGTCTAACCTTTCAAAGGGATTACGTGAAAAGCTAGAAGCAAGTTTTTCATTAACGACATTATCAACAATTATTAAACAGGAATCTAAAGATGGTACGATCAAGTTTTTATTCCAATTACAAGACGGCTATTCTATTGAAACTGTATTAATGCGTCATGAATATGGCAACTCTGTTTGTGTGACGACACAAGTAGGCTGCCGAATTGGCTGTACGTTTTGTGCCTCAACTTTAGGTGGTTTAAAACGACACTTATTAGCAGGGGAAATCGTGGAGCAAGTTGTAAAAGTACAGCAGACTTTAGATGAAGTGGGCGAACGTGTATCACATATCGTCATTATGGGTATTGGAGAACCTTTCGATAATTATGATGCGATGATGAACTTCTTAAAAGTCATCAATCATGAAAAAGGGTTAAACATTGGTGCTCGTCACATCACTGTATCAACATCAGGAATAGTTCCAAAAATTTATCAATTTGCTGATGAACAGCTACAAATCAACTTTGCAGTTTCCTTACACGCACCAAACCAAGAGGATCGTCAAAAACTTATGCCAATTGCACGTGCTTATAAGTTAGATGAATTAATGGAAGCCGTTCAATACTATACTAAAAAAACGGGCAGACGTGTTACTTTTGAGTATGGTTTAATGTCTGGTGAAAATGATTCAGTTGAAATTGCAGAAGAATTATCTGCTTTAATAAAAGGAATTAAATGCCACGTGAACTTAATTCCTGTAAACTATGTACCAGAACGTGATTATGTTCGTACATCTCGAAGTCAAATTTTTGCCTTTGAAAAAACATTAAAGAAGAATGGTATTAACGTAACGATCCGCCGAGAGCAAGGTGCTGATATTGCAGCAGCGTGTGGTCAATTACGTGCGCAAGAGAGATCTGAAGAGACGAGGTGACCAGTGTTGGAATACACAGTCGAAAGTGATATTGGGTTAAAACGGGCAATTAATGAAGACCGTGCGGGATTTTTTAATCGCCAAGACGGGTTTGCACTAGCACTTGTAGCGGACGGCATGGGTGGTCATAATGCTGGCGATGTAGCGAGTGATATGGCGATGAAACAGATGGAAACCGTTTTTTTACAGGCAGAGGCACATCATTTTGCGTCAACAACATCAAAAAAAGAGTGGTTATTACAAGCAGTCAAGCAATTGAATAAAAGTATATATGACTATTCTTTATCACATGAAGACTGTAAAGGAATGGGCACGACGTTTATTGCAGTGTTAATTGAAAAAAATCATTGCTTTATCGCACATGTTGGTGATAGTCGTGTGTATTATTTCTTTGAGGATGGTGCACAACAAATAACAAGAGATCACTCCTATGTAAATGTTCTGGTTGAAAATGGTGAAATTAGTGAAGAGGAAGCGTTGACGCATCCGAAGAAAAATTTCATTTTAAAGGCAGTTGGTACAGAAGAAACGATTGAGCCAGACTTTTATGAAGTTGATTTAGCATCAGAATCGTATTTACTCATTTGCTCTGACGGTTTAAGCAATAAACTTACAGTGTATGAAATGGCATCAATTATTACGTATCCAGATTCAGTAGAAGAAAAAGGACGAAAACTTGTAGAATTAGCAAATGCAAGCGGGGGAGAAGACAACATCTCCCTCGTGCTGCTCACAAGGCAAGATGAGGAGGTGTAAGTATGCTTGTAGGTAAACGAATTAGTGACCGCTATAAAATTATAGGGCTTATAGGTGGCGGTGGTATGTCCAATGTTTATTTAGCGCATGACATGATTTTAAACCGTGATGTAGCGATCAAAATATTGCGTTATGATTTTACCAATGAGGATGAATTGTATCGCCGTTTCCAACGTGAAGCACTTTCTGCTACAAGCCTTACACATCCGAATATCGTTAGTGTTTATGATGTCGGTGATGATGGTGACCTACATTATATTGTGATGGAATATGTCCAAGGGAAAACATTAAAGCAGTACATACAGGAATTTGCACCAATTTCTCCTGCCAGATGTGTGCATATTATGAAGCAGTTAACGTCAGCAATTGCCAATGCTCATGAAAATCATATTATCCACCGTGACATTAAACCTCAAAATATTTTAATGGATGCAGAAGGTAATGTGAAAATAACTGATTTTGGTATAGCGATGACGCTGAGTGCTACATCATTTACACAAACGAACTCCGTGCTTGGAACGGTGCATTATTTATCGCCTGAGCAGGCTCGTGGTGGTACAGCAACAAACAAATCTGATATTTATGCACTTGGCATTGTTTTATATGAATTATTAACTGGGGAATTGCCATTTTCAGGCGAGTCAGCTATTTCTATCGCGCTTAAACATTTACAATCAGAGACGCCATCAGTTCGTGCCTTCGATGCTACAATTCCACAAAGTGTGGAAAATGTTGTGCTAAAAGCTACAGCAAAAGATGCTTCTCATCGTTATTCAACTGTAGATGAAATGCAAGCAGATTTAGAAACAGTTTTATCGCCGAATCGTATGAATGAACCGAAGTTTGTCATACCGGTAGATAATGATGTGACGAAGGCTATTCCGATTATAAAAGAACCAACTGCACATAAAGACGAAGATTTAACGAAGACAAGAGTAATCGAACCAATTACACAATCAACGCCGAAACCCGAAGCGAAGAAGCCTATTGAAAAGGCAGTACCTGTAAAGAAAAAGAAAAAGAAAAAATGGCCAATAGTTGTTGCTGGGTTAGTAATAGCAGCGATCGCCATTTTCCTATTCGTTTTCTTTGGAACAGATCTATTTAACCCGAAAAAGGTACCTGTACCTAGTGTGGCTAATATGACAGTTGAAGAGGCTACTAAGAAATTAGAGGCTGAAGGCTTTACGGTGGGTCAGTCGCCACAGGAGCGTTATGACGAGGACGTCGAAAAGGATAAGGTTATAGAAACTGACCCTACAGAGGGTACGGAGCGTGTAAAAGGCACAGAAGTAGACTTAATCGTGAGTCTTGGGGTAGAAATGACGAAAGTGGAAGATTATAGAGGCCAGCAAATCAGCCAAGTTCAATCAATGCTAAAGGATAAATTTTTAGATTCTGAAGTTAGCTATGTAAATTCAAAAGATCCTGAAGGACAAATTATTGAACAAGAGCCAGCACCACAAGAAGAGGTAGTCGCTAAGAATACAATAATGAAATTTACGGTAAGCGCAGGTGTAAAAATGATCACCGTAGATGATGTTGTGAAGTACACTAAAGCTCAAATGGATGAGTATGTAAGAAGAGAAGGCTTGACATGGCGTGTTGTTCGTGAAGAAAATGATGATACAATACCAGCTGGAAGTGTTAAATCACAATTGACAAGAGCAGGAACGCAGGTTGAAGCGGGCACCGCAATCGCTGTTATTTTAAGTAAAGGACCTGCAGCAAGACCTGATAAAACTTTGGTGATACCTGTGAAAATTGAATATAAGCCAAATGAAGAAGGTTTAGAGCAAACTATTCGAATTGATATTCAAGATAAAAACCATAAAATGTTAACAACAGTTGAAACATTTACTATTACGGCTGATCAAGAGCACCGAATACAGCTTGTTATTGGAGATGGTCAGGATGCAGCCTATAAAATTATTCGTGATTCAGAAATTATAGATGAAAAAACAATCAACTACGATGATGTCAAATAAGGGGGAATTGGATGGCGCAAGGCCAAATTCGTAAAGCATTAAGCGGTTATTACTATGTATATGATGGAGAAGAACTAATTCAATGTCGAGGACGTGGGGTATTTCGCAATCGTGGGGAATCCCCACTCGTTGGTGACATCGTAGAATATACTCTGGAAACAAAAGGCTCGGACGGCACTATTCAAAAAATTATGGAACGCCAAAATGAATTAGTACGTCCCCCTATAGCCAATATTGATCAAGGCATTCTTGTGTTTTCTGTAAAAGAACCTAATTTTAATACAATTTTACTCGATCGTTTCTTAGTTGTTTTAGAGTCATTTTATGTTCATCCGATTATTTGTTTAACAAAGATGGATCTGCTAGAAGATCATGAACGTGAGGAATTGCAAGGCTATATAGCAGATTATGAGCGTATGGGTTATACCGTGCTACAAACCTATAAGGGTGAGGAAGAATTAGTTGAACGTCTACAACCTATTTTAAAGGAGAAAACCTCCGTATTAGCAGGGCAATCTGGAGTTGGAAAATCTACACTACTAAATACATTGATTCCAGATTTGAATTTAAAAACAGGCATTATTTCACAAAGCTTAGGGCGTGGTAAACATACAACTCGCCATGTCGAACTAATCGAAGTATGTGACGGTTTATTAGCAGATACTCCAGGATTTAGTTCATTTGATTTTGATGAAATCGAAAAAGAAGAATTAGGCGCATGTTTCCCCGAAATGGCCCGTATGGCAGATGATTGTAAATTTAGAGGCTGTTTACACTTGAAGGAGCCGAAATGTGCAGTAAAAGAAGCGGTGGAGACGGGGGAAATTCGTGACTACCGCTATAAACATTACGAACAATTTTTACAAGAAATTATGGATCGAAAGCCGAGGTATTAATGATGATACAAATAGCACCATCAATTTTAGCAGCCAACTTTGCTAATTTAGGAGAAGAAGTTAAGGAAGTAGAAAAAGCAGGTGCACAGCTTATTCATATCGATGTTATGGATGGTCATTTTGTGCCAAATATTTCATTTGGCTCTATCGTATTAGACGCCATTCGTCCTTTAACGGATTTACCATTAGATGTACATTTAATGATCGAAAATCCTGATCAGTATATTGAACAATTCGCCAAAGCAGGGGCAGACTATATTACGGTGCATGTAGAAGCTTGTCGCCATTTACACCGTACAATCCAATTAATTCGTTCATTTGGAGTCAAACCGGGTGTTGTATTAAATCCACATACACCAATAGAATCCATTCAACACATATTAGAGGATATTGATATGGTGTTGTTCATGACTGTGAATCCAGGGTTTGGCGGGCAAAAATTCATTCATTCTGTAGTGCCAAAAATTGAAGCATTAGCAGCTATTATTAAAGAACGTAATCTTGATATTGCTATAGAGATCGATGGTGGAATTAATGCAGAGACTATTGTTCCTTGTGCAAAAGCAGGAGCAACTATTTTTGTAGCTGGTTCAGCAATTTATAGTAAAGAAGATCGTACAGCGGCACTTCAAGAAATTTTAGCTGCTGGTGAGGCAGCGATTCAAGGATGACCAAAGTCGTTGTTTGTGCAGGTGGACCAAAAGAGGAACTCTGTTCATTTAGTCCGTTTAAAGAGCAAAGTGATGTATTATTTATCGGAGCTGATCGAGGAGCGCTATATTTAATCGAGCAAGGCATCACACCACATGCCATAGTAGGAGATTTTGACTCTTTATCAAAAGAGGAATACGAACTGGTGATGGCACATACAAATGATAGACAACGATTCCGAGAAGAAAAAGATGAAACAGATACGGACTTAGCGCTATTAAAAGCCTTGACCTATACACCACTAGAAATTGTTCTTACAGGTGTTACGGGTGGACGTTTAGATCATTATGAGGCGGCAGTTCGTTCGATTTATCGTTTACAAAAAGAGTATCCACACGTAGTATTGAAGATTATTAATCATGCAAATATGTTGCAATTTTTAATGCCAGGCAAGCACATCATAGAAGCAGATAAGCAATATCGTTATTTATCTTTCTTTGCACATGAAGAGCCGATTAAAGATGTTACATTAAGGCAAGTAAAATATGAAACAACAAATGAAGAAATCTCTCTTGGTACATCCCGCTTTACAAGTAATGAAATAATAGGCAATTCAGGGTCTATATCTTTCTCACAAGGCATATGTTTAATGATAAGAAGCATAGATTAGCGTAAGGGGGAGAGAGTCCTGAAAGTATATACATTCCAGCTGCCGAAATTTGTAAGCAGTATTACGCGTACGTGTATCAACATTTTCAAAAAAGATAAGAAAGTAAAAAAATCCGACTAACACTAGTCGGATTTTTTTATGGTGTTGAAAAAAACGGTCAAGGAAGTCTTTGTGAATATTGTGGTGGGTAATTTCCGTTCCAGGCTACTCGCTTTGTCGCTGACGCTTCGCTTTCGCGGCAAAGCGCCCGGTCGGAACGGAAATCAACCCCTCCCTTTGCAGAAGAACTATACTTTATATTATATCGTAACTGCCATTCCTATAGATTTATAAGCGATTTGTTGAGTTGGACAGCTATATGTAAAGAAAGCCGCAAGCAATTACGTTTCTTTGTCATTGCTTGCGGCTTAGTCATTTTATTGTATTTATAGGAAATCCACTAGTAGGATGATTAAATACGACTTATTCATGTAAATAAATACTCATAAAGGCGGTTGATAGCTTGCCTAGTTATTGAGAAAGAAAAAAATCGATTTGCGCCAAATGCGAAATCGATTTTTTGGAAGCGGCGATTAAACGCGCTCGATTTTACCTGATTTTAATGCACGAGCAGAAACCCATACACGTTTTGGTTTACCGTCTACTAAGATACGAACTTTTTGAAGGTTAGCACCCCAAGAACGTTTGCTAGCGTTCATAGCGTGGGAACGGTTGTTACCAGTACGAGCTTTACGCCCAGTGATTACACATTGTTTTGGCATGTTGTATTCCCTCCTTACTGTCAATGCTGAAAGATTATTATTTCAGTTCGGTATTTCACATACCATAATAATTTAACATACGATGACGTTCAGTGCAATAGTTTTCACATAACCTTTCAAGAAAAAAACCTTTACAGACTAAAAACACTTGTTAAATAATGGGTGATAATTCCTAGATAAAACAATTATTAGGAGAAATAATTGGAAGTTTTCAATTTTATTCCGCCCGATTGGAGAAGGCTCATAATCAGTAGGGGGATAAAGAAAACTCACTTCCATAACGTTTTATTTTCCACGGTAGCCAAGCTTCATGGAAACACGTTTACCAGTTTTCACTAAACGCTCTGTAAGAGTATTAGTATGTTCTGCTGAAGCGTTAAAGCTAACAAAACCTATACTTATTGCACCGACTATTTCATTGAAACCATTTACAATGGATACTGCGATCGAGGATGTTCCAGCCGTTCTTTCCCCATGACTAATGGCAAACCCTTGTAGCCTTATTTGATCGAGCTGTGACTCTAATTCAGAGATTTCTTCATGAGGAATAAGCTGTTCAATAATTTCCCTTGCTTGAGAAATAGGCATTGTGGCTAAAATTGCTTTATTTGCAGCCCCGATATTCATCGGAATACGAATGCCTAACTGATCGTAAATTCGAATCGGGTTAGTTGTACTGTCAATTCTTTCAATGATAATTGTATCTAAACCAGCGGGCTTACTTAAATAGACGCTTTCCTCGACTTCTCTTGCTAAACACTCTAGTTCTGGCCTAATTTTACTAATGTAGTCCATCGTATCATACACTTGTAGGCCAAGTTCCATCCATATTGTACCGAGACGATATTGTTTAGTTTGATCGTCTTGTTCAATCATTCCCTCTTTAATCATCGCTTTTAAAATTCTATGTAGTGTGCTAAGTGGTAAATTGCATCTTGCCGAAAGCTCTGAAATGGACAAACTGTTTTCATTTGCTTCAGAAGCCAAAACTTTAGCGATTGTCATAGCTCGTTCTAATAATTGCATTCATGTCCCACCTCTCCTTCATTTATTTTATTTTTATTCTTTGTCTAAGTCTAGCTACATAATCGTGGATATCTATTTCGTTACGCTTCTTACCTCGAAAAGAATGAATATAGGGATTTTTCTAAATATATTGACATTATACCTTAAAACACATATATTTTTCATATAAACTTTCCTCTATGCGGAAACTTTTTCCACTACACGGAAAAGGGGTGAAGGGAATGCATTATTGTTCGTCAATGTATGCACCTTTGAAACACGTAATAGTAAAACATCCAAAAGATGCTTTCCGAAACCAAGAGCATCTTAGCGATGAATGGAAAACATTTAACTACTTATCAGAACCTAACTATAATGAGGCTCTTATAGAATACGCTGAATTTATGAGTATTCTAGAAAAGTATGTTGAAAAAATTGATTTTTTACCAGAATCAGATGAAGTAGGTTTGGATTCGTTGTATGCACATGATCCTGTAAAGTTCACACCAAATGGTGCCATTATCCTGAAATCTGGCAAAACATTAAGACGGCCAGAAGCAGCTGTGTATAAAGCATTTTTACAGGAAAAGGGCATTCCAGTTATCGGAGAATTGATTGGAGAGGCTGTATCAGATGGTGGCGATATAGTTTGGCTTGATGATCGTACTCTTGCTGTAGGTAGAGGTTATCGAACGAATGATGAAGCTATTCGTCAGCTAAAGGACATGACGGAGGATATAGTCGACGAATTCATTGTTGTACAGCTACCGCATGATTTAGGTGAAGCTGAATGTTTACACCTAATGTCCTTCATTAGTATGGTGGACAAAGATTTAGCCGTTGTACATTCACGATTAATGCCGGTATTTTTTCGGCAGCTTCTAATCAACCGAGGTATTCAATTAATTGAAGTTCCGAAAGATGAGTATGATGCGCTAGGCTGTAACGTTTTGACACTTGCACCTAGGGTATGTATTATTCCCAATGGAAATCCAATTACAAAGCAACAATTACTTCATGCAGGCGTAACAGTTTATGAATATAAAGGAAATGAAATTTCGCTAAAAGGAACAGGTGGACCAACATGTCTAACTTGCCCAGTAGTAAGAAGATAAAAGGAGATGTCGTAAAATGTTTAAAAATGTTATTGTAAAAGACCCAGGAAATAGTTATTTAAATGGTTTAACGACTAGTGACTTAGGAAAACCGATATTAGAAAAATTATTTGAGCAGCATGAAAAATATGTTGAAGCCTTAAAAAGATGTGGCGTGGAGGTTACACAGCTCCAAGCGAATGAAGCCTTTCCAGATTCAACATTCGTAGAGGATACAGCTGTTTTAACACCTGAATTTGCCATTATTTCAAATCCAGGGGCAGAGGCTCGTAATCGTGAGATTGAGGAGATCGAACCAGCTGTTAAAAAGTTCTATGAAAATTTATATTATATCGAAGGTCCAGGAACACTTGATGGCGGAGATGTATTGCAGGCAGAAAAGAAATTTTATGTAGGCATCTCTGACCGTACTAATGAAGAAGGAGCTCGACAATTTAAAGAAATCGTTGAAAAAGAAGGCTATGAGGCAACGATTATTCCGTTAAAGGAATTTTTCCATTTAAAAACGGGCATCGCATATGTTGGTGAAAATCGTATGGTGCTAGCAGGGGAGTTTATCGACCACCCTGCATTCGAATCCTATGAAAAAATTATTATTCCAAAAGAAGATGAGTATTCAGCAAACTGTATTCAAGTAAATGATTATGTCATTATTCCAGCAGGCTATCCAGAAACAAATCGTAAATTAAACGATTTAGGCTACCAAACAATTGAGCTTGAAATGTCGGAATTTAGAAAACATGATGGTGGGCTAAGTTGTTTGTCATTACGTTTTTAGTTCAATAAAAAAATATCCAATCAATATCAATTATGTCTCGGCATAATTCCATGACACCCGCTGAAAGAAGTCAAATAGGATAAATTGATTGGGTACTTTAGTAGAATTAATATCAGAATATTCAATGTATTGTTCACAACTAGAGAGTGGGGATGGATGTTGAGTAAAGGGGAACAACGGCAAGATCATCAATTAAACCGTTCAATGAAGAGTCGTCATTTATTAATGCTATCGCTCGGAGGCGTTATTGGAACGGGGCTATTTTTAAATGTTGGCTTTACAATTAATCAGGCAGGTCCTGGAGGGGCATTAATTGGCTATTTATTTGGTGGCTTAATATTGTACATGGTTATGAATTGTCTTGGAGAATTAGCGGTGTATATGCCTGTAACTGGTTCTTTCCAAACCTATGCAACACGTTTTATCAGTCCTTCAGCAGGATTTTCTTTAGGATGGATGTATTTTGTCGGTTCAGCTGCCACAGCGGGGGTGGAATTTACAGCAGCTGGAATTTTGATGCAGCATTGGTTCCCGCATGTTCCTATTTGGATTTGGTGTGCCGTATTTATGGTCCTGTTATTTACTCTAAATGCATTAACAACAAGAGGCTTTGCGGAAGCGGAATTTTGGTTTGCAAGTATTAAAGTTATTGCGGTGATTGCATTTATCGTTATAGGAGTTGCAGCAATCTTTGGAATGATTCCGTTAGCTGATCGTCCGACACCACAATTTACGAATTTTGCACCATCTGGTTTATTTCCGGCAGGTATTTCAATCATATTTGTCACAATGTTGAATGTTATCTTTTCTTATCAAGGTTCTGAACTTGTTGGTATTGCTGCAGGAGAAACTGAAAGTCCGGAAAAAAATATTCCTCGGGCAATAAAGACAATTCTTTTTAGGATTATTGTTTTCTATATTGCTTCTATTATTGTTTTATCTGCGATATTCCCTTCAACGGAGCTTGGACTATTGGAAAGTCCATTTGTCACATTGATGAATTTAGCTGGTGTTCCATATGCAGCTGGCATCATGAACTTTGTTATTTTAACGGCGATATTATCAGTAGGTAACTCGTGTCTTTATGCGTCCACACGTTTATTATGGTCGATGTCAAAAGAGGGCATGGCGCCTAAACTATTTGGACGACTAACGAAAAATAAAGTGCCATTCAATGCACTCATTTTTACGATGCTTTTCTCGCTGCTTTCTTTATTAACGAGTGTGATGGAAGCAGATGCAGTATTTGTTTTACTCATGTCTATTGCAGGAATTTCTGTAACAATTTCATGGATGGGAATTTGCGCATCTCAATTGATGTTCCGGTATCGTTATGTGAAAGCAGGAGGGGATGTGGCTAATTTAAAATTTAAAACGCCATTTTATCCATTGATCCCGGTGTTCTGTATTATTTTTTGTATGCTAATTCTTGTCTTTTTAGCATTCGATCCAACACAAAGAGCTGGTTTATTATATGGAGTTGGGTTCTTTATTGCTTGCATGATTTTCTATAAATTGAAATTGAGTAAATCAAATACAGCTTCTTCTGAGTTTGAAATAAAAAATGAGGAATCTATTGATATACACTGATATGTATTCTGTGTTGAGAAGATCGGATAAAGGAGAGTTTTTATGAATGTTTATCTTTGGAATACCCCTGAAAAACTACGTGCATTATTATGTGAAATTGTCAGTTGGGAAAGTAGAACTTTAACAAAAGGTGAACATGAATTTGCCTATAAATTAAAAAATAAATTGCAAACGCTTTCTTATTTTCAGGAAAACCCGGAATTTATTGAATTACATGATGCAGGTCTTGAACGCAATGCTGTAACTGCCTTGTATAAGCATCCTTCTGCAACAGAAACGGTTGTGTTAATTAGTCATTTTGATACGGTCCATACTGAAGAATATGGCGAGCTGGAACTATTAGCCTTTTACCCTGAAGAGCTGACAAAAAAGCTAATGGAACCAAAATACAAAAAGGATTTACCTGAAGCGGCAAGAATTGATTTGGAATCAGGCTACTATTTATTCGGTCGTGGAACGATGGATATGAAAATGGGGCTTGCTTTGCATATGCAGTTGATTGAAAAGGCAAGTATCGAAGAATGGCCCATCAACCTTATTTTAACGGCGGTGCCAGATGAAGAAGTGAATTCTGCTGGAATGCGTGCAGCAGTTGTAGAGCTTGTCAGACTTCGTGAACAGCATGGACTCTCTTATAAACTATTTTTAAATAGTGAGCCTTCTTTTTCACAAGGTCCAGCTGATATCAATGAATATATTTATTCAGGAACTATCGGTAAAATTATGCCTGCTGCCTTATTTTACGGGAAAGAGACACATGTGGGTGAGCCATTAAAAGGAATGACCGCAAATTTTATTGCTTCCTACATGACGCAGCATATGGAGTGGAATCCTGTTTTCCGTGAGACAGATCTCGGTGAAAGTACGCCATTACCTGTATCCTTACAATTAAAAGATTTGAAAATGGAGTATTCTACACAAACACCATATCGTGCAGCAGCCCTTTACAATGTGTTTTTATTAAAGCGCACAGCATCGCAAGTAATGGATATTTTTGAACAAGTTGCATTGGAAGCGATGTTAGCTTGTAATGAACAGTATAAGCGAATTTGTGAGCGAGAAAAGGTACAAGGTGTAGGTGAAGTAAACGTACTTCGTTATGAGGCACTTTTAGAGTATGCGATTAATAAATTAGGCGCCAAGGAAGTAGATTTAATTAAAAGTCAAGTTATTGGAAATAGCGCATGGGATGATCGAGAGAAATCTATTCGCATTGTGGATCAGCTAATGATTCGTTGCCAGGAACTATCACCAGCGACAGTGTTGTTATATGCACCACCTTACTATCCGGCAATCAATTCATCTAATGATTCTCTTGTTATTCGATCCATTGAATTGATGAAGAAAACAGCCAAAACATTTAATATTGAAGTGGAGCAAATTCACTATTTTAATGGAATTTGTGATTTGAGCTATGTCAATTATTCTGATAACTCTAATGAATGGATAGCATTCGAACGAAACACGCCTGTATGGGGAGAGACATATAGTATTCCGTTTGAGGAAATGTCCTCATTAAAGGGACCTGTTTTAAATGTTGGACCGTTTGGGAAGGATGCTCACCAAAAGACGGAAAGACTACATGTGGATAGTGCATTTAAGGAAATGCCAGTGATGATTGATTCGCTTATTAAAAGCCTGTTTTGATTTAAGGAATAGAATGGCATCAAGGGATGTATAATCGAAGTGCTGTTATAAATTTATTCTGTTCGATTATATGGTGAGGAGCCGTAATATTCACTTTGAACTTTTCGGAGTTTACAAAAATTATATGTAATCGTTCAATTTTGTTGAAAAAGTTGGTGTATATAAACATCAGCTTTTTTATTGATTCGAGATTTTAAATAGCGAAAGTGGAACGCCAGATCTAGAAAATTTATTTTTGACTACGAAAATCAGCCAAGGTAGAGTAGTTCCTTTTTCAACAACTTTGCAAAGACTACTTGTATTTTTCATTATTTAGACGATAAAAATAGAACAAATTATCTTCATTCTGCAATGTTTTCTGTGCGAAAGCAACAAATGTTTTTGCAAGTTTGTTTTATTAGGAGCGGACATTATCGAAAATCAAGAAAAGCTAGTTCTCTCTATACAGAAAGAAATGATTCAATTTAATTTAAAACGGATGCGAGCGGTAGCATGGACATTGATGTATATATCAACTATCATTACGATTATTCATTATGGTGAGGTTCTTCTATTCGAATTCAGAAAGAGCGATGGTGCCAGCATATATAGCTATTCACACGATATTGTTTTATATAGATTTAGCGGTGTTAGTATTTGTAAAAGAGAAGAAATTTCAGGTTACAATGCTTAATATGCGAAAATATGAATCTATCTTACTTGCATATATCTATACGATATTGTTATTGATTACTGTAATAACCGTAATGGACGTTTATTTCTTTAAACATGCAGCTCTTTATGAGGTACTATTTTTAATAATTTGCACTGTTTTTTCCGTCTCTTTCCGGAAAATTTTTCTGATTATGGTAATAACAGTACCACCAATTTTAATAAGTGCTTATCTGAGTGTTGGGATATCAGGTGAAGGTATTAAAATACTTTTACCGATGTCCCTTATTATTCCTATAGGGCTAGTTATTCAGCGACATACTTATAAAATGCAACGACAATTTACGAAAGAACATATTTTATTGCAAGAAGAAATGACAAAATCTAAGAAATTGTCAAAATTATTAGCTGAGAAAAATAATGAACTATCAGCGCAAGCACTTCGGGATACGTTGACCAATTTACCCAATCGACGGGCTTTAAATAATAAATTGACACAAATTGGGCAGCAACTTAGTAAATCAAAATCTTTATTTGTCATGATGATCGATATTGATTTCTTTAAAAATTTTAATGATTATTACGGTCATTTACAAGGTGATGAAGCATTAATAAAAGTGGCGGCTCTTTTAAATGAAATTGCAGAAAAATATAATGCATTTGCAGCACGTTGGGGAGGCGAAGAATTCGTCATCGTTAGTCAGCATGCCGCCAAGTTTTCAGAGCATGTTTGTGAGGAAATTTTAGAGGAAGTACGCAACTTAAACATTCGTCATGAGCATTCGATAGTAGCTGATATTGTAACGGTCAGCATCGGGATGTGCCATGTTAAAATTACAAATAGCGAGCAATTAAAAACATGCTGTGAATTAGCTGATCAAGCATTATACACAGCAAAGCAACACGGTCGTAACAACTTTTACAGCAAAAGTGGAAATTTCGATGAAGATGTCTGTTTGCCTTTATAATGTCAGAAAAACGTTGATACAGTGCGCTTTCATGCCTTCCAAGGTTGCTTAATGTATAATGAAAGTGTTACAATATCATTTAGTCAAAAAGAGCCAAGGGGGCATTTCTATGTCAATTGAGTTAAACAATGAATTCGGCCAAATTGATATTTCAACAGATGTACTTGCACAAATAGCTGGTGGCGCTGCTGTAGAATGCTACGGTATTGTTGGCATGGCATCTAAACATCAAATTCGTGATGGTCTAACTGATATTTTACGTAAAGAAAATTTTGCAAAAGGTGTTGTAATTCGAAAACAGGACGACGATTTACATATTGATATGTACATTATTGTTAGTTACGGGACAAAAATTTCGGAAGTTGCTTATCAAGTACAATCGAAAGTGAAATATACAGTGGATAAAACATTAGGTATGAGCGTAAAATCTGTCAATATCTTTGTGCAGGGCGTTCGTGTAGCGAATGATTAAGAGGAGGAACTAAATCTAATGCAGTCTTTAGACGGAATAAAGTTTGCAGAAATGGTGCAAATGGGTGCCCATCACCTATTCCAAAATGCAAATTATGTTGATTCATTAAATGTATTTCCTGTACCAGATGGTGATACAGGAACGAATATGAACTTATCGATGACATCTGGAGCAAAGGAAACGGAGCAGTATGTCTCAGAACATATCGGCAAAACATCCCAAGCTTTATCAAAAGGTTTACTTATGGGAGCACGCGGGAATTCTGGCGTTATTTTATCGCAGTTATTCCGTGGCTTTGGTAAATTTATTGAAAAAGAAGCGACAATTGATGCTAAGGGCTTAGCGGGTGCTTTCCAAGCTGGCGTTGAAACTGCCTATAAAGCAGTAATGAAACCGGTTGAAGGTACAATTTTAACAGTTGCACGTGAAGCGGCGAAAAAAGGCGTGGAAGTGGCAGAAACTGAAACCGATATCATTGCAGTAATGGAAGCATTTACTGCTGAAGCACAGGCTTCATTAGAGCGTACACCTGATCTTTTACCTGTTTTAAAAGAAGTAGGTGTTGTAGATAGTGGCGGCCAAGGTCTATTGTTTGTGTATGAAGGATTTTTAGCATCCTTAAAAGGTGAGCCATTACCGGTGAAAAATGAAGCAACTTTAGATGATTTAATTAATGCAGAACATCATAGAGCGCAAGATTTCATGGATACTTCGGATATTGAGTTTGGGTATTGTACAGAAATCATGGTACGTTTTGAAGAAGGAAAAGAGCCGTTTAGCGAGGAACAATTCCGTAATGAATTAAACCCATTAGGTGATTCTTTACTTGTTATTTCAGATGAAGAGATCGCAAAAGTGCATATTCATTCTGAGCAACCAGGCTCTGTTTTAGCAATGGGTCAAAAATATGGTAGCCTTATTAAAATTAAGGTCGACAATATGCGTGAACAGCATTCTGCCATTGTTGGTGAGGATCATAAAGCACCAACTCCAGTCAAAAAAGCAGAAAAGCATCCATATGCAATTGTAACGATTGCAATGGGCGAGGGAGTTGCTGAATTACTTCGTTCAATTGGTGCTTCTTATGTTATTGAAGGCGGTCAAACAATGAACCCTTCAACTGAAGATATTGTGAAGGCGGTACAGGAAATTGGTGCTGAAAAAGTATTGATTTTACCGAATAACAAAAATATTGTCATGGCAGCAGAACAAGCAGTAGAGCTATTAGATATAGAAGCGGCTGTAGTTCCAACGAAAACAATCCCTCAAGGTATGGCAGCGATTTTATCGTTTAATCCAGAGGCGACAGTTGAAATGAACCAAGCAACAATGACAGAAGCTTATGCAAATGTTAAAACAGGTCAAGTAACTTATGCAGTTCGAGATACATCAATTGATGGTGTGGAAATTCATAAGGACGATTTCATGGCTCTTGCAGAAGGTAAAATTGTATTATCTACTCCGGCATTAAAAGATGCCGCTGAGAAGGTAATTACTGATTTAGTGGATGAAGATGCAGAAATTGTAACAGTCATTTATGGTGAAGATACAACGGAAGAAAATGCTTCGGAATTAGTGAAATTTATTGAAGAGAATTATCCAGAGGTTGAAGTAGAGTTATTTAATGGTAAACAAGGATTATATCCGTATATTATTTCGGTAGAATAATCCGATGCTACTTTGTGAATGAGTAGATAAAGCAGTGCACACAATGTGTACTGCTTTTGTTTATGGTACAAAGAGACTAGGGGATTATATTGGATATAAATCAGCTGAAATAAACGATTTGGTGTGCGTATCCAGAAGACGGCGTGTTTGTAAATGCTGGAATATCAGCAGTTTGAAATTATTGTTTTTTTGGAGTAGACAAAAGTTAATTAAAAATTCCACTGTGTAAATTATAGTCGCTTAAATTTTCTGAAAGTTGATAAAGAAATGCTTTGCTTTTATAGTAACTATCAAGCATTATATAAGTAAAAAATCAAAAATATTATATAGATAGAATAGAGGGGTGTTAGTATGAAGTTTACTTCAGTATTTGATATTATTGGACCGGTGATGATTGGGCCTTCTTCTTCTCATACGGCAGGTGCGGCACGAATTGGGCGTGTTGCTAGAGATTTATTTGGAAGACAACCAAAGTGGGCAAAAATACACTTATATGGTTCGTTTGCGGAAACGTATAAAGGACATGGAACAGATGTAGCTTTGATTGGGGGTCTATTAAATTACGATACATTCGATGAGCGAATTAAAACTGCTTTTGCCGATGCAGAAAAGGCGGGATTAGACTATGAGTTTATCCCAGAAACAGCTAACATGGAACATCCGAATACGGCTCGCCTTGTAATTGGCGATGATGAAGGGGAGATGTCCGTTGTTGGTATTTCAATCGGTGGCGGTAAGATTGAAGTTAGTGAGGTTAATGGCTTCAAGCTGCGTCTAACAGGTGGCATGCCAGCGATTCTTGTTGTCCATGATGATCGTGCTGGCTGTATTGCCAATGTGGCAAATTGCTTAGCGATGCATGCGGTCAATATTGGGCATATGGAAGTTTCTCGTATTGAACGTGGTTTAACAGCCCTTATGGTGATAGAAGTCGATCAAAACATCGAGGATAAAGTATTACAACAAATTTCTTTAATACCACATATTTCGAAGGTTTCTAAAATTAATAACTAAGGAGGTGTCCCGATATGGACGTATTGTTTCATAATGTTCGTGAACTAGTTGAACGAGCAGAGCAAGAAGGAAAACTAATATCTGAAATTATGATAGAGCAGGAAATGTTAATAACTGGACGCACTAGAGAAGAAATTATACAGCAAATGGACAATAATTTAACGGTGATGGAGGAAGCTATTGAAAGAGGCTTGAATGGTGTTAAATCTGTAACGGGCTTAACAGGCGGTGACGCGGTATTGCTTCAGAATTACATTGCACAAGGAAATTCATTGTCGGGGGATTTATTACTAGATGCGGTAAGTAAAGCGGTTGCGACAAATGAAGTTAATGCGGCTATGGGTACAATTTGTGCTACCCCAACTGCAGGCTCGGCTGGAGTTGTACCAGGGACATTGTTTGCAGTGAAGAACAAGCTAAATCCGACACGTGAGCAAATGATTCGTTATTTATTCACGTCGGGTGCTTTTGGCTTCGTTGTTGCCAATAATGCTTCGATTTCAGGCGCTGCCGGTGGCTGTCAAGCAGAGGTTGGCTCAGCTGCTGGTATGGCAGCGGCTGCAATTGTTGAGATGGCTGGTGGTACCCCGCAGCAATGTTCAGAAGCATTTGCCATTACACTCAAAAATATGCTAGGGCTTGTTTGTGATCCAGTAGCTGGATTAGTAGAGGTTCCTTGTGTTAAGCGGAATGCTATGGGAGCGGCGAATTCACTTGTGGCAGCGGATATGGCACTTGCGGGGGTTACAAGTCGCATCCCGTGTGATGAAGTGATTGGCGCCATGTATCGAATTGGACAATCTATGAGTCCAAATTTAAAAGAAACTGCCCGTGGAGGTCTAGCTGCAACTCCAACAGGTAAAGCTATTAGCAGAGCCATTTTTGATAATGGCAATTTAGAAAGTATTAAGTCACTTCAAAAATAAAAGATAGTAAACACGCTTTTCCTAAGTGGAAGGCGTGTTTTTTTGAGGTTCTACATGTATGGAGAAGATGAAAACCATGTTGAAATAGTGCGGAAGGGTAGTTTGAGCAAAGAGGATACATTCTCTTGGTGATATTCTACTTCTGTACCTGTCGCTATGCTTTCGATACAATAAACATTTGTAGCTGACGTTTCACTTTCGCTACGAAAACAATCGCTGTGAAGATAAAACGTACGCCATGTATATAAGTTGATCTTCGTTACGGTTGGGCGACTCCTTGGGAATCAGCAATTGAGGAACGAAGGCTAAAATCATCACATCCTGTGATAACGCCTTCGTGACCAACAAAGCGCTCAGCCGGAACGGAAATCAACCACTCGTTACGGTGATGAGTCTAGAATTAGGAGTATCACCAAGAAAAGTGATTATTCATTCGTTATAATTAACTATAAATGAATTGAATTGCTATCTTACTTAAAATGAAAAGTTATATAATAATATGGAGAATAATACGTGTTCAAATGTTCAAATGTTTAAATGCTAACAACGAGCTTAGAGTAATTGTAAGAAAGGGGAAACTCATATGCTGAAAAATAGTATGGTGATACGAATGACTGTAGATAAAGTACTTGTGGTGAAAAATTTAGAAGGGGCTGTCGTGCAAGGTGACTGATTTAACGAACCCCGTTACTAATTTAAAGGGAATCGGGAAAGAAACAGCAGGACATTTAGAAGCATTGGGCATCGAGACGGTAGCTGATTTGTTATGGACGTTTCCGCATCGGCACGAGGATTTTCGTTTAAAAGATTTGGCGCAAACACCACATAATGAACGTGTCACTGTTGAGTGTAAAGTTGAGCGTGAACCAACAGTATTGTTTTTAGGTCGCAATAAATCACGATTACAAGTGACGGTGCTGGCAGGTCGACATTTAGTGAAGGTTGTTTTTTTTAATCAAGGCTACTTAAAGCAAAAGCTTGTACCTGGAGCAATTATTACCGTTACAGGTAAATGGGACAGGGGCAGACAAGTTATTAATGGAACGTCTGTAACATTTGGTCCTAAGACAGATCAAGTTGACTTTGAACCTGTTTATAGTTTAAAAGGTTTAATCCCACAAAAACGTTTTCGTAAATATATGCGCCAGGGGCTAGATGAGTTTGGTGCTGACATACCTGATGCTGTTCCACAGCGCTTACGCACGGATTATAAGCTCGCTACAATACGTGATGGGCTTGAGGGAATACATTTCCCTATTGATGCAGGACATGCAAAGCAGGCTAGAAGGCGCTTTGCCTATGAAGAGTTACTAAACTTTCAACTACGTGTTCAAGCGTTACGTAAAATTCGAAAGGACAGTGAGCACGGTACTGTTATACAGTTTGATTTGCAAAAGATTCGTGCCTTTATTGCATCGTTACCATATGAATTAACGGGTGCGCAAAAACGCGTCGTCAATGAAATCTGCAAAGATTTAAAAGAGCCACATCGTATGAACCGCTTACTCCAAGGTGATGTAGGGTCAGGGAAAACTGTTGTCGCGGCAATATGTTTATATGCGGCTATAACTGCTGGTTTTCAAGGGGCATTAATGGCACCAACGGAAATTTTAGCAGAGCAGCATGCTGAGAGTTTGAAGGAATGGTTTGAGCCATTTGGCGTACGTGTAGCTTTATTATCGGGATCGACGAAGGCGAAGGAGCGTCGTTTGCTTTTAGAAGAACTAGTAAATGGAGACATCGATATTTTAATTGGTACACATGCGCTAATTCAGCCAGATGTCGTTTTTTACAAGCTAGGTTTTGTTATTACAGATGAACAGCACCGTTTTGGTGTTGAGCAGCGTAGAATATTGCGTGATAAAGGAGAAAACCCAGATGTGCTCTTTATGACGGCAACACCAATCCCGCGTACTCTAGCGATTACAGCATTTGGAGAAATGGATGTTTCAATGATCGATGAAATGCCGGCAGGGCGTAAGCAAATTGAAACACATTGGATGAAAAAAGAGCAATTTGGTTCTGTTATGTCAAAGCTAGAATTAGAGCTTGCCGCCGGTAGACAGGCGTATGCTATTTGTCCGCTGATCGAGGAATCAGACAAGCTAGATGTACAAAATGCTGTAGAAATCTATGAGCAGCTTGCAACATATTTTAGTGGGCGCTACAATGTCGGATTAATGCATGGTCGTCTAACTGCTGATGAAAAAGACGCTGTCATGCGAGCCTTTAGTGAAGGAACTATTCATGTGCTTGTGTCTACAACCGTTGTTGAGGTTGGGGTTAACGTGCCGAATGCAACGTTTATGATTATTTATGACGCTGAACGCTTCGGCTTAGCTCAGCTACATCAGCTACGAGGGCGTGTTGGACGAGGAGAACATCAGTCGTATTGTGTGTTGCTTGCCGATCCGAAATCCGATGAAGGTAAAGAGCGAATGCAGTCGATGACGGAAACGAATGATGGTTTCCGCCTTGCTGAAAAGGATTTGGAACTACGTGGTCCAGGGGATTTCTTTGGTCGTAAACAAAGTGGCTTGCCAGATTTTAAAGTAGCGGATTTAGTGCACGATTATCGAATACTTGAAACTGCGAGAAAAGATGCGACGGATATGATTGAAACAGATGCTTTTTGGCATGATGATGAGTATAAATATTTACGTGACATGCTTGAAAATTCTGGCGTTTTACAAGGGGATCGCTTCGATTAGTTGAATATCGATGCTCAATTAGGAATGTGAGCACTTGTTTATAAAACAAGTCTTGCATTCTTTTTTTATACTCTATATACTGATATTAGTACCAAGTGCTAATAACAACTAAAAAGGTGGCGAATGATGTTGAGACGAACGAAAAAAGAGCGACAGCGACTATTATCCGAAACGATAGCTGATAATCCATTCGTCACAGATGAACAGCTAGCAACACAGTTTCAGGTTAGTGTCCAAACAATTCGTTTAGATCGTATGGAGTTAGCGATTCCGGAATTACGAGAACGAATTAAAGATGTTGCTTCAAAAACCTATGAAAATGAAGTAAAATCACTACCGATTGATGAAGTAATCGGAGAAATAATTGATATTGAATTGGATAATCGTGCATTATCTATTTTTGACGTAAAAGAAGAACATGTTTTTCAGCGCAATGGCATCGCACGTGGACATCATTTGTTTGCGCAGGCAAACTCATTAGCGGTAGCAGTTATTGACGATGAACTAGCATTAACAGTACATTCTAACATTTCCTTTGTGAAACCTGTTAGAGCTGGAGATCGTGTTATTACAAAAGCAATCGTTATCGGACGTGATGAAAAAAGTCATCGTACAAAAGTAGAGTTAACGTCCACTGTTAACGGTGAAACAGTTTTTGTTGGTGAATTTGATATGTACCGCACGAAAGGTAAAGGTGAACAACAATGAAATTAGCGCTTGATGGAATGGGTGGAGACAACGCACCAAAATCAGTTGTTGAAGGTGCTTTATTAGCTTTAGAGCAAATTCCGAATTTAGAAATTCAATTATATGGTAAGCAGGAAAAGCTTGAGCCATTTATAAAAATACATGATCGATTAACTGTAGTACATTGTGATGAAGTTGTCGAAGGGACAGACGATCCAGCACGCGCGGTTCGTCGTAAAAAGGATTCATCGATGGCACGAATGATGGATGCAGTTGAAGAAGGTAAGGCCGATGCTTGTCTTTCAGCTGGTAATACAGGTGCTTTAATGGCAGGAGGCTTATTTAAAGTAGGACGAATTGAGGGGATTGCTAGACCTGCTCTAGCTACTACACTTCCTACTTTAGATGGTAAGGGCTTTTTAATGCTTGATTTAGGGGCGAATGCAGATGCGCGACCTGAGCATTTATTGCAATATGCAATTATGGGCGATATTTATGCGAAAAAGGTAGGTGGCTTACAAAAGCCGCGTATCGGCTTGTTAAATATCGGTACTGAGGATAAAAAAGGGAATGAATTAACAAAGGCGGCTTTTGGCTTATTAAAAGAAGCAGATTTAAATTTTATCGGCAACGTAGAAGCTCGAGATTTACTTGAAGGGGTAGCAGACGTTGTTGTAACAGATGGCTTTACAGGTAATATGGTGCTT
The DNA here is from genome assembly GCF_042674095.1 of Lysinibacillus sp. NPDC056959. Classification (NCBI taxonomy): domain Bacteria; kingdom Bacillati; phylum Bacillota; class Bacilli; order Caryophanales; family Bacillaceae; genus Lysinibacillus; species Lysinibacillus sp. NPDC056959. The sequence goes on along the minus strand of NZ_JBHURE010000001.1, from coordinate 150,308 downwards.
AAATCAATAGAAGGTACTGCTGGCGCGTTATTTTCAATGTTAAAAGAGGCGTTTATGGCTTCAACTAAAACAAAAATTTCGGCAGTACTTATGAAAAATAATTTACGCGACCTAAAAAATAAAATGGACTATACGGAGTACGGTGGTGCAGGCTTGTTTGGTTTACAAGCACCTGTGATTAAGGCGCATGGCTCATCCAATGCTAAAGCAATATACAGTGCAATTCGCCAAGCGAATACGATGGTTGAGCATACAGTCATCTCGACAATTACAGATACAGTACGTCACATAGAAATCGATTAACTTCTTTCAGCTGGTGTCCAACCACCCACTGAAATAGAGGAACTCAGTCTAAGAACGCCACGTCCTGTGGCAATTTATCTGTGCGAAAGCGAAGCGACAGCAACACACGACTGAGTGACCAACATTATGTTGCTGCCGCTGCGTTAACACTACGCTTTTGCACAGAAAACATTTGTTGGCCTAAAGCCTCCGGCAGATGTCACGGAATCGGAAAGAAGTTCAATAAAGGATGTTAGCCTAAAATCATCGCATCCATGCGATAACGGCTAACTGACCTGCATCGGTAAAAACGCCACGTCCTGTGGCATTACCGAAATGACCGACATCGTATCGGCCCTCGTGCAGGCCTAGGCGCAAAGCCGATTCCGGACGCAAATTATGCCGAGGCAGAATTGATTAAAAAGGGGATTAATAAAAAATGACAAAAATAGCATTTATTTTTCCAGGCCAAGGTTCTCAAGTAGTTGGGATGGGGCAAGAGTTTATTGAGAATTCGGCAGAAAGTAAAGCATTTTATGAGCGTGCAAATCAATCACTTGGCTTTGAGCTATCTAAGCTTATGCTAGAGGGACCGGCTGAGGAGTTGACATTAACTTACCATGCTCAGCCTGCACTCCTAACTACAGGTGTGATGGTTGCTGAAAAATTACGTGCAGCAGGTATTATGCCAAATTATGCAGCTGGACATTCACTTGGGGAATATGGCGCATTAGTAATCGCTGGTGTGCTATCGTTTGAGGATGCCGTATCTGTTGTGCATAAGCGTGGACTTTATATGAATGAAGCTGTACCTGCAGGGCAAGGTGCTATGGCTGCCATATTAGGGATGGAGCTTGAGGCATTGCATGCAGTAACTGAAAAAGTATCTGTAGCAGGTGATCCAGTTCAAGTAGCGAATGTAAACTGTCCTGGACAAATTGTTATTTCTGGCACAAAGGAAGGCGTTGAAAAAGCTTCTTTAGCGGCTAAGGAAGCTGGTGCAAAACGAGCAATTCCTTTAGTTGTTAGTGGTCCATTCCATTCAGAGTTAATGCGACCATCATCTGAAAAGCTAAGAGAAGCGTTGGCTGATATATCATTGTCAGTTCCGCAAATTCCAGTAGTCGGTAATGTAATGGGGAAAGAGCTAGAGGATGTTCCGGCTATTCAACATGAACTAGTAGAACAAGTATATAGTGCTGTGCAATGGGAAGCATCTGTGCGTGAAATGATTTCGCAAGGTGTGGATGTCTTTATTGAATGTGGACCAGGAAAAGTATTGAGTGGATTAGTGAAAAAAATCGATCGATCTGTCACGACATACTGTGTTTATGATGAAACATCATTAGAGGCTGTACTAGAAGCATCGAAGGAGTGGACGATTAATGCGTAAATTAGAAGGTAAAGTAGCTGTTGTAACTGGTGCTTCACGTGGAATAGGACGTGCTATTGCATTAAAGCTTGCTAATGAGGGTGCTAAAGTTGTCGTAAACTACAGCGGTTCACAAGCAAAAGCAGAAGAAGTTGTCGCAATGATTCAAGAAAATGGTGGCGAGGCAATAGCTGTACAAGCAAGTGTTTCAAAAACAGAGGAAGTTACAGCGTTAATGGATGCAACGGTGAAAACATTCGGCTCGCTTGATATTTTAGTAAATAATGCGGGGATTACACGTGATAACTTGTTAATGCGTATGAAAGAAGATGAATGGGACGATGTGTTAGATACGAACCTAAAGGGCGTTTTCCTTTGTACAAAAGCAGTAACACGTCAAATGATGAAGCAACGTGCAGGCCGTATCATTAATATTTCATCCATTGTCGGTGTAGCTGGTAATGCGGGGCAAGCTAATTACGTAGCTGCGAAAGCAGGTGTTATTGGATTAACTAAAACGACTGCTAAGGAATTAGCATCACGTAATATTTTAGTAAACGCGATTGCACCAGGCTTTATCGAAACTGAAATGACTGATCAACTACCAGAAGATATAAAGCAAGGTATGCTTACGCAAATTCCGCTAGCAAAACTTGGGCAGCCTGAGGATATCGCAAAGGCTGTAACTTTCCTAGCTTCAGATGATGCTAACTATATGACTGGTCAAACGTTACATATAGATGGCGGCATGGTCATGTAATTTCAATTAGTCATAAATAATGATTTTTTGTATAATCATTTGAGGGGAGGTGAATAATTTGACTACAGTATTAGAACGCGTAACAAAAGTAATCGTGGACCGTTTAGGTGTTGAGGAAAGTGAAGTTACTCTAGAAGCTTCTTTCCGTGATGATTTAGGTGCTGACTCATTAGACGTAGTTGAGCTTGTAATGGAGCTTGAAGACGAATTCGATATGGAAATTTCTGATGAAGATGCTGAAAAAATCTCAACAGTTGGTTCTGCAATTTCATACATCGAAACTAAAATCAACTAATGCGTTTTAACTTTATTTAGCAGAAATTAATCACCTCTAGCGGTGTTGACATGACTGCGGTCATTTTACAATAAAAGTTTATGATTCAATAAAGTTAAAGCCTATGGCAGAAATTACTCTTGCTTTTCTTTCATGTGAAGAGCAGAAAATGCTAAGGTGTATTTAAAAAAAGGGACGAAATGGTTCGTTGTGCGAACTGTGAACGTCCCTTTTTTTTATTTTGGAAAAAAATTAAATGATTAAACTTCCAAAACATTGCATTTAAGCCGAAATAATTTTGCATAAATGCCTTGAAAAAGGTACACTTAAACGGTAGAAACTATTAGGAAGGCAGATTGTTCAATGGCTATGAAAAGAAAAGGAACTATGCAGAAATCTGGCGTGCTTCCTGAAAAAGTACGCAATCAATTCGAGCTGTTACAGCATGAATTAAATATCACATTTAGTAATAAAAATTTATTGTATCAAGCATTCACGCATTCATCTTATGTGAATGAGCATCGCCGTAAATTGTTTACGGATAATGAGCGTCTTGAATTTTTAGGAGACGCAGTACTTGAACTGTCTGTTTCTAAATACCTTTTTGAGAAATACCCTAATATGAGTGAGGGTGAGTTGACGAAGCTACGAGCATCCATAGTATGTGAGCCATCACTTGTTATCTTTGCAAATGAATTAGGTTTTGGCCGCTTTGTATTACTCGGAAAAGGTGAGGAATTAACAGGTGGACGGGAACGCCCAGCGCTACTTGCAGATGTATTTGAGTCATTTGTTGGCGCCCTTTATTTAGATCAAGGCTTACAAACGGTTGTGTGCTTTTTAGAACGAATCGTATTCCCGAAAGTAGAAGTCGGTGCTTTTTCGCATGTGATGGATTTTAAAAGCCAATTGCAAGAAATGGTGCAGCAAACAAATAACGGTCTTCTTCATTATGAAATTGTTGATGAAAAGGGTCCAGCGCATAACCGTACCTTTGTATCGAGCGTACTGTTGAATGGACAGGAGCTTGGAATTGGTCGTGGGAAATCAAAAAAAGAAGCCGAGCAGCAAGCAGCGCAATGTGCAATGCGTACGATGCGTGAACGCACTGCAAAAGAGGAGGCTTAATAGATGTTCCTAAAACGACTCGAAGTGATTGGCTTTAAATCTTTTGCGGAGCGCATTGGAATTGATTTTGTACCCGGTGTTACAGCAGTGGTTGGACCAAATGGCAGTGGGAAAAGTAATGTAACTGATGCCATTCGTTGGGTACTTGGGGAGCAATCGGCAAAGTCGTTACGTGGGGCAAAGATGGAGGATGTTATTTTTGCTGGGAGTGACTCACGTAAGCCACTAAACTTTGCAGAGGTAACGCTTATTTTAGATAACACAGATGAACAGCTTGCTTTTTCATATACAGAAGTCAGCGTAACAAGACGCGTATACCGTTCAGGTGATAGTGAATATTTACTTAATAACCAGCAGTGTCGCCTGAAGGATATTACGGACTTGTTTATGGACTCGGGACTTGGGAAAGAGGCCTTCTCCATTATTTCACAAGGCCGTGTCGATGAAATTTTAAATAGCCGACCTGATGACCGTCGTTCAATTTTTGAAGAGGCAGCTGGCGTGTTAAAGTATAAACTAAGAAAGAAGAAGGCAGAGCATAAACTTGTTGAAACAGATGAAAATTTGTATCGTGTTTTAGATATTTTACATGAGCTAGATAGTCGTCTGGAGCCGTTAGAAATTCAGGCATCAAGTGCAAGAGATTATGTGCAAATGTCAACAGAGTTAAAGGATTTTGATATTGCCATCCTTGTGCACGATTTGAAAAATTGTGCACAATCTTTGCATGCTCTAAAAACTGAGTACACAGAGCTTTATGAAACAGAGCAAAAACAAGCTCATCATATTTCTTCAATAGAAAAGCAAACTGCCAGTATTCGTAAGCTTTTAAAAGAGCTAGATGATTATTTAGATACTACTCAGGCTGAGTTTGTTAATGCAACGATGGAGGTAGAGCGTTGGGATGGTCGTAAAGCGTTAATGGCTGAAAAGCGACAAAATGCTTCTAATCAACTACTTCAATTAAATACGGCATTACAAGAAGCAAAAGATGAGGTTGAGTCTCTTATAGCTCAAGAGCAAGAGAAAAAAGAATTATTTGGTGAAAAGCAGCAAGAGGTATCGGAGCTGAAACAAAGCATTAAGCAATTAGAACAATCTTTAAATCGCTCTGTTTCTGAAATTGAACAAGAAATTGAAGAACAAAAAAACCGATATATCGACTCCTTAAACGAAGAAGCAACAGTAAAAAATGAATTAAAAAATATTGAACAACAAATAGTACAGCAAAAAGCGATGGCGGCACGAATGTCAGGCCAAACGGATGAAATCGGGCAAGAACTTTCGCAAGCTTTAGCGGAAAAAGAGAAGCTAGTTGTTGCTCATACTACAACAACAAGCGAATTACAGAACAAGCTTGAGCAATATGAAGCATTGCAAATACAGCTTAAGAATGTGAATGCATCGTTTAATGAAAAGCAGGATATGCTTTATAAAGCTTATCAGCATCAGCAGCAACTTAAGGCTAGAAAAGATACGTTAGCTGAACTAGAAGCCGATTTCTCAGGGTTCTTCCATGGAGTAAAAGAAGTATTATTAGCGCGTGATAAAGGTGAATTAGCTGGGATTGAGGGAGCTGTTGCTGAGTTAATTCAAGTGGATGGGAAATATTCGCAGGCTATTGAAACGGCATTAGGGGCAGCTTCTCAGCATATTGTGACAACCGATGAACGATATGCTCAACAGGCGATTCATTGGTTAAAACAAAAGAGAGCTGGACGCGCAACATTTTTACCGAAGACAGTTATCAAGTCACGAAAAATTAATCTATCTATGATTCAGCTAGCTACTGAGCACCCAGCATTTGTTCAAATGGCTGATGCACTTGTCACGTTCGGTGAAGAGAACCGTACAATTGTCGAGAACCTCCTTGGCAATGTCATCGTCGCATCAAGTTTAGAAGGTGCAAGTCAAATTGCTCGATTATGCGGGTTTAGATATCGTGTTGTAACACTTGATGGTGATATCGTCAATGCAGGTGGTTCATTAACAGGTGGTGCAACGAAACAACAATCTTCACTTTTTACAAGGAAAGCAGAATTAGATGGTTTAGTAGTAAAGCTAGAATCGTTGGAAGCATCTATTTATAGTGCTGAACAGTCTGTCTCGGATGAAAAAGAGAAGCTTGCGGTATTGCGAGACAAAGTAGAGCAATTGAAACTTGACGGTGAACAACTACGAAAAGATGAAATGCAGCAAGCGAGTCGTATTCGTGAGTTAGAGGTTGTTGAAAAAAGCTTATCTGCCCGAGTATCTTTTGCTTCTAATGAAACGCAAGATGTAAAAACTCGCGAAGAAGCATTATTAGCTCAAAAGGAAGCGGCCACGGAGCGTTTAACGGCATTAGCGACAGAGCTGTTAGAAATAAATGAAACAGTAGAACAACTAAGTAAAGTGAAGCTACAAAGTGAATCGGAAAAAGATGTACTTCGTGAGCAGTCTGCAAAAAAACGCTCGCAGTTAGCGGTAATGCAGGAGCAAATGTCACAAGTGCAAATTGCTACAGCAGAGTTAGCCCTACAATTAAACAAAGCTCGTCAAAAAGTCGACAATATTTCTCAGGAAATAATCTGGCTTCAATCTGATGAATCGACAAAACTTTTAAGCGATGAAGAAGTGGATGAGCAGGTTGCTACGTGGAAAGTGAGAAGAGATTCGCTGCAGGATACTATTTCACAGAAAAAAGATGAAAAAGTAGCACAACAACAAGAGCTTACTACTTTAGAAGAACAGCTGAAAGAATTGCAACGTACGCATAAAGGTTATCTTGAGGCGATCCGTGCAAATGAATTGAAACGAAGTCGCGTAGAATTCGAAATCAATAATTTCAATGAACAGCTAGAAGAAAATTATCAGCTAACATTTGCGGAAGCTGAAGAGTTAGCTCTAGCCATTGAAGATGAAGAGCATATGCGACGTCGAGTGAAATTACTGAAGAAATCTATAGAAGAGCTAGGTCCGGTTAACTTGAGCGCTATTGAGGAATACGATCGGGTACTTGAACGCCATTCATTTTTAACTGAGCAGCGTGAAGATTTACTTGCTGCACAGGACACATTACATGAGGCTATTAAAGAAATGGATGAAGAAATGACGCTACGATTTAGTGAAACTTTCTATGCCATTCGAGAGCAATTTAAACGTGTATTCCGTGAATTGTTTGGTGGAGGTCAGGCAGATTTAGTATTATTGGACCCTCAAAACCTGCTTGAAACAGGTATTGATATTGTAGCTCAACCGCCAGGGAAAAAACTACAAAATCTAAGCTTGCTTTCAGGTGGCGAACGTGCACTAACTGCAATCGCTTTATTATTCTCCATTCTAAATATACGACCTGTACCTTTCTGCATTCTCGATGAGGTAGAGGCGGCTTTAGATGAGGCAAATGTCGTTCGATATAGCCAATATTTGAAGAAATTTAGCCGTAATACGCAATTTATTGTGATCACACATCGTAAAGGAACGATGGAGGGAGCAGATGTGCTGTATGGTATTACAATGCAGGAATCTGGTGTATCTAAACTTGTATCAGTAAAATTAGAAGATGAACCCGTACTTGCGGAGCAAAGGAGCGAACAAGCATGAGTTTTTTTAAACGTTTAAAAGATAAATTGGTAGGCAACCCAGTTGAGGAAGAAGAAAAGGTAGAAGAGAGTAATGAAGAAGAAGTTGCTGAACAGAAGGAAGACGAAGCAACTGAGCCCGCTCAAACGGAAGCAACTGTAGAGGAAGCTGAAAAAGTTGAGGAAGTTTCTGTAACGGAAAGCTTAATTGAAACAGAAATTCCTGAAGAAATTGACCATGAACACCATGAACACCATGAACAACAAGAAGTGCAAGAAGTCGCGATAGTGAAAGAACCAGTAGAGGAGGAAAAGCCTTCTGCATGGACTATTACACAAAAGTTCAAGGCTGGACTGGAAAAAACGCGTAATTCATTTACTTCAAAAGTGAATGATCTAGTTGCTCGTTATCGAAAAGTGGACGAAGATTTCTTTGAAGAATTAGAAGACTTATTATTACAGGCAGACGTTGGCTTTGAAACAGTAATGGAGCTAATGGATAAATTACGCTTCGAGGTTCAGCGTAAAAATATCAAAGATACAAACGGAATTCAAACGATTATTTCTGAAAAACTTGTGGAAATTTATGAGCAAGGAGAAGAAGATTTAATCGAACTTAATATGCAACCTGAAGGGGAGCTTACTGTCATTTTATTCGTTGGGGTAAACGGTGTTGGGAAAACGACTACTATCGGTAAACTTGCCCATCGTCTAAAATCACAAGGTAAAACAGTTGTTTTAGCGGCAGGTGATACTTTCCGTGCTGGTGCCATCGACCAATTACAAGTTTGGGGAGACCGCGTTGGCTGTGAAGTGATTAAACAATCGGAAGGCTCAGATCCAGCAGCAGTTATGTACGATGCTATTCGTGCAGCGAAAAACCGTAAAGCAGATGTGTTGATTTGTGATACAGCAGGACGTCTGCAAAATAAAGTGAACTTAATGAATGAGCTTGAGAAAGTTCATCGAGTAATCTCTCGAGAGATACCGAATGCTCCGCATGAAGTACTATTAGCATTAGATGCAACAACAGGTCAAAATGCACTTGTTCAAGCACAAACATTTAAGGAAGCTACAAATGTAACAGGAATCGTTTTAACAAAGCTGGACGGCACTGCTAAAGGTGGTATTGTTCTTGCTATTCGAAATAAATTACACATTCCTGTGAAGTTTGTCGGTCTTGGTGAAAAGATGGATGATTTACAACCATTCGATGCAGAACGCTATGTGTATGGTTTATTTGCGGATGGTTTAGATAAAGAATTACAAAATAATGAGGATTAACAAATAATTGTTAATTGTGGCGCTCGTCTGTACAGGGGAATCGCGTTGTTTAAAAGGGAAATACTAGCTATAGGTGAAAAACGCCTAAAAAGCAGTTAATTAAGGCTTTTAGACAAGGAGATTACCTTGACACAGACGGGCGCTTTTCGATATGATACAAATGACTAATAACGGGAGGAGAAACATTCGATGCTACTTGAAAAAACAACACGCATGAACTTTCTCTTCGACTTTTATCAAGCATTATTAACAGATAAGCAACGAAGTTATATGGAGCTATATTATTTAGATGATCACTCACTTGGAGAGATCGCTGAATCGTATGGAGTTTCACGGCAAGCTGTTTATGATAATATTCGTCGAACAGAAGCGATGCTTGAAGAATATGAAGAAAAACTATGCTTATTGGAAAAATTTCAACAACGTACAAAAATGCTTGCGCAGCTAACAACAGGGATTACAGAACAAAGTATGACAAGCGAAGAGCAGTTAGCGCTTATAGAACAGTTGAAAGAATGGGATTAGGAGGCGAAAGCAATGGCTTTTGAAGGATTAGCGGAACGACTCCAAGGAACGATCCAAAAGATTAAAGGTAAAGGTAAAGTATCGGAACAAGACGTTAAAGAAATGATGCGAGAAGTCCGATTTGCTTTAATCGAGGCGGATGTTAACTTAAAAGTTGTCAAAGAATTCGTTAAAAAGGTCAGTGAACGTGCTGTCGGTGTGGATGTTATGCAAAGCTTAACGCCAGGTCAGCAAGTTATTAAAATCGTACAAGACGAATTAACAGAATTAATGGGTGGCGAGCAAAGCCCAATTAAATTTAATACAAAGCCACCGACAGTTATTATGATGGTCGGTTTACAAGGTGCGGGGAAAACGACGACTACTGGTAAATTGGCAAATGTGTTACGTAAAAAATATAATCGTAAGCCATTGCTAGTTGCTGCTGACGTTTACCGTCCAGCGGCTGTTCAACAGCTACAAACATTAGGAAAGCAGTTATCCCTACCTGTTTTTGCGTTAGGTACTGATGTATCTCCAGTAGAAATCGCACGACAGGCAATAGAATTGGCCAAAGAAGAACATCATGATGTTGTCATAATTGATACAGCGGGTCGCTTGCATATCGATGAAGAATTAATGCAAGAGTTAAAAGATATTCGTGCGTTAAAAGAGCCGGATGAAGTGTTCCTAGTTGTAGATGCTATGACAGGTCAGGATGCTGTCAACGTGGCAGAAAGTTTTAATGAAGCAATCGGTATTACAGGGGTTGTTTTAACAAAGCTTGATGGTGATACACGTGGTGGTGCGGCGTTATCAATTCGTTCCGTTACGCAGAAGCCGATTAAATTTGTCGGTATGGGTGAGAAGATGGATGCGCTGGAACCTTTCCATCCAGAGCGTATGGCGTCTCGTATATTAGGTATGGGTGACGTTTTATCGCTTATTGAAAAGGCTCAGGCAAATGTTGACGAAGCAAAGGCTAAAGAACTAGAGGAAAAATTTAAAACTCAGAGCTTTACATTTGATGATTTTGTTGAGCAATTGCAGCAAGTAAAGAAAATGGGTCCGCTTGAGGATATTTTAAAAATGTTACCAGGTGCCGGCAAAATCAAAGGCTTAGACAATGTTAAAGTTGATGATAAGCAAATGGGCCGCGTAGAAGCGATTATTTATTCGATGACACCTGCTGAAAAGACGAATCCGGAAATCATTAACGGTAGCCGTAAAAAGCGCATAGCGAAGGGTTCTGGGACATCAATTCAAGAGGTAAATCGTTTAATAAAGCAATTTGATGAAATGAAAAAAATGATGAAGCAAATGACAGGCATGGCAAGTGGCAAAGGCAAGAAAAAGATGAAACTACCAGGCTTCGATTCATTGTTTAAATAATAATTTTTAGGTGTTAAGAAAAAACACTTTACAAACAACCTAAACATTGATAATATACTATCTTGTGTGAAACTTATTCGGAGGTGCTATTAAAATGGCAGTTAAAATTCGCTTAAAACGTATGGGAGCTAAAAAATCTCCTTTCTATCGTATCGTAGTTGCAGACGCTCGTTCACCACGTGACGGTCGTTCAATCGAAACAGTTGGTACTTACAACCCACTAACTCAACCAGCTACTGTAAACATCGATGAAGAGAAAGCTCTTAAATGGTTAACTGACGGTGCAAAACCATCAGATACAGTGCGTAACTTGTTCTCAGAACAAGGAATCATGGAAAAATTCCATAACCAAAAATTCAGTAAATAATCGGGGGCGACGTCTTTGAAGCAGCTGATTGAAGCAATCGTTTTACCGTTAGTCGATTATCCAGAAGAAGTTCGTATTGAGACGGATGAAAATGCAAATCGAATTGTTTATAAACTTTTTGTTCATCCAGAGGATCGAGGGAAAGTCATAGGCAAGCAAGGGCGAGTAGCGAAAGCAATTCGTACAATTGTTTATTCAGCGGCGGGTAGTCACCATCAAAAAAAGACCTACGTCGATATATTGGATTGATAGAAAAGATTTTCACGCTCTTTTACATGCAACAAGCACTGGAGAGTCCTGATAGGTATGTTTACATACACTTAGGAATTCGAAGTGGCTTTGAGGTAAAGCGGGAAATCTGGACTACAAAGGAAGGAGCTTGCCAGTTCCTTCCTTTTTTCATTATCATCATTACTTTGAGAAGTAATTGAACATAATGACATTAAGGGACTTCTTAGCTATAACATCGTCCGCCAAAAGTTAATCTGCTACTTTAGGTGAAAGTGAGAGAAGGTTACTTTTGTTCTGGCTAGCTAGTAGCTTGACGGGGATAGGCATGTTTAGCAATTGTGTACTGTGCGAAAGAGAAGTGACAGCACAATTATGTCAAGGCGAAATTCATACGAGGTGAGATTTGAATGGAATGGTTTAATGTAGGTCGTATTGTCAATACACACGGTATTCGCGGTGAGGTGCGTGTGTTATCAACAACAGACTTTGAAGATGAGCGCTTCGCAGTAGGAAATAAGATTGCGGCGTTTAAAAAAGACGATAAAAAGCCAACGTGGGTAAAAATTGAATCAATGCGTCGTCATAAAAACTTCATTTTATTAACTTTTGAAGGAATGAACAACATCAACATTGTTGAACCTTTTAAAGAAGGAATGCTTAAAATTACGAAGGATCAAATGACAGATGATTTATTAGAGGAAAATGAATATTTCTACCATGATATAATTGGCTGTACAATTGTATCTGAAGAAGGCGAAACAATCGGAGTAGTGGCCGATATTCTTCAAACGGGTGCAAATGATGTATGGGTAGTCAAGGGTAATAAAAAAGAGCATTATATCCCATATATCGAAGACATCGTCAAGGAAATTGATGTGGATGAGAAGAAAATTGTGATCCATGTAATGGACGGCTTGTTATGATGAATATCAATGTGTTAAGTCTATTTCCTGATATGTTTACAGGCGTTTTTGGTGCATCCATATTAAAGAAAGCACAGGAAAAAGGGGCTGTAAAGCTAGAAGTAACTGATATCCGTGGGTTTTCGGGTAACAAGCATAATCAAGTAGATGATTATCCGTATGGCGGTGGTGCGGGCATGGTATTAAAACCAGAGCCGATGTTTAGCGCTGTCGAGTCTATTACAGAAGGAAGAAATCCTCGTATCATTTTGATGTGTCCACAAGGTGAGCGTTTTACTCAAAAAAAGGCAGAAGAGCTAGCACAAGAACAAGAACTAGTATTTTTATGTGGTCATTATGAAGGTTATGATGAACGCATTCGCCAACATCTTGTTACAGACGAGATTTCAATTGGAGATTTCGTATTAACTGGTGGCGAACTAGGGGCTATGACGGTTATAGATAGCGTTGTACGACTTCTGCCGGGGGTTTTAGGACAAGAGGATTCCCACATACAAGATTCGTTCTCAACGGGCCTTCTAGAGCACCCACATTATACACGACCTGCTGAATTTCGCGGAATGAAAGTACCTGATATTTTACTATCGGGCAATCATGCGAAGATTGAGCAATGGCGCGAGGAAGAATCTTTGAAAAGAACGTTCGAACGTCGTCCGGATTTACTCGAGAATTATCCGTTAACAGATAAGCAAAAATTGTATTTAGAAAAACTTAAAAACAATAATAAAGATGCTTGATTGCTATCTATATTTATGATAACATCTAATCTGTACTTCTATATGGAGTACTGAATTACGGTGTTCCGCTGTGGCATAGATTGCGTGCAAGAGCATCTGTCTAAGGAGAGAAAACAATGTCAAACATTATTACAGAAATTACTAAAGCTCAGCTTCGCACTGATCTACCATCTTTCCGTCCAGGTGATACTGTTAAGGTACACGTGAAAGTAGTAGAGGGTACTCGTGAACGTGTCCAAGTATACGAAGGTGTAGTAATTAAACGTCGTGGTGGCGGTATTAGCGAAACTTTCACAGTTCGTAAAATTTCTTATGGTGTAGGTGTTGAACGTACATTCCCTGTACACACACCAAAAATCGCTAACTTAGAAGTTGTACGTCGTGGTAAAGTACGTCGTGCTAAACTTTACTACCTACGTAACCTACGTGGTAAAGCTGCTCGTATTAAAGAAATTCGATAATTATGACTTAAAAGTGAGGGGCTTGTACAACAAGCCCCTTTTCTTTTTGCTTGTCATCTTAAATAGCTATCAACTAAAATGAGGATAGACAAGGGGGCAATTCTCGATGGAAAAGCAGGTTAAGGAAAAGAATGAACTATGGGAATGGACTAAGGCACTTCTAATTGCATTTGCGATTGCAGCGATTATTCGATATTTTTTATTTACACCTATTGCAGTAGATGGAGAGTCCATGATGCCAACCCTTGAAGATGGCGATCGTATGATTGTGAATAAAATTGGTTATAAAATAGGTGAACCAAAACGCTTTGATATTGTTGTATTCCACGCTCCTGAAAAGAAGAACTATATTAAACGTGTTATTGGGCTACCAGGAGATACTTTGGAATATAAAAATGATCAATTATACATTAACGGTGAACCGATAGATGAACCTTATTTAGATGCTTACAAATCAGAAATTACAGAAGGTACTTTAACAGAGGATTTTAAGTTAAACGACATTGATGTAAACCTAAAAGATGTAATTCCAGAAGGTTATGTTTTCGTTATGGGAGATAATCGTCGATACAGTAAGGACAGTCGTCATATTGGACTTGTCGATCAGAAAGAGATTATTGGTAATACAAGTCTGATTTTCTGGCCGTTTAGTGATATTAAAATTGTAAAGTAATTCTTGAAAGGGAGGGCTAAATACTCCCTTTTTCTTTTAGTTTAGGAGGTATAGGTATGACTATACAATGGTTTCCAGGGCATATGGCAAAGGCCCGCAGAGAAGTAACAGAAAAATTAAAGCTCGTTGATATTATTTTTGAATTAATCGATGCACGTTTACCTCTATCTTCCCGAAATCCGATGATAGACGAAGTGATAAATCAAAAACCACGTCTTCTTATTTTAAATAAATCAGATATGGCAGATGAGCATGAAACACGTAAGTGGGTAGAGTATTTTGCACAACGTGGTCATAAGGCGGTAGCAATCAATTCTCTTGAAGGCAAAGGATTACAGCAGGTGACAAAGGCTGCTCAAGAAATATTGAAAGAAAAATTTGACCGTATGAAGTCACGTGGGATGAAGCCAAGAGCTATTCGCGCAATGATTGTTGGAATTCCTAACGTAGGGAAATCTACGCTTATTAATCGTCTTGCAAAGAAAAATATAGCCAAAACAGGTAATACGCCAGGGGTAACTAAGGCTCAGCAATGGATAAAGGTTGGGAAGGAGCTTGAATTACTCGATACGCCAGGTATTTTATGGCCGAAATTTGAAGATCAAGAAGTAGGCTTCAAATTAGCCCTAACAGGTGCTATAAAGGATACTATAACGAATATGGAGGATTTAGCTGTATATGGTCTACGCTTTTTATCCATTCATTATCCAGCGCGAATGGAAGAGCGCTATGGCTTCCAGTTTGTACATGAAGATTTAGTTGAGACTTTCGACCATATCGGTAAACTTCGTCGTGTGTTCGGTCCTGGTGGAGAAATCGATTATGATCAAGTAGCTCAACTAATCGTTCGAGATATTCGTGGTTTACAATTAGGCAAACTAACATTTGACTTTGTTGACGAACAACTTGAAAAAGAAACAGAGCAGCAATAAAGAAAACTGTCATACTCACGTCATAAATCGTGAGCGTGACAGTTTTTCTTTTAGGAATACTTCTTCTTGCCGATAAATGATATAGAGCATGAAAAAGAAGTTATAATTATTTTGGGATTAGTATTTTAGCTTAAAAGAAACGAAAAACGTACTAGAACGTAAAATTAACGAGTTGGGAGTGTTTAAACAGTAGTCATTTTCATGGACAAACATGAACAAATATAGACAAAAGTGTTATGGCGTTCATGAGGTGATAAAGATGATTAAACCAAATGAAATGGCGAAACGCTTAGGTGTTTCGCTTAAAACACTCCAAAGATGGGATAACGATGGAACGCTTGTAGCACATCGAACACCGACCAATCAAAGGTACTATACCGAAGAGTAGTGGACTGAATTACAAACGAAAAAAATGGAACGTACTTCTTGATGAAGTTATGCGTGGGGAGGTTGAAGCAATCTATATCACGTTCAAAGATAGGTTTGTGCGTTTTGGATATGGCTGGTTTGAACAATCCAGACTTATCTCCGCAATAGGAATTAGTCGAAGAGTTGATTTCGATTATCCATGTATTCAGTTGTCGTATTTACGGCTTAAGGAAGTATAAAAAACAGATTGAAGGTGACAAAGATGTTAATTGCATACAAGACGGAAATCAATCCGACAAACGAACAAAAGACAAAGATTAATCGCACTGTTGGTGTCGTTCGCTTTGTCGAAAATAAATACCTCGCACATAACATTGAAGTTTATGAAAATGGTGGTTCTTTCGTAGGGTATATGGACTATTCGAAATGGCTTAACAATACATTCGTGCCTATGCACCCCGAATTTTCGTGGATAAAAGATGTATATGCGAAAGCCATTAAACGTGGTTTACAGAATGTTCATACAGCGTTCACAAAATTCTTCAAAGGTGAAAGCGATTTTCCCCAATTCAAGAAGAAACGCAATCAAGATGTGTCTATGTATTTTGTGAAAAATGACGCTAAAACCATTATCCAGGTGGAACGTCATCGTATGAAAGTACCAACACTTGGTTGGGTGAAATTAAAAGAAAAGGGATATATCCCAACGCATTCGCCTAGTGCAATCGTGAAAAGCGGTACGATTAGTCAAAAGGCTGACCGATACTTCGTTTCCGTATTGGTGGAAGTACCTGATACCAAATCAGAACTCAATCTCGATAACGAGGGGCTTGGTGCTGACTTGGGTATTAAAGAGACGGCAATCCGTAGTGATAGGGTAACTCATAAAAACATCAGTAAAAGTGCGAAAGTGCGAAAACTTGAGCGGAAACTCAAGAAAGAACAACGCAAGCTATCGAGAAAATACGAAGCGGAAAAATTGCGTATCAAAAATAAAGAAATTAAAAAAGGAGAAGCTACTAGACGAAATATCCAAAAACAAGTCTTAAAGGTACAACGTATTCATTACAGCCTTACGAATTTGCGTAATGATTTTCAAAACAAGATTGTGGCAGACATAGCGAAAACCAAGCCGTCATACGTTACAATCGAAGATTTGAATATCAAGGGCATAATGAAGAATAAACATCTTTCAAAAGCAGTCGCTCAACAGAAATTATACGGATTGCGTACAAAACTTGAATGGAAAGCGAAACAAGGCTACTTCGAATTACGCATGGTTGACCGTTGGTATCCAAGTTCGAAACTTTGCCATAATTGTGGTGAAAAGAAAGTAGACTTGAAACTATCTGACAGGACATACCAGTGCGAACATTGTGGTTATACCGCAGACCGAGATTTCAATGCGAGTTTAAATTTGAGAGATGCGAAAGAATACACAGTGTTAGCACCGCTATAAAGCAAAACGCAACTGTATATATGTACCGATGGCTAGTCGGGAATTAACGACTGTGGAGAGCTATACAAACCGTAGTAGCGAGCAACTGGCAAGGCGGAGTTCGAGGAAGCAGTAATGTGGAATAAACAATTGGTCTAAACTGATTGGCATAATCTCCGCAAATTTCTTGATATGGGTATATTTGTCCGTATTTTAAGTAGCAGTAAATAGATGAAAACGATTAAAGAAATTACGACAGCGTTGAAGGAAACTGAAGAATGGCAGGACTGGATGACAAGCGTAGCAACTGATGAACGGGCAGGGGTGCAAAAGGCTTGGCAAAGCTGGAATAAGCGCCAAGAGAAAAAACAACAGTTACTCCAGGATCATCAAGCGAAAGTCGATTTTGACCACAGCTATGGAGGAATAGGGGCACTCATTGCAGGGGTAGACGAAGCGGGACGTGGACCGTTAGCAGGACCAGTAGTAACCGCTGCTGTTATTTTACCTGCAAACTGTGAGGCGCTAATCGGCTTAAATGATTCAAAGCAATTATCAAAAGATAAACGCAATGCCTATGCTACTTTAATAAAAGAGTATGCATTAAGTTATTTTATCCATTTTCAACCAGCGCAACAAATTGATGCGTTAAATATTTACGAAGCGACGAAGCAATCGATGAAGACAAGTGTAGAATCGTTATCTATGAAACCTAATTATGTGCTAGTAGATGCTATGACGCTGCCAATCTCTATTCCGCAGGATTCAATCATTAAAGGAGATGCGAAAAGCCTAGCGATTGCAGCAGCGTCGATATTAGCGAAAACGGCGCGAGATGATTATATGGATCAATTGGACGAAGAATTTCCTATGTATGGTTTTGCTCAGCATGCAGGGTATGGCACAAAACAACATTTAAAAGCACTTGAAGAATTCGGTCCAACTAATCATCATCGCAAGTCCTTTGAACCGATAAAGTCAATGCTCTAAGTGATAAGCCAAATAAAATAGAAAATTGATGAAAGGAGTATGTATATGACAGCCACATCTTTTAATCCGATTCAAATGCAACAAGCTGCAATAACCTCAGCTAATCAGCCACTTACTTTAAAACAAGGACAAATATTTCAAGGAACAATCAAACAATTATATCCAGATCAAATGGCAGAAATACAGGTTGGTCAACAAAAGTTTATTGCTAAACTCGAAGTGCCGCTAAAAGCAGGTGATGCACATTTCTTTCAAGTAACTGGTACAAGCCCACAAACCGAACTAAAAGTTGTTACGGGTCCTATGGCGCAAACGGCTTCCCAAAGTCAACAGATTAATCAGTTACTTGAATCAATGAATTTACCTAAAACAGCAGAATCACAGCAGCTTCTAGCTCATTTTATGAAGGCGCAGCTTCCGATTTCAAAAGAGCAGCTGATGCAGGCAGAAATGTGGTTAAAGGCATTACCTGAAGGCGTAACAAAAATGGATGCCCTGCAAGCCATTCAAAAAATGGTAGAGTTTAAAATGCCAATGACAAATGATGTGTTTCAAGCTCTTCTAAGTGGACAAAAAACTGCAGGCATGGTTTCCATAATGGAAAACTTTACACAGCTTTTAACGAAGGATATAGCTTTACCAGAAAATCTTAAGCAAAATCTAATGCAACAAATACAAGCAATTGCAAAGCCTTTTGAAGTAGAAACAGGTAGTTTAGTCCTTGCTAAGTCCATACAAATATTAACTAATAGTGCGTCTTCTATGAGTGAAAAGATTCAAGCTATGAATAGTTTAAAAGAGGCGGGGATACTACCTCAGCAGGCAACCTTGCAAAATTGGTCCAGCCTTAGCGATGTAAAGACTATACAGTCAAATCAGCTGCAACAGGCTGGAGAAGTTATTCAAACAATTTTAACGACAAAATCTGACAACATTCATCATCTTGTTGATCAGCTTAGATCATGGACAGCGAATCAAAGCTTGTTAACTAATGAACAAAAGCAATCATTAAATGAACTTATCGATCGATTTAAACAGCTTCCAGCAACTAAACAAACGCTAGAGATTTTTGCAAAACAAATGCAAGAACACCTTATAAAGGCATTTGCAGAAAATTCTTCGGCGCGTTTATTTACACAAGACGCTAATGCTCTTTCTGTGAAAGACCATTTATTATCGCTTTTAAAGCATGAAGCAACTACTCCGCTACAAAACGAAGCATTTATGCGAAATCTCATGAGAAATAGTGTTGAATCCCCACAAGCAATGATTCAGCAGATTGTTACACAAGCGGATGCTCATGTACAAAATTCTATGGACAGTAAAGCAATGGAACATGCGCTTAAAACGGTATTAAAAAATTTAGGAGTTAGCTATGAAGCGACTCTTAGTAACAAGTCAGCCGATTTACAGCAGATTGCACATCAATTAAAACCGCAATTACATACATTATTGCAGGAAGCGCACGTTACTCCGCAGCTGAAGGAAGCTGCAGAAATGTTAATGGCACGTATGAATGGCATGCAGCTAGCATCAGGAGAAAATGGCCATCAGCATCAGCTTATTATGCAAGTACCATTAGAATTTTTCGGCAAGAAAATGGATGCAACATTACAGTGGAATGGACGCATGAAAGAAGATGGTAAAATTGACGCCAATTACGCACGCATATTATTTTATTTACAAATGGAATCTATGAAAGAAACGGTTATTGATATGCAAGTCCAAAACCGTGTCGTTTCTGTGACAGTATTTAATGAAAATAATGATATTATTCCGCTTGCAGAGCCACTAAAAGCAGCATTAAAAATAGGGTTAGCAGAAAAAGAGTATCAACTTTCAGGCGTTTTTATTAAACAATTTGAGAAAGCTCAACCTGAAAAAAACCCTGTAGTAGAACAGCAGGAGGAACATAGTGGGGTGGATTTCCGCATATGAGTGAAGAAAAATTTACTCGAAAAGAGGCTATCGCCCTCACTTATAAGTTAGGTCGTTTTGATAGTCCGACGGTAGTAGCAAAAGGAAAAGGGAAAGTAGCAGAAAATATATTAGCGCGCGCGAATGAGCACGATGTCCCGATATATGAGGATCCTAACCTTGTTCAATTACTCGGACAATTAGATTTAAATGAGTCAATTCCTGAAGAATTATACGAAGCCGTCGCTGAGGTTTTTGCATTTATTTATCGTCTAGATCAACAACATGCGCAAAAATATAGAAAAAATAGAGAATTCTGATTTTCGGAAATATCTGTTTTAGTACACGAAGTAGAAAAAACAGTCATATTTTTATGTAAAAAATGAATAAAAGACAAGGTATAGACTTTATCAGAATCTTTCGTTAGAATAGATTATGTTAGTAAAACAATTTTGCAAATGTTTGATGGGAGGATGTATTATGAATATCCATGAATATCAAGGGAAAGAGATTCTTAGAAAATATGGTGTAGCTGTACCAAACGGAAAAGTTGCTTTTTCCCCTGATGAAGCTGTGAAAGTAGCGAAGGAACTTGGCTCTAATGTAACTGTAGTCAAGGCGCAAATTCATGCAGGTGGACGCGGGAAAGCAGGGGGCGTAAAAATCGCTAAAAACCTTGACGAGGTGCGTACATATGCAAAAGAATTAATAGGTAAAATTTTAGTGACTCATCAAACAGGTCCTGAAGGAAAAGAAGTAAAACGCTTATATATTGAAGAGGGTTCTGATATTCAAAAAGAATACTATTTAAGCTTAGTATTAGACCGCGCAACATCCCGTGTAACAATGATGGGATCTGAAGAGGGCGGCATGGATATTGAGGAAGTAGCGGAATCACATCCAGAAAAAATCTTCAAAGAAGTTGTGGATCCTGTTGTGGGGTTAACAGGTTTCCAGGCACGTCGCATGGCGTTCAATATGAATATTCCAGCTAACCTAATAGGGAAAGCTGTTAAATTAATGTTAGGCTTGTATCAAGCGTTTATCGACAAGGATGCTTCTATTGTAGAAATTAATCCACTTGTTATCACTGGACAAGGAGAAGTTCTAGCATTAGATGCAAAATTCAATTTCGATGCAAATGCGTTGTATCGTCATAAAGATATTGTCGAATTACGTGATTTTGATGAAGAAGATCCAAAGGAAATCGAAGCATCAAAATATGACCTTAGCTATATTTCATTAGATGGCAACATTGGCTGTATGGTTAATGGAGCTGGTCTTGCAATGGCTACAATGGACACAATTAGTTATTATGGCGGAAGCCCTGCTAACTTCTTAGATGTAGGTGGCGGTGCAACTGCTGAAAAAGTAACAGAAGCTTTCAAAATTATCCTTTCTGATCCCCATGTAAAAGGCATCTTTGTAAACATTTTTGGCGGAATTATGAAGTGTGACATTATCGCTGAGGGTGTTGTAGCAGCTGCCAAAGAACTTGGCTTAACTGTGCCTTTAGTTGTACGTTTAGAAGGTACAAATGTAGAGCTTGGAAAAGAGATTTTAAATGCATCTGGTTTAAACATCGTTGCAGCGGATTCAATGGCTGACGGTGCACAAAAAATTGTGGGACTAGTAGGCTAAGGAAGGCAGGGAGAACAATGGCTGTATTTATTGATAAAGATACGAAGGTAATTGTACAAGGTATTACGGGGGAAACAGCACTTTTCCATACGAAGCAAATGCTTGAGTATGGTACTAAAATTGTAGCTGGTGTAACGCCGGGTAAAGGCGGTCTTGAAATCGAAGGAGTGCCTGTATTTAACACTGTAGCGGAAGCTGTGGCTGCAACAGGTGCAACAACTTCAGTTATTTATGTACCTGCTCCATTCGCGGCAGATGCTATTTTAGAGGCTGTTGATGCTGAATTAGAATTAACAATCTGTATAACTGAGCATATTCCTGTAATTGATATGGTTAAGGTAAAACGTTATATGGAAGGTAAAAAGACGCGTCTAGTCGGTCCTAACTGTCCTGGTGTTATTACGGCAGATGAATGTAAGATTGGTATTATGCCTGGTTACATCCATACGAAAGGGCATGTAGGAGTTGTTTCACGCTCTGGTACATTAACATACGAAGCGGTACACCAGTTAACACAAGCTGGTATCGGTCAAACTACAGCTGTAGGGATCGGTGGAGACCCTGTCAATGGTACAAACTTTATCGATGTTTTGGAAGCGTTTAACAACGATCCAGAAACATATGCAGTTGTGATGATTGGGGAAATTGGAGGGACAGCTGAAGAAGAAGCTGCTGAATGGATTAAAGCGAATATGACGAAACCTGTCGTTGGCTTTATCGGTGGACAAACAGCTCCTCCAGGTAAACGTATGGGTCACGCTGGTGCTATTATCTCAGGTGGTAAAGGAACAGCAGCAGAGAAAATTAAGGCTATGAATGCTGCTGGTATTGAAGTAGCAGAAACGCCATCTGTCATTGGTGACACGCTTATTAAAGTAATCAAAGAAAAAGGGCTATACGAAAAGTGTAAAACCCATTAAAATGGAAGATGTAGCACATTGTGGCTACATCTTTTTCTTTAACTTCTTTCAGCGGGTGTTTGGACACCTGCTGAAAGAAGTTAAAGCTTCCGGCGGATGTCATGGACTCTGCATTAATATGTTTCTAACTTCCTACTTACTTTTTAGAAAAAGCGGTGTCATTAAAAATGCGGTCATTTAATTTCTTCTATTATAAAAGGAGGCTCTTAAATGATTTTTTCAGTTGATACACAGAGATTGCTAGCTTTACATTATATATACCCATTACCACTTCAAAAACTTCAGCGATTATTGTCCCCGGTGGATTTACTAAGTTATTTTGAGGAAGCGCCCCCCTACGAGATTGCAAAAGCTCTGCAAATATCATCGAGTAGAGCTTTGGAGATATCCAAGAGTTTTCGACAAATTATGACATTGTCGTTTGCAGAAGCTTATGAAAGGGCAAATATTTCCCCGATACCTTTTCAGCATCCTTTTTACCCGGCGCAATTATTTGAAATATCCAGCCCACCTACTGTATTGTATGTGAAAGGTCGGTATTCTCTATTGACGAAAGAAAAACAAGTAGCCATTATAGGTTCTAGAAAGGCTACATCATATACAAAAACTGCGATGGACCTAATCGTGCCACCTCTTGTTGAACACGGATATACAGTTGTAAGCGGGCTTGCAAGAGGGGCAGATACGATCGCTCACGAGACAACTATAAAAGTTGGCGGTTCCACAATTGCAGTGCTTGGTCACGGGTTTAATTATATATACCCTAAGGAAAACCAGATTCTCGCTGAGCATATGGCGGAGCATCAGTTACTTGTTACAGAGTATCCTCCATATATGAAGCCTGAGAAATGGCATTTTCCAATGCGCAACCGAATCATTAGTGGATTGTCCAAAGCTATAGTTGTAACCGAAGCGGCATTAAGAAGTGGCACGCTTATTACAACGGACAATGCATTAGAGCAAGGAAAAGATGTATTTGTTGTACCGGGTCCAATTAATGCGGAGCAATCAAAGGGCACAAATAAACTACTATTAGAAGGAGCTATTCCAGCGTGTAATGGTCACGAAATCGTTGAAACACTTACGCTCTTTTCAAACAAAAATTGAAAAAAAGTTGCATTATCTTAAAATCTGTTATACATTTTGCAACAGGTAACTTAAAAAATTAGCAATAGACCTCGCTAAGGGGGAGACATAGATGGCGGATTATTTAGTGATTGTAGAATCACCAGCAAAAGCAAAAACAATTGAACGATATTTAGGGAAAAAATATAAAGTGAAAGCGTCGATCGGGCATGTTCGTGATTTACCACGTAGCCAAATGGGTGTTAGTCCAGAAAATAATTATGAACCTAAATATATTACTATTCGTGGTAAAGGGCCTGTTTTACAGGACTTAAAGTCTGCGGCTAAAAAAGTGAAGAAAGTCTTTCTAGCGGCCGATCCAGACCGCGAGGGAGAAGCGATTGCTTGGCACCTTGCGACTGCATTAAATATCGATATTCATTCAGATTGTCGTGTCGTTTTTAATGAAATTACAAAAGATGCGATTGTAGAATCCTTTAAAAACCCACGTCCTATTAATATGGATTTAGTAGATGCACAGCAAACACGTCGTATATTGGACAGACTTGTTGGTTATAACATTAGTCCGATTCTTTGGAAAAAGGTTAAAAAGGGATTATCGGCAGGGCGAGTACAATCTGTAGCACTACGCATGATTATTGATCGTGAAAATGAAATTAAAAACTTCCAACCGGAAGAATATTGGACAATTGAAGGTTCTTTTGAAAAAGGGAAGAAAACGTTCGATGCGCTTTATTACGGTAATGGCAAAGAAAAAATTAAATTAACAAATGAAGAACAAGTAAAATCTATTTTAAAAAATGTTAAAGGTACAAGTTTTGAAGTTGTTAATGTATCGAAAAAAGAACGTAAACGAAATGCAGCACCTGCTTTTACAACATCTTCTTTACAGCAAGAGGCAGCGCGTAAGTTAAATTTCCGTGCTAAGAAAACGATGATGCTTGCGCAACAATTATATGAAGGTATTGATGTTGGTAAAAAAGAGGGGACAGTCGGTTTAATTACTTATATGCGTACCGATTCTACACGTATTTCAGATACAGCAAAAACAGAGGCAGTAGCCTACATTGAATCCAAATACGGCAAAGAATTCATCTCAACAGAGTCGAAGCAGGCTAAAAAAGCATCAAATGCACAAGATGCCCATGAGGCTATTCGTCCAACTAGTACGATGCGAACTCCGGATGAATTAAAGGCAGTGCTTAGTCGCGATCAATTGCGCTTATATCGTTTGATTTGGGAGCGTTTTATCGCAAGTCAGATGGCGCCGGCCGTACTTGATACAGTAGCTGTTGATTTGCAAAATGGTGATGTTTTATTCCGTGCAAACGGCTCGCAAGTTAAATTTGCCGGCTTTATGAAACTCTATATTGAGGGTACAGATGATCAAACAGAAGAGACAAACAAGCTTCTACCTGAAATGGAAGTTGGCGATCAAGTAAAATCTCTTGAAATCGAGCCGAAGCAACATTTCACACAGCCACCACCACGTTATTCAGAGGCGCGTCTTGTAAAAACAATGGAAGAGTTAGGTATAGGGCGCCCGTCCACATATGCACCGACCCTCGATACAATTCAGCGCCGTGGCTATGTCGTATTAGATGCAAAACGATTTATGCCGACAGAGCTAGGAGAAATCGTGCACCAACTCGTACTAGAGTTTTTCCCTGATATCATAAATATCGAATTCACAGCACAAATGGAACAAGATTTAGATGATATTGAAGAAGGCGGTCGTCAGTGGAAAGAAGTTGTGCATGAGTTTTATAAGGATTTTGAGGTCCATGTAAAATATGCAGATGAGGCTATGGAAAAGGTTGTTATAAAAGATGAACCGGCTGGCGAGGATTGTGAGCTTTGTGGATCTCCAATGGTCTACAAGCTTGGACGATACGGAAAATTTATGGCTTGTTCAAACTTCCCGGATTGCCGCAATACAAAAGCTATTATGAAACCTATTGGCGTAAAGTGTCCTTCTTGTGAGACAGGCGAAATTGTAGAACGTAAGAGTAAAACAAAGCGTTTATTCTATGGTTGCAATCAGTACCCTGAGTGTGAATTTGTTTCATGGGACAAGCCAATTAATAGACCTTGTCCGAAATGTAGTGCATTATTAGTAGAGAAAAAAATTAAAAAAGGTGTTCAAATTCAGTGTACGAAATGTGACTATGAAGAGACACCTACTCAATGATAGAAAGATGGTAAGGACATGACTGAACAAGTAGTAAATGTAATAGGCGCAGGGCTTGCAGGCAGTGAGGCTGCTTGGCAAATTGCTCAACGTGGTGTGAAAGTTAAACTTTATGAAATGCGTCCAGTAAAACAAACACCAGCTCACCATACTGATAAATTTGCGGAGCTTGTTTGTTCGAACTCCCTACGTGCAAATGGATTAACGAATGCCGTAGGTGTGATTAAAGAAGAAATGCGTATTTTAGACTCTGTAATTATGAAGGCGGCCGATGCATGTTCAGTACCAGCAGGCGGTGCCTTAGCAGTGGATCGACATGAATTTGCAGGCTATGTGACAGAAGCGGTAAAAAATCATCCTCTTGTGGAAGTTATTCATGAAGAAGTCACTGATATTCCAGAAGGTATTACTGTTATTGCCACAGGTCCACTAACATCGAAAGCTTTAGCTGAAAAAGTTCAGGGCTTAACAGGTTTAGATTATCTATATTTCTATGATGCAGCAGCACCAATTATTGAAAAAGATAGCATCGATATGGAAAAAGTTTATTTAAAATCTCGTTACGATAAAGGGGAAGCAGCTTATTTAAACTGTCCTATGACAAAGGAAGAATTTGATCGTTTCCGTCAAGCATTAATCGAGGCAGAGGTTGTGCCATTAAAAGAATTTGAAAAAGAAATTTACTTTGAAGGATGTATGCCTATCGAAGTAATGGCTGCTCGCGGTGAGAAAACAATGTTATTTGGACCGATGAAGCCAGTAGGTCTAGAAGATCCAAAAACAGGGAAACGCCCTTATGCAGTTGTCCAGTTACGTCAAGACGATGCAGCAGGAACTCTTTACAATATCGTTGGCTTCCAAACGCACTTAAAATGGGGACCACAGAAGGAAGTACTACAATTAATTCCGGGATTAGAGAATGTTGAAATCGTTCGTTATGGCGTAATGCATAGAAATACATTCATTAATTCGCCAAAGGTTCTAGAGAAAACGTACCAACTTCGAGAGCAAAAAAATATTTTCTTTGCGGGTCAAATGACAGGTGTAGAAGGATATGTTGAATCTGCTGGTAGTGGATTAATTGCCGGTATTAATGCAGCTCGATTAGCATTAGGACAAGAGCAAATTATCTTCCCATTTGAAACGGCTTTAGGTAGTATGGCGCGTTATATAACAGAAGCGCAATCGAAAAATTTCCAGCCGATGAACGTTAACTTTGGAATTTTTCCTGAACTACCACCAGGACGTCGTTCGAAGCCAGAGCGTGCAGAGATGCATGCTACACGTGCAATAAGCACAATTCGTAATTTTGTGAATTCACAAACAATTTGATTGCAAAAGGCCTCTAAAAGTTGGTATACTCTTAGAGGCTTTTTCTTTTTTTGTAGCAAAATGCTAATTTACACGTGTTTTATTATTTTGTATGGAGATTTTCTCAAAATATAAACATTTTCACTTGCTATATGATGAAGATAGGTATAGTGTCAATATGTATGTTTTCTACATTAACGATACCCAAAGTGACAAACTAAAGAGGATCATCGAAAATCGACATTCTTTTAATGGCAAGTGAAAGCACTTTAGGCTCATCAGCCAACGTTGAATGGCATGTGTAAAAAACGTATGCCATGTATATAAGTTGATTGGAGTAGAGGCTGGGCGACTCCTTGGGGATCAGTGATATAGAGGAACGAAGGCTAAGAGCATCACGTCCTGTGATAACGCCTTCGTGACCAACATCATGTTGGCCCAAGCGGCTCATCGGATGCCCCCAGGAAGCTTTGCTCTGTGCGAAAGCGTAGCGACAGCAACAACAAATGTTTTCTGTAGCGAAAGCAAAGCGGCAGCGGCAAAGCGCCCAGCCGGAACGGAAATCAACCCCACGTTATGGTGATGCCCTGTAATTAGAGAAGATTATCAATAAATCTATTGGTGGTGAATCTTTTTATGTTAGTTTCGTCCCAAGATGCACTTGAACAGTTTATGCTTTATATCCAAATTGAAAAAAACTTCTCTGTTCATACAGTGCGAGAATATGAATCGGACCTACTAGATTTTTTAGCGTTTTTGCAAGCGGAGGGCGTAAATGATTTAGCTAGTGTTGAGTATATACATGCACGTCTTTATGTAACAAAGTTGTACGATGAAAAGAGAGCAAGATCATCTGTATCAAGGAAAATCTCCTCAATACGCTCCTTCTTTCGCTTTCTAAATAAACAGCACGGATTAGATGATGGGGCATTTCGATCACTTTATCATCCAAAAAAAGAATCACGTTTACCTAGTTTTTTCTACGAAGAAGAATTGATGCAGCTATTTGATGCGAATGTCGGCGATGATTTGAAATCATTAAGAAATATGGCTATATTGGAGCTGTTATATGCGACAGGTATTCGTGTAAGTGAGCTCACCTCAATTCAAGTAGAAGATGTTGATTTCCATTATTCGATTATTAGGGTAATGGGAAAAGGGCGAAAAGAACGCATTATTCCATTCGGGCAATTTGCGAGTTTAGCTATGCAGGATTACATAGAACAAGCTCGTCCACGATTGATGAAAAACACAAGTCATCAGCAATTGTTTGTCAACATGCGCGGTGGGGAACTTACTCCACGAGGTGTACGTCATATTTTAACTGAAATGATTGACAAAGCCTCGCTCCATACGAAAATATATCCACATATGCTTCGCCATACTTTTGCCACACATTTATTGAATAATGGCGCAGATTTACGTACGGTGCAGGAGTTATTAGGCCATGCTCATTTAACTTCTACACAAGTTTACACTCATGTAACAAAAGAGCATCTACGTCAAACATATATGAATGCTCATCCAAGGGCATAATAAGCTAAGGAGGAAGGCGAATGGGACAAATTCATGCGACAACGATATTTGCAGTTCATCATAACGGGGGTTGCGCGATGGCAGGTGATGGTCAAGTAACCCTGGGAAATGCGGTTGTTATGAAAGGTACAGCAAGGAAGGTCAGACGTCTGTTTAATGGTCAGGTGCTTGCCGGGTTTGCGGGATCGGTTGCCGATGCTTTTACACTTTTTGAGATGTTTGAAGGAAAGTTAAATGAATACAATGGCAACTTACAACGTGCAGCAGTAGAAGTTGCTAAGCAATGGCGCGGTGATAAAATGCTACGTCAATTAGAGGCTATGCTACTTGTAATGGATAAAAGTACACTCCTTCTTGTTTCGGGTACGGGAGAAGTAATTGAACCGGATGATGGAGTTTTGGCAATTGGTTCAGGGGGTAACTTTGCATTATCAGCAGGTCGTGCCCTTAAAAAGTATGCAGGTGATACAATGTCTGCTCGTGAAATTGCAGAAGCGGCATTAGAAACCGCTGCTGGAATCTGTGTGTTTACGAATCATAATATTATAGTGGAGGCGCTTAACTAATGACACAAAATAATTTAACGCCAAGACAAATTACTGAGCATTTGGATCGTTATATCGTTGGACAAAATGAAGCGAAGCGAGCGGTAGCTATTGCACTACGTAATCGATATCGTCGTTCGCTGCTAAGTGATGAGATGAAGGCTGAGGTAATTCCGAAAAATATTTTGATGATTGGACCTACAGGTGTCGGAAAAACGGAAATTGCACGAAGAATTGCAAAGCTAACGGGTGCACCATTTGTAAAAGTTGAAGCAACGAAGTTTACAGAAGTAGGATATGTAGGACGAGACGTAGAGTCAATGGTACGTGATGTAGTAGAAGCTTCACATCGTCTTGTAAAAGAAGAAATGATGGAGTCTGTGAAGGACCAAGCCGAAGAATTAGCAAACGAAGCTATAGTTAAGTTGTTGGTTCCTTCATTACGAAAAAAACAGTCCATGCAAAATCCGTTTGAAATGTTGTTTGGCGGAAAAGAACAGCAAGCCAATGATGATTCTTCTTCTGAAGAAACTGAAGTACGCTCCAAACGTGCGCAAATCGCTATCGATTTACGTAATGGTAAATTAGAAAATGAATGGGTTACAGTTGAAGTAACTGAACAAAATCCTTCTATTTTTGATGCGTTACAAGGAACGGGTATGGATATGTCTGCAAACAATGGCATGCAGGATATGCTGTCTAGTTTAATGCCTAAAAAGCAGAAAAAACGTCGTCTACAGGTGAAAGACGCACGTCGTATTTTAACGATCGAGGAAGCAAATAAACTCATAGATGCAGACGAAGTTGCTCAAGAAGCCATTTCAAGAGCGGAACAATCAGGTATTATTTTTATTGATGAAATTGATAAAATTGCTAGTAAGGATAGTAACTCCTCTGCAAACGTATCACGTGAGGGTGTGCAACGTGATATTCTACCAATTGTTGAAGGTTCTACTGTAACGACAAAATACGGTGCTGTAAAAACTGACTTTATGCTTTTCATTGCTGCTGGAGCGTTTCATATGTCGAAGCCGTCAGATTTAATTCCTGAATTGCAAGGTCGATTCCCGATTCGAGTGGAGCTTGAAAAATTAACGAAACAAGATTTTGTACGTATTTTGCAAGAGCCAGATCAATCACTTATTTTACAATACAAGGCATTATTAGAAACTGAAGGCGTGGAGATAAACTTTACGGAAGACGCGATTGAGCGAATTGCAGAAATTGCAACTGAGGTCAATCAGGAGACTGATAATATTGGAGCTCGACGTTTGCACACAATTTTAGAACGCTTATTAGAAGAATTATCATTTGAAGCTGCTGAAATTGCACCTGCAAATATTCCAATCACTGCTACGTATGTAGATCAAAAACTTGCGGGTATAGTAAAAAACAAAGATTTGTCACAGTTTATATTGTAAGATAAGGCTGAATAGTTTCATTCAGTTGAAAAAACATTTAGAATATTAAGAAAATACTCTTCGGATTATTTATAGGAGGAACATATAATGAATTTATTAGAAAAAACGCGTAAAATTAACTCGATGCTCCAAGCATCTGCTGGTAAACCAGTAAACTTTAAAGAAATGGCAGATACATTAGGAGATATTATCGACAGTAATGTTTATATTGTAAGCCGTAAAGGGAAGCTTTTAGGTATTTCAATTCACCAACAAATTGAAAATGAGCGTATGAAAAAGATGTTCGAAGAGCGTCAATTCCCAGAAGAATATACACATAGCCTGTTTACAATTTCTGAGACATCTTCAAACTTAGATATTAATGACGAACATACTGCTTTCCCAGTTGAAAACAAAGAGTTATTCCAAAATGCATTAACAACGATTGTACCGATTGTTGGTGGTGGTGAGCGTCTTGGTACATTAATTCTTGCTCGTTTATCTTCACAATTCGAGGATGATGATTTAATTTTAGCTGAGTACGGTGCAACAGTAGTTGGTATGGAAATTTTACGTGAGAAATCTGAGGAAATTGAAGAGGAAGCTCGTAGCAAAGCTGTTGTACAAATGGCAATTAATTCACTTTCATACAGTGAGTTAGAGGCTATTGAACATATCTTTGAAGAGCTTGATGGCCATGAAGGCTTACTAGTTGCTTCAAAAATTGCAGACCGAGTTGGTATTACACGTTCAGTAATCGTAAACGCATTACGTAAACTAGAATCTGCAGGTGTAATCGAATCTCGCTCTTTAGGTATGAAAGGTACTTACATTAAAGTACTGAACGATAAATTCTTAAATGCATTAGCTGAAATTAAAATGAAATAATAAAATAGCGTCCTTTTGGGACGATCTGAGGCATCTGGAATATTTTTGTTCCAGATGCCTTTTATCATATAGAGAATCAAAATGGCGAAAGGAAACTTTGTGAATGTTGTGGCCTTAAAATCCCCTTTCAGGGCTGCTTACTTTCCTCTGACGAGCGTCGACCACCACTTCCTCCTCTTTAGTCCCTATATTGGCACTACGCTTTCGCATAAAAAAACTGTGTCGCTGTCGGTACAATAACACTGCGCTTTCTCACAATAAAGCCTTCGGCGGATTTGACACAAAAAATTCATTGGAAACAGAAAGGTATCTGGGATAATCTTGTTCAGATGCCTTTTGTAATTCGACGAAGTTTCGACGAAATTTGCGGTTGGGTTTACATGCTTTAATTATGTCGAATCATGTTTTAGTACTAAATAGGGGGGAGAAATCATCTATATTTTAATCCTTTCGCTCATTTTTTATAGGTAAGTTTTCGACCCTCTTAGTCGCTAATGTCATTGCTTTATCCCTAAATTTGTTTTTTTACATATGCGCTACTTTTTGCGTAAGTGATAAAAACATATGCTCCAATTGTTACTTGTAAGACAGTATGGAATAACTATTCTGAATTTTGTGTAATATTTTAGCCTTATGTTTAAATAGTAAAAAGGAACTCTAATTTAGACATTGTGTCTACTGCTGTTTTGGTAAAAAAAGGAATAAAATAGATCCTAAAACCGTAAACACTGTCGAAATGGTGTAAATTGACTAGTGTTGGGTAGGCTGGCTATGAATCCAGTGGTATCAAGGGATGCAGAAGTATTGTCCTGGTTATTCGCGTGTAAAAATGGGTCGTTTATACTATCAAAAAGTGACAAAAGACAATAGACACTACGTATCATCTTAATTACAATTGTATTATTGGATAAAATAAGAAGTACAAGAATGAGGTGAGCTTTTTGGATTTGTTTGGAGGAACTATTAGTAAGTTGGAAAACGGACTTTCTTATGCAACTTTGAATCATAAAACGATCGCTAATAACATTGCGAATGTCGATACGCCGAACTATAAGGCGAAAAATGTAAGTTTTAAAGATATGTTGGAGAAAGAACAACAAATGTCAATTTCGGCATATCGTACGGATAATAGACATTTTGATTTCGCGATTCGACAATCAACGCCTGGTGTGAATAATATAAATGGCTTGCGTTATCGAAATAATGGTAATGCCGTAGATATGGATGCTGAACAGACAAAGCTTGCGGAAAACCAAATTTATTACAACGCATTAATTGAACGCATGAACGGTAAGCTAAATACTCTAAATACGGTTATTAAAGGAGGTAAGTAATAGATGTCTATTTTTCATGGAATGAATACTACTGCCTCAGCATTAACGGCACAGCGTTTACGAATGGATGTAGTTTCGTCAAATATGGCAAACATGGATTCAACCCGTGCTAGACAAGTGAACGGGGAGTGGGAGCCATACCGCAGAAAATCTGTAACGTTTACAGCGCAAGAGGGACAGTTTTCAAAGTTCTTTAATGCCGCAGTTGGCAAAAATGCAAAAGGCGGTGTTGGCAACGGCGTAAAAGTTACACAAATAAAAGAAGATAGAGAAACACCTTTCAAACTTGTGTATGATCCAACTCATCCAGATGCAAATGCAGATGGCTATGTAAATATGCCGAATGTAGATCCATTAAAAGAAATGGTAGATTTAATGTCAGCTACTCGTTCCTACGAGGCAAACATAACTGTATTGAATGCAAATAAATCCATGCTGACAAAGGCTTTAGAGATTGGAAGATAAATAAGAGGAAGGGAAGATACATAATGACAATTTCGTCCGTTTCACAAATGACACCTACGCAGGTTGTAAATGAAATAAATAAACTTAATGTGACACCATATGAAGCACAACAGAGCTTTGCGAACTCGTTAAAAGAAGCAATATCGAAGGTTAATGATCAACAAATTACTTCTGATAACCTTACTCAAAAGTTAATTAATGGTGGAGATGTAGAGTTGCACGAAGTGATGATTGCATCACAAAAGGCGAGCATTACATTAAATGCAACAATTGAAGTTCGCAATAAGGTGATTGAAGCTTACCAAGAAATAATGCGTATGAGTGTCTAACTTTAATTGAATAAGCTCTATTGAAGTAAAGAATTTATCCCATATTTTAAATGGATGATTGATGTGGAGGTTGGATGACTCCGAAGGGATCACGTTCATGATACAGAAGGTGATAGCCTTGAAGTGAGTGAGACAATAGAAAAGCGAAGGCAATTACAGCATGTATTGTGATAATGCCTTCGTGGCCAACATCCTGATTGCCCCAAATGGTTTATCGGACGCTCCTAGTCGAAACGGAAATCAATACGTTATGGTGATGATAATGATTGAATGTTATGGGATATCACTGTTTTCGCGAATTATTAGATGGATAGGTTGTTCACTATAACCGGAGGATTCATAATGAATGAACGATTGACGAAAATAAAAAACGACACCAGCCAATTTTGGACAAGTCGTAGTAAAAAACAAAAAATTGTAATGATTGGTTCAGTGATAGGGGTACTAGCACTTGCTGCCGTTATTACACTTTTTGCTACAAAAATTACATATGTACCACTTTATAAAGATTTATCGACAAGAGAAATTGGAGAAGTGAAGGAAGAGCTAGACACTAAAGGTGTAAAATATGAAATTGAACCGGGAGGGACAACGATTTCAGTCCCTGAAGACCAAGTAGATTCATTACTAGTGCAGTTGGCATCGGACGGATTTCCGAAAACAGGGTCGATTGATTACTCTTTTGCAAATAGCTCTGGATTTGGTATGACAGATAATGAGTTTAACCTATTAAAAAAAGCTGCGACTGAAACAGAAATTGCAAAGCTTTTTAAAAATCTAGAGGGTGTAAAAGATGCAAAGGTAATGATCAACGTTCCAGAAGAGGGAGTTTTCCTAAAGGATGTTAAAGAAGATGCGACAGCATCTATTGTTTTGAATACTGATCCTGGCTATAAATTTACTGAGCAACAAATTGCCACTATGTACAATTTAGTTGCCAAAAGTGTTCCGAATTTAAAGACGGATGATATTGTTATTTCTAACCAATTTTCTGAGTACTTTGATCTAAATGCTGCAACTACTGATGGAACTTCAACAGCGACAGCTGAAGGTCAGTTACAAGCGAAAAAATTGGTTGAACGTGACCTACAACGACAAGTTCAAAGTATGCTAGGTACGCTTATGGGACAAGACAAAGTAGTCGTTTCTGTGACAACAGACATTGATTTCAAAAAAGAAAATCGTGAAGAAAACCTAGTGACGCCGGTTGACGAAGAGAATATGGCCGGAATAGAAATTAGTGCTCAACGTATTACAGAGCAATATTCTGGAGGGGGTGCAGCTACTGGTACACCTGAAGCTGAAACGACTACAGATAACTTCACAACTTATAACGAAGGTGTAAATGGTATTGGAGAATCCGAACGTACAGAAGAAACAATTAATAATGAAGTAAATCGTATACGCAAAGAAATCCAAGAGGCACCATATAAAATTCAAGATATGGGTATTCAAGTAATTGTTGAACCGCCGACAGCAACTGACGCAGCAACATTACCAGATGGTATTCGTGAGGATATCCAGCAAATTTTAAGTACTATTGTTCGTACGACGATTTCTAAAGATGTAGCAGCTGAACTTACTCAAGATCAAATCGATGAAAAAGTAGCTGTTTCAGTGCATCCTTTAAATGGTAAAGCAACAGAGACAGCTAGCGAAAAATCTGTTATTCCATGGTGGGTTTGGGTAATTGGCGGCATATTACTTGCTGTCATAGTATTGCTTGCATTCTTCATTGTCCGTTCACGAAAACGTGCGCAGGAAGAAGAAGAACTAAGTATCCTAGATGAACAAGAAGAACTAATGATTGAAGATATAAATGAAGAAATTGAAACGGAAGCTACAATGCGTCGTAAGCAGCTTGAAAAAATGGCCAAAGATAAGCCAGACGATTTTGCGAAGTTACTGCGTAGTTGGATTGCGGAAGACTAACTAGGAGGTTCGGCTGTGTCCAAGAAAGAAAAGGAATTAACAGGAAAACAAAAGGCCGCTCTCTTGTTAATTTCATTAGGGCCTGAGGTTTCAGCTTCTGTCTATAAACATTTAACAGAAGAAGAAATTGAACGTTTAACATTAGAGATTTCAAGCGTTAAAAAAGTAGAAGCAAATGTGAAAGAGGAAATTATTGAGGAATTTCACAATATTGCACTTGCACAAGATTATATTACACAGGGCGGTATTGGTTACGCGAAGACAGTATTGGAAAAAGCTCTTGGTGTAGAACAGGCGCAAACAATTATTAATCGCCTTACATCTTCTTTACAAGTACGTCCTTTTGACTTTGCGCGTAGAGCTGATCCAGCACAAATTTTTAACTTTATTCAAAATGAACATCCACAAACAATTGCCCTTATTCTCTCTTATTTAGAGGCAGGGCAAGCGGGTGTGATTTTATCTTCATTGCCACAGGAAGTACAGGCTGATATTGCTAAGCGTATTGCTGTAATGGATTCAACTTCCCCAGAAGTTATTAGTGAAATTGAATCCGTTTTAGAGCGTAAGTTATCATCGACTGTGACACAAGATTACACTGAAACGGGTGGCATTGATGCAGTTGTTGAAGTGTTAAATGGTGTAGACCGACAAACGGAAAAAACGATTCTCGATGCACTCGAAATTCAAGATCCAGAGCTTGCAGAAGAAATCAAAAAACGTATGTTTGTATTCGAAGATATTGTTACGCTCGACAATCGTTCGATACAACGTGTTATTCGCGATTGTGAAAATGAAGACTTACTGCTTTCAATGAAAGTTTCAAGTGAAGAAGTAAAAGACATTATTTTCCGCAATATGTCACAACGTATGGCTGAGACATTTAAGGAAGAAATGGAAATTATGGGTCCTGTTCGTCTGCGTGACGTAGAGGAAGCGCAATCTCGAATTGTAGCGGTCATTCGTCGCTTAGAGGATGCTGGTGAGATTATTATTGCACGTGGTGGAGGAGATGACGTCATTGTCTAGAATCATCCGTTCTGTACATACACAGTCCAATGGCGATCATGTCAAAAAGATTCAAATCCGTGAAATGTTTGAGTTGCATGAGATAGAAAATGGAGAAATTCAACCTCAAAAACAGATTACTATGGAAGAAGTGCTAGAAGAACGCGAGCGCTTGCTTGCGGAAGCTAGAGCTACTATACAGGCTGAACGCGAGGCTTTTGAACAAGAAAAGCAAATATTCTCCCAGGAAATTGAACATTTAAAGCAAGACTGGGAAGAAGAACGACCTAATCGAGTGCAAGAAGCTTATGATGAAGGATTTGGTCAAGGTTATGAGGATGGGACAAACAAAGCGAATGAAGCGATGGCGCAATCTCTCCAAACGGCCAATGAAATAATTATTCAAGCGGGGGAGAATGCTCGGAAATATATTGAAGATCAAGAATCGGTTATTTTAGAGCTAGGTTTAACCGCCGCAGAGCGAATTATTGATACATCTTTAGAGCGAGACAACGAATTATTTGTGTCAATCGTTCGTAGAGGACTTAAAGAAGCAAGAGAAATGAAAGAAATAAAAATCTATGTTTCACCTACTTACTATGCATTAATAACTGGTAATCGTGATGAACTAGCTGAAATGTTCCCAACTGACGTACCATTTATGATTTTTGTAAATGAAGATTTAGAAAATGAAACAGATTGTTATATTGAAACAAATCATGGTCGTATTGTTGTAAGTATTGATGAGCAATTAAACGAACTAAGATTGAAATTACATGAAATATTAGAAAGTAAGGAATGATCTAGATGAAAACGGCTCAATTAATCGAACAAATTCCTCAAATACCAACCTTTAAAAAGTTTGGTAGAGTTACTAGAGTTGTCGGCTTGATGATTGAGTCGCAAGGTCCAGATAGTTCCATTGGTGACGTTTGTAAAATTTATGTGGAAACTTCTAAAAACGGTCATCAAATTATCTTGGCAGAGGTTGTAGGCTTCAAAGATGAAATTGTCGTCTTAATGCCTTTTACCTCCCTAAGAGAAATATCAATTGGCTGTCTAGTTGAAGGTACAGGGGCACCACTTGAAGTAAAAGTTGGCCCCGAGCTAATTGGTAAAGTACTTGATTCTATGGGGAATCCGATTGATGGAACTTTATTGCCGAAAGGATTAATGTCAGTTCCGACAGAGCAGGATCCACCAAATCCGCTAACACGCCCACCTATTAATGAAAGACTCGAAGTAGGCGTTAAAGCAATTGATGGCATGCTTACAGTGGGTAATGGACAACGTGTTGGTATTTTCGCAGGATCTGGGGTCGGGAAAAGTACACTGCTCGGTATGATTGCGCGAAATACACAAGCGGATTTAAACGTAATCGCACTAATTGGAGAGCGTGGTCGAGAAGTTCGTGAGTTTATAGAGCGAGACTTAGGGCCAGAGGGTTTAAGTCGTTCTATAGTTGTTGCTGCCACTTCCGATCAGCCTGCACTGATGCGTATTAAAGGTGCCTTTACCGCAACGGCGATTGCCGAGTATTTTAGAAATCGTGGCTTAAATGTCATGTTGATGATGGACTCTGTGACTCGTGTTGCTATGGCACAGCGTGAGATTGGTCTAGCGACAGGTGAACCTCCAGCTCAAAAAGGGTACACACCATCTGTTTTTGCGATTTTACCTAAATTATTAGAGCGCACAGGCACTAATGAGAAAGGCTCTATTACTGCATTTTATACAGTATTAGTAGATGGTGATGATATGAATGAGCCGATTGCAGATACTGTGCGAGGGATTTTAGACGGTCATATAGTCCTTGATCGAAACCTTGCCAATAAAGGTCAATATCCTGCTATTAATGTATTAAAAAGCGTCAGCCGTTTGATGAATCATGTGGCAGAACCAGAGCACAAAAAGGCTGCGGAACGATTAAGAGAGCTTTATTATACATATGACAAGTCGGAGGATCTAATTAATATCGGTGCATATAAGAAAGGAACATCAAAAGAAATTGATGAAGCTATTTACTATGAACCGCTCATTACCGCTTATTTAAAGCAAGGTTATTTAGATAAAGTGACCCTTGTGGAAAGTATGAATGAGTTAATTTCATTATCGAACGGTGGTGGACATTAGAGTGGTAAGTTATATTTATCGTTTTGAAAAAGTGTTAACCATTCGAGAGCAGGAAAAAAATGAAACTGAAATTGCCTATAAAGAATCTGTACGTTCTTTTGAAGAAGTAGCGACAAAGTTATATGAGTTGTTAAAAAAGAAAGAAGATTTAATCGAGTTTCAACAGGAGCGTTTAGCTGTCGGTTCATCAATAGAGGAAGTTCATCATTATGCACGTTTTATTGATAGCCTCGAAAAAACAATTGCTGATGTACAGCAGAAAGTTGTTCAAGCTCGTGCGAAAATGAACTGGCACGAAGAAAAATTATTAGAAAAAAACTTGGAAGTACGTAAATTTGAAAAAATGCGAGAAAAAGATTTCAAAGTGTTCCAGCAAGAGCAGGATCGTATCGAAGGCATTTTTTTAGATGAGATTTCATCGCTTACGTATAACAAGAGAGAAATCAGGTGATTTCATGACGAAAAAAGACAATCGACTTAAGATGGAATTAGAAGAACAACCGCCTAAACGTAAATCAGGAGGCATTCGAAAGTTTTTTACATGGTTTGTAATACCAGTTATGTTTGTAGCGGCAATTCTACTTGTTGTTGCAACCCTAATGAATACGAATGTCTTTGATTTAGGGAAGAAGGCATTTGAAAATTTACCATTCGTACCTTCAGAAGAACAACAAGCAAAAGATGCCGTAGTCAATAATGATTCGAAGGTTGTAAATTTACAGGCTGAAATACAAGAAAAAGAAGCAGAAATTGTACAGCTACAAAAAAAGATTGATACATCAACTTCTGAAAAAGAAAAGTTAACGACAGAAAATGAACAGCTGAAATTTGAAGTTGAAAAATTAAATAGGGAGCAAAATGACGTAAAGCGTGACTTTACTGATATTTTAAAAACATTCGATAAGATGTCCCCTAAAGCAGCAGCGCCAGTTCTAATTAAAATGAGTGATACAGAAGCACTTCGTATTTTAACAAATTTAAAGCCAGATAAATTAGCGGCGGTTCTAGAAAAAATGGAACCACAAGATGCAGCTAAATATACAGAAATGATGGCTAAACAATAAGAACATCTGAAAGGAGGTGAAATGATGGATGTAGCAATGATGCAAATGATGTCTAAGACTATACCAACTAAAAACGCGGCTACAAAGTCTTCAACAACAGGCGATTCCAATATGAAAGCAAATGGACCGTCGAACAAAGAAAAGTTAGAAACGTTTGGATCAGTGTTTGGAAAGGTTATTTCTTCTTCAAATAACATACAGCAGCAAACACAGTCAACAGATACAAAAGATACCTCTGACTTAGCAGCAGTTTTAAATGCTGAGTCTATAGAAGAAGTACTAGATGTACTAGGTATCCCACATGACGATGGCTTGTTAATGCTTCAAATTGGTGAAGAAGGTAAAGCTGTTGCAATAGATGAAATGCTAAATCTTGATCACTTAATGGATGCATTGGGGATTGATACTGAGCAACTCCAACAATTAGTACAACAGTTGCTAGGGGAAGATCAAGAAGCAAGAGATATATGGGAGCTTTTAGCACTAGTAGACGCTCAGGCACCAATGCTCCAAACACAAATCGTAGCAGCTATACAAGGTGAAGGACAAGTGACACCGAAAGAAATAGCGCCATTGCTTCAAGTGTTAAAGTTAGCACAGCTAGTTGGACAAAAAACAGACTTAACAGCTTCACAAGAAAACGTACTAACTAACGTTAAGAGTCTCTTGACAACGATGCAAACACAAGTTGAGACACTTCAAATGGCACAGCAAGTAACGACGAAAACAACAGTAACACTTCCGTTACAAGGCTTTCAGAAAGTAGTTCAACAAGTTCAAGTTACAAAACAGACGGACACAAGTGCGAATGAAATGGTGACTACCAATACAGTCCAAACAAAAGCAGATACGTTCCAAGTGACACTGCCTGCTGCAAAACCGGCGCAGTCAGAGGCATTATTAAAAGAGATGCAAGCAATTATCAATAGAGCACAAATCTCGAATGCACAAGGTATTACACGCTTAACATTGAAATTGTATCCAGAAAATTTAGGAACAATTCGTATCGAGCTTGTGCAAAATGACGGTGTCCTTACAGCACGTTTGCTCGCTTCAACAGCACAAGGTCGTGAATTACTAGATAGTCAATCGCATCAATTAAAGCAAGCCTTCGTACAGCAAAATATCCAAGTGGATCGCCTTGATATTGCCCAATCATTACAAGATGCAGATCGTCAACAACGCGACCAAAGCTTCTTCAATAATTTCTTTAAGCAACAACAGCAAGATGAGGAGGAGCAAAAAAGCGACGATGATGATGAAGGTAAATCGTTTAGTGACTATTTAATAAGTGAGGAGGTGTAAGGATGGCAGATGCAACGACTAATACAAAACCAGTAAATACAAATGTAACAGATGACCTTTATTATTCCAATTATAAGAAGCCAACGAAGCAAACGGGTAATAGTGATCTTGGAAAGGATGCTTTCTTACAGTTATTAATTACTCAATTACAACACCAAGATCCAACAAATCCAATGGACGACCGAGAATTCATTTCTCAAATGGCACAATTCTCTTCTTTAGAACAAATGCAAAATATGACAAAAGCGAT
The DNA here is from genome assembly GCF_042674095.1 of Lysinibacillus sp. NPDC056959. Taxonomy (NCBI): domain Bacteria; kingdom Bacillati; phylum Bacillota; class Bacilli; order Caryophanales; family Bacillaceae; genus Lysinibacillus; species Lysinibacillus sp. NPDC056959. The sequence continues at coordinate 109,373 of NZ_JBHURE010000001.1, read as the reverse complement.
GGAATCATTACTTGTCTCACAGCAGCAAACACAGCTTATGAATTATACATCATTTGTTGGTAAGGAAGTAAAATGGCACGAGCTAACAGATAAGCTAGATGAAAAAGGGAAACCTGTTATTAATGAAGGAACAGGCACAATTAAATCGGTGAAGTTTGTGGATGGTGAAGCGGTGTTTGTACTAGCCGATGGTAAGGAATTAACTCCTAGTAATATTTCAGCTATTTTAGACGGTTCGAGTGATAATGTAGTAACAGAATCTGAATCTCCACTTGTACAAGCAAGCAAACTAATTGGTAAAAATGTTACGTATATGGATGGCGAGAAAGAACTACAAGGACGTATCGTTTCTGTGACAACTAAAGATGGCGTAACTCATTATGTCTTAGATAATGATAAAAAATTAACAGATAAAGATTTTACCGTAGTAAGCGAATAGAGGTGGAGAAAAATGATGGATAAGTTTTCAATACATCGTGTACCATTGCATCCATCTATTCGCCAGACACAACCTACGCCAATAAAATCACAGCAATCGTTTAAAGCTCATTTACAAGAGGCTACCAATCAACAAGAGTTAAAAGTGAGTAAGCATGCCCATGAACGTATTATGGAGCGTAAGATAGCGATTTCTGAACAAGAATGGCAGGTTGTATCGGACAAGGTATTTGAAGCACACTCAAAAGGTGTCAAACAACCATTAGTCTTGATGGATCAAGCAGCTCTAATTGTCAGCGCTAAAAACGCAACTGTCATTACAGCAATGGACCGCACGGAAGCGAAACAACAAATATTTACAAATATTGATGGCACAATAGTGCTATAAGGGCTGGACCTTTGAAAGGAAGCCTATGTGTGCTGATTGATAGAGGCACACAATATAAATGAAGGGAGAACGACATTATGTTACGTTCTATGTATTCAGGTATTTCAGGTCTTAAAAACTTCCAAACAAAACTAGACGTTATTGGTAATAATATTGCTAACGTTAATACAGTTGGTTTTAAAAAGGGGCGTGTTAATTTTAAAGACTTAATGTCTCAAACACAGGCAGGCGCATCAGGGTCTACTGCGACGCGTGGAGGCGTAAACCCACAACAAGTAGGTTTAGGTTCACAATTAGCTGCTATCGATACTATCCACGGTGGCGGATCCTTACAGAGTACAGGGCGTGGCCTAGATTTAGCTATTGAAGGCGATGGATTCTTTATGGTGGGTGACGCGAATGGCGCTCCAGATGAAACTACTGGATTTATTGGTGAAGATGGATTCAATAACACGTTATTTACACGTAATGGTATTTTCTATATGGACAACAATGGCTACTTAGTTAATGCCGATGGAAAATATTTAGTTGGTGTAACGGCTGGCGATGAGATTGTTATTGAGAAGGATGATACAGGTATCGCACTGGATGATGCACCAAATGCATCTGGAGATGAAGGTGAAAACTTATTTGATGATGCTGGGGAGTTAACACCTGCTGAGGGTGATTTAGGACCAATTCGTATCCCGACAACAGCTAAAGAGGTAAATATTGGGCCTGATGGTAAGGTAACTTATGTAGATTTAAATGGTGATCAACAGTGGGCTGGACAATTGGTGATGGCTAAATTCCCGAACGCTGGCGGTCTTGCTAAAGTAGGAGGCAATTACTATCAACAAACTACAAACTCGGGTGCAGCGTATGCACAAGTAGCAACTGTAGCAGGTATGGGTAAAGTTGTTCCGGGAGCGGTAGAAATGTCCAACGTAGACCTTTCAGAAGAATTTACGGAAATGATTGTGGCGCAACGTGGTTTCCAATCAAATACACGTATTATCACAACTTCTGATGAAATTCTTCAAGAGCTTGTGAATTTAAAACGCTAAGTAATTTGTAAGTAAAGAAATACCGGTTAAGATTACAAAGTGGTCAAAACTAAAAACATAATTTCATATGAGGGAGGGTCGGGCCGGCTCTCGTGCTAGACCCGGCCCTATTTCAATGATTGAACTAACACGTTTAAATGGCAAAGTATTTACATTGAATGCTTTATACATAGAAACGGTCGAATCTTTTCCAGATACGACCATTACATTAACGACTGGAACTAAAATCATTGTTTTACAGAGTGAAGATGAGGTGCGACAAAAGGTAACAGCCTTTTATAAAAATATACAAATACTATCAAACCCGCATCTACGAGGTGAAGAAGATGAAGAATAACAAAGTGTTAACGATGATTATCATCGTACTAGTAGCAATCATACTTATCGGGGGGATTGGGTTTGTGTTATATACCCAATTTAATAAGCCAGCAGGATCTCTTGAGCCAACCATTGATGAAATCGTAGAAGCTTCTGTAGAAATTCCGGAAATTACGACAAATCTAGCTGATAACAAAATTGTACGCATATCGTTAAAAATTCAAACAACAAATAAAGATGCTGGTACTGAGTTAACGAAGCGTGATTTCCAAGTGAAAAACATTGTTATTCAAGAGCTTTCTGAAATGGAGCAAAAGGATTTAGAAGGTAAGAAAGGTAAACAAATTTTCCAACAATCATTAAAAACACGATTAAATGAATTGATGCAAGAGGGAGAAGTTCAGGAAATTTATATTACCTCCTTCATCACACAATAATAAAGAAACTGCTTGAAATGGAGGTGGGCAAATGGCAGGAGATGTATTATCTCAATCAGAGATAGATGCGCTGCTTTCCGCAATATCAACGGGGGAAATGTCAGCTGATGATATAAAAAAAGAGGACGAGGTGCGTAAGGTTAAAGTGTATGACTTTAAACGTGCACTACGTTTCTCAAAAGATCAAATCCGAAGTTTGACCCGAATACATGAAAATTTTGCACGATTACTGACAACCTTCTTTTCTGCACAGCTGAGAAGCTATGTGCAGATTACTGTTGCATCAGTGGACCAAATACCATTTGAAGAGTTTGTACGTTCGATTCCGAATATGACACTCATTAATGTGTTTGAAGTGCCGCCATTAGATGGTAATATCTTAATGGAAATAAACCCAAACATTGCCTACTCTATGTTAGATCGTTTAATGGGCGGTAGTGGGGCGAGTCATAGTAATGTGGATAACTTAACAGAAATTGAAACTAAAATTATGACAAACCTTTTTGAACGCTCATTCGACAATTTACGCGAGGCATGGGAAAATGTTGCGGAAATTGATCCGATTTTAGTAGAGCTTGAGGTCAACCCTCAATTTTTACAAATGATTTCGCCAAATGAAACGGTTGTCGTTATTTCCTTAAATACGATAATCGGTGAGACAAGCGGTATGATCAATATTTGTATTCCGCATGTTGTATTGGAGCCTATTGTTCCAAATCTTTCTGTTCGCTACTGGATGCAGGCAAATACAAAAGAGATGTCTCCAGAGCAAACAAAAATGCTTGAAACAAGCGTGAAACAAGCACAACTACCGGTTTCTGTTGAACTAGGTATTACCGACATTACCATTGAGGATTTCCTCACAATGCAAATTGGGGATGTCATTCAATTAGAACAAAAAATTGAAGATCCACTACTATTAAAGGTAGGAACATTACCGAAATTTACGGTTCAACCAGGAAAACAAGGTAAAAAATTAGCAATCCAGATTATCGACCCTTTGAAAGGAGGAGACGAAGATGAGTGATGAAATGCTCTCCCAAGAAGAAATTGAAGCGTTATTAAGGGGCGAAACGTTGGAAGATAAAAACAGCGGCACTGAAGCTTCTACAAATGAGGATATGAATGATTTAAGAGTAGAGGATTACCTCGATTCGTTTGCCCAAGATGCGTTAGGTGAAGTAGGAAATATATCTTTTGGAAGCTCTGCCACAGCGCTTTCAGCGTTACTAGGGCAAAAGGTAGATATTACTACCCCAAGTATTTCAATGATTAACCGAAATAAATTAGAAGAGGAATTTCCTCATCCTTATGTAGCCGTACAGGTTGAATATACAATCGGATTAACAGGTATGAATTTACTCGTTATTAAGCAATCCGATGCAGCGATTATTGCTGATTTAATGTTAGGTGGAGATGGCTTAAATCCGAAACCAGATTTAAGTGAGATTCAGCTAAGTGCCGTGCAAGAAGCTATGAATCAAATGATGGGTTCTGCGGCTACTTCAATGTCGACAGTATTTAATAAAAAAGTGGATATTTCTCCACCTACTATCGACTTAATGAATATTTCTCAAAATGAAGGACGAGAAAATATTCCTGAAGATGATTTACTCGTAAAAGTATCGTTCAGATTGAGAATTGGTAATTTAATTGATTCGAATATCATGCAATTATTACCGCTGAAATTTAGTCAAAATATTGTTAAATCTCTATTAGGAGAAACAGAATCAATCGAAGAACCTGTGGCTGCAACACTAGCACCTGAAGCGCCAGTGGCACCGTCGCCTGTCCAACCACAGGCGCCTATGCAACCACAAGCACCTGTAACACCACCGCCTGCGCAGCCAGTATATCAACAGCAGCCAGTGCCGGTGCAGCAACCAATGTATCAAGAGCAACAGCCGATTCCGCAAGCAACAAGACCTGTTCAACCGGTCAATGTTCAACAAGCACGGTTTGCTAGTTTTGATCCGAATGTTATCTCGCAATCTGAAGCTAGAAATTTAAATATGCTACTTGATATTCCATTGCAAGTTACTGTAGAGTTAGGACGTACAAAGCGTTCTGTAAAAGAGATATTAGAACTATCTAGTGGTTCGATTATTGAACTAGATAAATTAGCTGGTGAACCAGTTGATATTTTAGTTAATAGCCGTTTAATAGCTAAAGGTGAAGTCGTTGTTATTGATGAAAACTTCGGTGTCCGTATTACAGATGTTTTAAGTCAAGCAGAGCGTTTGAATAATTTAAGATAGTTTCAATTGGAGGAGTTAACCATGTCTAAAAGAATTTTGATTGTAGACGATGCTGCATTCATGCGCATGATGATCAAGGATATTTTATCGAAAAATGGATTTGAAGTTGTTGGGGAGGCAGCTGATGGTTTACAGGCTGTTGAAAAGTACAACGAATTAAAGCCAGATTTAGTAACAATGGATATTACAATGCCAGAGATGGACGGTATTGCAGCTCTTAAAGCAATTAAGGGCTCACATCCAAATGCAACTGTTATTATGTGTTCAGCAATGGGACAACAAGCAATGGTAATCGATGCAATTCAAGCAGGTGCGAAAGACTTTATTGTGAAACCTTTCCAAGCTGATCGTGTAATTGAAGCGATTCAAAAAGCTCTAGGATGATTGAATGCAAATGTTAAAATCATTTCGTCTAACGATGATTTTCGCATTTCTTGTATCCTTCCTGTTTTTGTACCCTACAACGACTTCTGTATATGCAGAATCTGACACGAATTTTGTGAGCGACTGCATTAAAGGAGATTGTAAAGAAGCTAGTACTCCAGCTGCTAAGAAAGATTCAGATTTACCAGCGGCTGGAGGCTTATCTGCGTGGGAATACATAAAAATGGTTTTGGCGCTTATTTTTGTTGTAGCTTTATTTTATGGATTAATGAAGTTTTTAAATAAAAGAAATTTAAACTTTCAACGTAATCAATTAGTACAAAATTTAGGCGGTTTATCACTAGGTGCCCAAAAGTCGGTACAACTATTACAAGTAGGTAAAACACTCTATTTAGTTGGGATTGGTGAGGATGTCCAGCTATTACGTGAAATTACTGATCCCGATGAAGTTGCAACACTTTTAGCACTATATAATGAACGACAAGAACTTGCAGCAACATCACCGTATATTGCAGAAGTATTATCTAAGTTTAAGAGAAAAAATAATGAAAGTTCATCCGTACAGCAAAAACAAACCTCTTTTGGTGAGCTGTTCGAAAAAAAGATTTCCGAAATTAAACAGGAGCGCAATGAAGAACTGGAGAAATGGAAGCAAAAGGAGAATGATGAGAAATGAATGATGTAATCAGTATTTTTTCCAACAGCGATCCGACAAATGTCTCCAGCTCTGTGAAGCTTCTATTGCTGTTAACAGTTCTTTCACTGGCACCGAGTATTTTAATTTTGATGACATCGTTTACACGAATTGTTATTGTGTTATCGTTTACGCGTACTGCATTGGCGACACAGCAAATGCCGCCAAACCAGGTCATTGTAGGTCTTGCTTTATTTTTAACTTTCTTTATCATGGCCCCAACTTTTCAAGAGGTCAACAAAGAGGCATTACAGCCATTGTTTTCTGAGGAAATTGGCCTTGAAGAAGCGTATGATCGTGCCAGTGAGCCTTTTAAAGAGTTTATGAGTAAGCATACAAGGCAAAAGGATCTTGATTTATTTTTAAAGTATAATAAGGCAGAAAAGCCAGCATCTGTAGAAGAAATTCCTCTTACAATGCTAGTACCTGCTTTTGCATTAAGTGAGATTAAAACAGCGTTTCAAATCGGCTTTATGATTTTTATTCCATTCCTAGTAATCGACATGATTGTCGCAAGTACGCTAATGTCGATGGGGATGATGATGTTACCACCGGTAATGATTTCATTGCCGTTTAAGATTTTATTATTTGTACTCGTGGATGGTTGGTATCTTGTGATGAAATCATTACTACAAAGTTTTTAGGGGATGATACAGTATGACAGGTGAATTGGTTATTTCAATTGCAGAGCGTGCCATTATGATTATCCTTCTAACAAGCGGTCCGCTACTATTAGTTGCTTTAATCACTGGTTTAGCGGTAAGTATTTTTCAGGCAACAACATCGATTCAAGAGCAAACTTTAGCATTCGTTCCAAAAATCATCGCTGTATTAGTAGCCATCGTATTTTTCGGTCCTTGGATGTTATCACAAGTGACTAGCTATGCGAGAGACATTTTTGAGAATTTAACGCGTTATATAGGGTGAGTAGATGAATGAATTAATCCCGCATTTTACGGTTTTTTTATTAGTACTTGTGCGCGTATCGGCATTTTTTGTCACGGTGCCTTTTTTCTCGTACAGAACGATTCCGCCACAAGTTAAAATTACTCTCGCATTAGTTTTAGCTTGGATGATGTATTACACAATTGACGTCGAACCATTTGTATTTAATGGTGATTACATACTTTTAGTGATGAAAGAAGCACTCATTGGACTGTTACTCGGTTTAGTGGGCTATATCATCATGTCGGCAATTCAAATTGCCGGAAGCTTTATAGATTTTCAAATGGGTTTTGCCATTGCCAATATTATTGACCCGCAAACAGGTGCGCAAAGTCCATTGATCGGACAATTTTTTAATACGCTAGCATTACTTTTCTTACTAGCTATCAATGGACATCATATGATTCTCGATGGAATTTATTATAGTTATCAATTTTTACCGATGGATCAAGGATTTCCTAATTTCGCAAATGACGGTTATATAGAGTTTATCATCACAACATTTACGGCTGTTTTTGCGATTGCCTTTCAAATGGCGGCTCCTGTTGTAGCAACTTTATTTTTAGTCGACTTGGCGCTAGGGATCACAGCGAAAACTGTACCACAATTAAATATTTTTGTTGTCGGTTTTCCTATTAAAATAGGCGTTAGTTTTCTAGTGTTATTTACAATGATGGCTGTAATGATTCAAGTTATTCAAAAGCTTATTACCATTATGATTTATGCTATGAGTGATGTAATGGCTATTTTAGGTGGTGGGTAAAATGTTGCTACTTCTGGATTTAGATTTACAGTATTTTGCGGGAGAAAAAACGGAAAAGGCGACGCCTAAAAAACGACAAGATGCTCGAAAAAAAGGTCAGGTTGTCAAAAGTCAGGATATTTCCAGTGCAATTGTCATGCTCATGGTATTTATCTTTTTATTCTTCTTTGCAGGTTCACTGCGAGACGATCTTTTAGCTTTTTTCAGGCAAACTTTTATTCATAACATACGCGTAGAAACACTAACAATTGATAGCGTGATGAGTCTATTTACAGAAACATTAGTGCAAATGGCTTTTATTATTGTCCCAATAATGGGAATTGCATTTGTTGGAGCATTAGCAGGTAACTTCCTACAGTTTGGTTTCCTGTTTACATTAGAGCCGATGAAGTTTGATTTAAAAAAAATGGACCCGATCAAAGGGTTGAAAAAAATATTTTCTGTTAAAGCCATTATAGAGCTTCTCAAGTCAGTATTAAAGATTAGCTTCATAGGTGGCGTTACGACAATTATCGTTTGGACAAATTTGCCGGAAGTTTTGGCGTTATCCTTTAAAAGCCCATGGATGACTCTTATTACAGTGGGTAAGCTTGTTGGTATCATGGGGATTGCTGCTTCTCTCGTCTTACTATGTGTATCCCTTTTAGACTGGATGTATCAAAAACATGATTACGAAAAAAATCTTAAAATGTCTAAGCAAGACATTAAAGATGAATATAAAAATAGTGAGGGCGATCCGCTGATAAAATCGAAAATCAAACAACGCCAACGCGAAATGGCGATGCGTCGAATGATGTCAGAGGTTCCAAACGCCGATGTTGTCATAACAAACCCAACTCACTATGCGATTGCCATCAAATATGATGATGAAAGTATGGATGCCCCACGCATCGTTGCAAAGGGTACGGACTTTATCGCTCAAAAAATTAAACTGATTGCGAAAGAACATGATGTGGTTATGGTTGAAAATAGACCATTAGCACGAGCGATGTACGATCAAGTAGAAATTGGCGATCAAGTACCAGAAGAGTTTTTCAAAGCAATAGCAGAAGTACTTGCTTATGTTTATCGAATTAAGCGGAAAATTTAAAGCTTTTAGTAGGAGGGACACAAATGAAAGTTCGCGATATAGGAGTATTAGGTGCGGTTATTTTAATCGTTGCGATGCTCATCATCCCTCTTCCTCCGTGGATGTTAAGTTTCTTAATCGTCATTAATATTACATTAGGATTAATAGTATTGTTAACAGCAATGAGTATGAAGGAAGCGCTAGACTTTTCTATTTTTCCTTCAGTTATTTTATTGTTAACTTTGTTCCGACTCGGACTGAGTGTTTCTACAACACGTGCCATTTTAGCAAAAGGTGATGCTGGTTCTGTTGTAGAAACGTTTGGGGACTTTGTAGTCGGCGGGAATGTACTAGTTGGTTTAGTTGTATTCTTAATTCTTGTGTTAATTCAGTTTATCGTTATTACAAAAGGAGCGGAGCGTGTAGCAGAAGTAGCAGCACGTTTCACACTTGATGCGATGCCGGGTAAACAAATGAGTATTGATGCTGACTTAAATGCAGGAGTTATTTCTGAGCGGGAAGCACGTGAACGACGCGAGAAAGTAGCGGGTGAAGCGGACTTCTACGGAGCGATGGATGGTGCCACAAAATTCGTAAAAGGGGATGCCATTGCCTCAATGGTCATGGTTATTATCAACTTATTATTTGGTATCATCATCGGTGTTGTGCAGATGAAGCTTCCATTTGCAGAGGCAGCAAATCATTTTTCTAAGTTAACAGTGGGAGATGGTATTGTCTCACAAATTCCTGCGCTACTGATTTCTACAGCGACAGGGATTGTCGTAACACGTGCATCTTCTAAAGGTAGTCTTGGTGAAGATATTACGGGACAGTTATTTGCTCAAGCAAAACTGCTTTATGTAGCGGGTGGAACAATACTTTTACTTGGATTTTTCACACCTATACCTATCTGGATAACAATTCCAATTGGTGGTTCACTAATTGCTGGTGCTTATATGATGGATCATAAGAAACCAGAGGATGAAGAGGAATTACTTGAAATTGAGGAAGAAGTGGCAACAGACGGCATGAAGAGCCCTGAAAACGTTGTGAATTTATTAAATGTGGACCCAATCGAGTTTGAGTTTGGCTATGGTTTAATACCGTTAGTAGATGCTGCACAAGGCGGCGATTTATTAGATCGAGTTATTATGATACGTCGACAGTTAGCATTAGAATTAGGGATTGTCATTCCAGTTGTCCGTATTCGCGATAATATTCAATTACAACCAAATGAATATCGAATTAAAATAAAGGGTAATGAAATGGCACGTGGTGAACTTCTGCTTGATCATTATTTAGCAATGAGTCCAGGAGATGATGATTCTATCGAAGGAATTGACACGGTTGAACCGTCATTTGGCCTACCTGCAAAATGGATTACAGAGCAAGTGAAAGAGGATGCCGAAATGTTTGGCTACACAGTTGTTGACCCACCAAGCGTTGTGTCGACTCACTTAACGGAAATGATTCGTGCAAATGCTTATGAATTACTCGGTCGTCAAGAGACGAAGCAGTTAATCGATCATTTACGTGAAACGCATCCAATTTTAGTTGAAGAGTTAACACCTGCTCCATTATCGACTGGAGAAATTCAAAAAGTACTTGGTAAACTTCTACGAGAAAACGTTTCAGTGCGAAACTTACCAATTATTTTTGAGACTCTAGCAGACTATGCAAAGTTAACGAGTGATACTGATATATTAACTGAGTATGTACGTCAAGCGTTGGCACGTCAAATCACTTCTCAATACGTAGGGGACAGCTCATCATTAAAAGTTATTACTGTCTCCGGTAAAGTAGAGAAATTAATTGCTGATAGTATTCAACAAACGGATCATGGAAATTATTTAGCGATGGATCCACAAGATTCTCAAACGATTTTAGAGACCATTGCTGCAGAAGTGGAACGCGTTTCCTTTATGGAACAATCTGCTATTATTTTATGCTCTCCAGCAGTTCGTATGTATTTACGTCAACTTACGGAGCGCTATTTCCCGCAAATTCCAGTTCTATCTTACAACGAACTTGATGCTACGGTTGAAATTCAAAGTGTTGGGGTGGTGAATGTTGAATGAAAATGAAAAAATATTATGCATCCTCCATACCAGAAGCGATGAAGCTTGTGCGTGCTGAATTAGGTGAGGACGCTGTCATTTTGAACTCAAAAGTAGTCGTTACAAAAAAGTTTTTTGGAATCATTAAAAAGAAGAGCTTTGAGGTTGTTGCAGGTATCGATTCAATGGAGCCAAGTAATATGGCTCCAGCACCTGTAGCTTTACCTACATCAACAACTAAACATGAAAATGCAAGGTTACAAGAGATTACGAACGCTGTTCAAGCTAAAATACACCAAGTACAGCCGCAGAATGATGCGCCCTTACATGGGGAAGCTAGCATTTCTGAAGATTTGAGGAAGGAAATTGCAGATTTAAAATCTTTAATGCATTCGATGCATAAGAAGACTATCCAAGATCAATATCCAGATGAACTCTTATCCTTCATTGAATACTTAAGACAGCAAGAGCTAAGTGAGGAGCTCATCACAACGATTGGTGATGAGCTTTTTGCGCATGTCAAAGAAGCGTCAGACATCAATTTTTCGCAATGTAAGATGATTACGAAAAGTTTATTGCGCAAAGAATTAGAGGATCTACCAGTTGGAGGTATATCCTATGAAAAAAAATATATTAATGTGTTAGGACCAACAGGAGTCGGAAAGACTACGACAATTGCTAAAATGGCTGCTAGAGCAGTTTTAGAAAAAAAGAAAAAAGTAGGATTTATCACGACAGATACTTACCGTATTGCCGCAATTGAGCAATTAAAAACGTATGCTGGACTGTTACAGGCTCCTGTCGAAATTGCCTATAATGCAACAGATTTTGAACAAGCAATCCACCGATTGGCCCATTTAGATATAGTGTTTATAGATACAGCAGGCCGCAATTATAAAGAAGTAAAATATGTAGATGATTTGCAGCGTCTCATAAAATTTGATGATCAAGCAGAGTCCTTCTTAGTACTTGCAATGACAACAAAAGAAAAGGACATGGCAAACATTATCGAGCAATTTAAGCAATTACAAATTGAAAAATTCATTTTTACAAAGATTGATGAAACAAATTCTATTGGCACAATGATTAATTTAATGATTAAATATAATAAGGGACTTGCTTACTATACGAATGGTCAAGAAGTACCAGAAGATATTGAAGAAGCTGATCTAGAAGCAGTACTAAATTTATTTTTTCAAGGTGAAGAAAAATGAGAGACCAAGCTGAAACATTACGCTTGAAAATGTTGAAACAGCAGGGTGAATTAGGTAGAGCAATTGCGGTTGTAAGTGGCAAAGGTGGGGTTGGAAAAAGTAACTTCACGACGAATTTTGCCATTACATTGGCCAATAAAGGGAAAAAAGTTGTCATCGTTGATATGGATATTGGTATGGGCAATATCAATATTTTAATTGGAAAAAATGTTTCTTATAGTTTAAAAGATTACTTGGAAGGAAATGAGTTACTGGATGATGTAATATTTGAAGGTCCTTACAATTTAAGATATATTTCAGGTGGGTCTGGTATGTCGGGCGTCTTAGAATGGTCAGAGGCAATGTTTGAACGACTCGTTCACGCATTTGAGCAACTTCAACAAACCTTTGATTACATTTTGTTCGATATGGGAGCAGGAGCTACTAATTGGTCATTAGATTTATTAACTTCTATAGATGAAATTATTGTTTTATCTACGGCAGAGCCAACATCTATAACAGACGCTTATTCAATGATGAAATATATTCATATGCGAGATGCGGACAAGCAATTTTATGTACTCTGTAACCGAGCTTATAGTAAAGAAGAAGGACTGGAAACCAATGAGCGACTAAAGCTTACGATGAAACGGTTTTTGGACAAAGAGGTTACGATACTAGGCTCATTACCAGAAGATTCTGCTGTGCGTAAGGCTGTGCGTGAGCAGGTGCCTTTTTCACTTGCCTATCCAGACGCACTTATTACAAAGACACTGCAACTTATAGTAGCGCGTTTTATGGAACACCGTGTGGAAGAAGTTCATGCACATGATCAGTCAGTAGGTAAATTTTTAACAAAATTAAGAAATATTTTTTCGAAAGGACGTGATTAATTGGACTTTTTACATAAAAGCAAGCTATTAGTTGTTGATGATTCTGCTTTTATGAGAAAGCTAATTAGTGACTTTTTTGTTGGCAACTCGAAGGTTGAGGTAGTTGGAACAGCACGAAATGGGAAAGATGCGGTAAAAAAGATTCAGACATTGCAACCAACAGTCGTGACGATGGATATTGAGATGCCTGAAATGAATGGGCTTGATGCTTTAAAAGAAATTATGACTGTATGTCCAGTACCTGTTGTTATGCTCTCTAGTACAACTCAACGAGGAGCAGAAAATGCCTTATCGGCAATTGAATTTGGGGCAGTGGATTTTGTCGCAAAGCCGAGCGGAACAATTTCTCTTGATTTAAATAAAATCCAAACTGAACTTGTCCACAAGGTTGAACAAGCATCGTTGGTACCTATTTCGAAATTAAAGAAACCTTCTAGTACTAAAAGACAACAAGAACAGCCATTACAAGCAAGTATCATTAGAAGAAATTCACTTAGTGAAGACAGGGTGACTCCTTCTGACAATGTTTTTCCGACAAGGGCAGAACTATCAAAGCCACATGTAGAATGGAGTAAAGTAGGTCGGAAAATTGTACTGATAGGTACCTCCACAGGCGGGCCTAGAGCTTTACAAGAAGTAATTACAAAAATCCCAAAATCAATTCAAGCTCCCATTTTAATTGTCCAGCATATGCCGGCAGGATTTACAAAATCTCTTGCTAATCGTCTGGATCAATTGAGTGAGATTAGCGTAAAAGAAGCTGAGCAAGGTGATATTCTGCAAAATGGAGTAGCGTATATTGCCCCTGGTGGGTATCATTTAAAACTTAGAAAAATAGGTACCTCCTTTGGCATAGTCCTTGATAATAATGAACCACCTAGATCTGGACATCGACCTTCAGTAGATGTGATGTTTGAAGATGTTAGCCAATTTAAAGATTTTGATAAAGTAGCTGTTATTATGACGGGTATGGGCCATGATGGGTCTGACGGACTAAAAGCACTAAAAAGTACTGGAAATGTGATGGCAATCGCTGAGTCAGCAGAAACTTGCATTGTGTATGGTATGCCGAAAGCGGCAGTGGAAACGCAGCTTGTCAATGAAGTAGCAGATGTAGATGATATTGCACAAACAATAATGAAATATTTGCCTTAAAGGGGTGTCCTCTTATGGAAGTCAATCAATATTTAGAGATGTTTATTGAAGAAAGTAAAGACCATTTACAAGCATGTAGTGAACATTTATTAGAACTAGAAAAAAATCCAGATGATTTGGCGATTGTCGGAGAAATATTCCGCTCTGCGCATACATTAAAAGGTATGTCTGCGACAATGGGCTTTGAAGATTTAGCGGATTTAACTCATAAAATGGAAAATGTGTTGGATGCGATCCGAAACGAAAAAATCCATGTATCTCCTGAAATTTTAGATGTTGTTTTTGAGTCTGTAGACCATCTAGAAGAAATGGTGATGGACATTGCGAATGGCGGAGATGGAAAACGTGATGTATCTTCAACTGTTGCTCAATTAAAGCGTATTGAATTAGGTGAAGAAGCGATTCCTGAAGTGGTAGGAACTACTGAGACACCAACTACAGTTGTAGCAAGTACATTAGAGTATGACGGCTTTGAGCAAACAGTTATTTCACAATCTGCTGAGCAAGGTTTCAATGCATTTGAAATATCAGTGAAATTACGTGAGGACTGTCTTTTAAAAGCAGCACGAGTATTTATGGTGTTTGAGATTTTAGAAAAAGATGGGGAAGTTATTAAATCAAGTCCATCTGTAGAAAAGCTTGAAGACGAACAGTTCGATCAACAATTTTACGTAGCTTTTGTAACAAAAGAATCCGCTGAAGACATGCAGAAAAAGATTATGAAAGTTTCAGAAGTTGATGAAGTGATTGTCGCTGCTATTGATCCAAAACAACATAGTGAAAAAGAACAAGCGATTCAAGAAGTAGCAGCAACAGCAACGGTGGAAGTAGAGGCTAAACCTGCTACGGTTCCAGAAAAAAATAGTGCGGCACCTAAACCTGCAACAGCAGCAGCACCCGCTAAGGCTGATAAAAGCCATGCGCCTGTTGGTAATAAAACAATTCGTGTGAATATCGATCGACTTGATATATTAATGAATCTATTTGAAGAGCTAGTTATCGATCGAGGACGACTACAGTCTATTGCAACTGAGGTTAATCATGGAGAGTTAAATGAAACAGTAGAGCGCATGAGCCGTGTCATGGGTGACTTACAAACGATTATATTAACGATGCGTATGGTTCCGGTTGAAACAGTATTCAATCGCTTCCCGAAAATGATTCGTCAGTTATCACGTGATCTAAACAAGAAAATTAACCTCGAAATTATTGGTGCTGAAACAGAGCTAGATCGTACAGTAATCGATGAAATTGGGGATCCTCTTGTTCATTTAATTCGTAACTCTGTTGACCACGGTATCGAAAATCCTACGACTCGCCTTGCAAAAGGTAAACCAGAAGAAGGAACAGTTGTATTGCGTGCTTATCATAGTGGTAACTATGTCTTCATTGAAATTGAAGATGATGGAGCAGGAATTAACCGGGAAAAAGTACTGGCGAAAGCCATTTCTAAAGGTATCGTTACACAAGAACAATCATATTCGATGTCAGATAAGCAAATTAATGAGCTTATTTTGGCTTCAGGGTTCTCAACAGCAGATGTTATTTCTGACGTATCAGGTCGAGGTGTTGGATTAGATGTTGTTAAAACAACAATCGAATCATTGGGTGGAAATATTTCGATTGAATCTACACAAGATGTAGGCTCAGTATTCTCGATTCAATTACCACTGACATTATCAATTATTTCTGTCATGTTAGTAGAAATCGAAAAAGAAATTTATGCAATTCCACTTTCATCAATTATTGAAACTTCAATTATCCGTTCATCAGAAATTATGAATGCACATAATCAAAAAGTAATCGATTTCCGTGGCAAAGTAGTACCACTAGTATTTTTAGAAGAAATCTTTGAGGTACCGCGCAAAGAACCACAGGGTGACGAATTCCATTCAGTGGTCATCGTTCGAAAAGGTGAGAAGCTTGCTGGTTTAGTTGTGGATTCATTCATTGGCCAACAAGAAATTGTGCTGAAATCATTAGGGAATTACTTAACGAATATCTTTGCAATTTCAGGTGCAACAATTTTAGGTAACGGGAAAGTTGCCTTAATCGTGGATTGTAACGCACTTATTAAATAAGGTGAATGAATAAGAGAGGTGTAGACAATGACAAACGCAGTGGAACAAGAAAGTATTAAAGTAATTGTTTTTCAACTAGCAGATAAAGAATATGCGATTCCAGTGTCACATGTACAAGGGATTGAAAAACTAATGCATATTACACGTGTACCGAAAACGGAAAAATACGTAAAAGGTGTTATTAACCTACGCGGTGTCGTAACGCCAATTGTTGATTTACGTGAACGATTTGAATTACCGATCTCTGAGCATGAAGAAACAACACGCATCATTATTATTTCATTAGAAGATATGGAAGTAGGTTTCGTCGTTGACTCTGCAAATGATGTGTTAGACATCCCAGCTGACTCAATTGAACCACAGCCCGAAGTAGTAGGTTCACTGGAAGAAGAGTTTATTTCAGGAGTAGCCAAAATAGATAAACGATTATTAATTTTATTGCATTTAGAGAAAGTATTAAATCCACTAAAGTAGGGATCGATAATGACATATAATCAAAAGATTACATCACTACATTTAGACGTATTAAAGGAAATTGGTAATATAGGTGCTGCGCATGCTGCGACAGCACTTTCCAATTTGCTTGGTAAAAAAATTGATATGCGAGTACCAAAGGTTGAAATGGTATCCTTTAATGACATGATGGAGCTTGCAGGAGGATCTGAAAATGTCGTAGTAGGAATCTATTTACGCATTGAAGGTGATGCTGAAGGTAGTATGTTCTTTATCCTGCCAATTGAACAAGCAAATCGTTTTATCCGTCGTCTCATATTTGATGAATCATTCGACTTTAAAAAACGACCTGTTTCAGAGTTAGGGTTATCAGCTATGCAGGAAATGGGTAATATTTTATCCGGCTCTTATTTATCGGCATTATCTGACTTTACGAATTTAAAAATTTATCCAACTGTGCCAGGACTAAGTGTTGACATGTTTGGTGCTATTATTAGTATTGGTTTAATTGAATTATCACACGTTAGCGACAATGTTATCGTCATAAACACATCCATTTTTGAAGACGGTGTAGAAGATCAGGAAACAGTAAGAGGTCATTTCTTCTTATTACCAGATCCAGACTCATTTGATGCTATTTTTAAAGCATTAGGAGTTTTGTAGATGATGCTAAATAGTAGTGATGGCCAAGTTGTAAAAGTTGGAATTGCACAAATGGATGTAGTAAAGTTACCGAATACGATAAGAACATCAGGTCTTGGGTCTTGTGTAGGAGTTATTTTATATGATGAATCAAAAAAAATTGCTGGTTTAATACATGTGATGTTGCCAGATTCGAGTTTAGGTAGACAAGAGTCAATAAATGTGGCTAAATTTGCTGACACAGGCATTGCGGCAATGATTGACTTATTAAAGTTAGAAGGCGTTCAAAAATTCAAGCTAAAGGCAAAAATTGCGGGCGGTGCGCAAATGTTTCAATTCACTTCAGATAAGGACTCCATGCGCATCGGCCCACGTAATGTAGAAGCTGTAAAGCATGAGCTGAAGCGTCATGGAATTCGTTTAGTTGCCGAAGACACAGGCGGCAACAGTGGTAGAACAATTGAATTTAATCCTGCGACGTCGACATTACATATTCGAACGGTTAACCAAGGAGTGAGCGAAATATAATGTTCGGTTCTATTTTTTATAACCTATGGGGTGCGTTAATTGCCTTTTCTATCTATTTTTTTAGTACATTTCTAAAACCTTATACACCACTACGTATTATCGTAGGGTCATTTGTAGCGGGAATAATTATGTTTTTCGTCATGTATATTGTCAGATTTTTAATTGCTTACGTTTTATTCACACCTGAGGGCGATGAAGAACTCGTTGAAGGTGAGCATGAAGAAAATGAATCTGAGAATATAGAGGGAGAAAATCAAGAAACACCGACGGCTAATTCAACCGTAGAGTTTCAAGATGAGAACTCGGAAGAGATTGCTCAGGCTGTACGAACGATGATGAATCGTGAGGCGGATCAACAATTAAATAATGCTTAAAAAAGGAGTCGCAAGTAGCGGCTCTTTTTAGTTATCTTAATTCTTTTGCAAATTCTTATTTTATAGCTTAGGGTGTTTTACGGATTTTGACTATATCCGAACTAACATATACTGACACATAAATGTAAAGAATCTGTGATAGGGTACGAGAAACAAATGAAATTATAGTCGATTCTTGTTATAATATAGGAAAGAATTAGATGGGTTTTTATGTTAAGGTCTAATAACTAGTTACGCTTTGTTGCTTATGCCGAGGCATAATGGATTTTCTTTCAACAAATGTTTACGTAGCGAAAGTGAAACGATAGCTACAAGTGTGTTCGTAACGAAAGTGAAACGTCAGTTACAAATGTTTTTTGTATTGATATAAGACAGTGGCAAACAGGCGCATAAATAAATGCGTTTTTCTTAGAGAGGTGGATTACATGACACAACCAAATCTGAACGATGAACAAAAGCTGTGGAACCGCTGGATAAATGAACGTGATCCAGATGCAGGTGATTTGCTTATGAAAAAATATATTTCGCTAGTATCTTATCATGTACAACGCATTGGAGCGAGCTTACCAAAGAGTGTATCGCGAGACGATTTAATGAGCTTAGGTATGGTAGGTCTGTTTGATGCGTTGAATAAATTTGATATTAATAGAGACTTGAAATTTGATACATATGCTTCTTTTAGAGTAAGAGGTGCCATTATTGATGGTTTACGTAAAGAAGATTGGTTGCCACGGTCAGCACGTGAAAAGGCGAAAAAGTTAGATGTACAGATTGAGCAGTTAGAACAAAAATATATGCGTCATGTAACACCTGAGGAACTTGCGGAACATATGGCTTTACCTGTTGAGGAAGTTTACCAAACTGTACAGGAGCATTTCTTTTCAAATGTTCTTTCCATTAATGAGCAGCAAGATCAAGAGGAGGCTGATGGAAAGTCATTTGTTATTCGTGATGATACGACGAAGACACCTGAGCAAGCTGTCGTTAAGTCAGAACTGCTTGGGGATTTAGCGGAAAATATCCAAAAGCTCAATGATAAGGAGCAGCTAGTGCTTAGTTTATTTTATACGGAGGAATTAACATTAACAGAAATTGGAGAAATGCTTGAATTATCTACATCCCGCATTTCACAAATCCACTCTAAGGCGCTATTAAAGCTACGAAAATTATTAACTAATGAAATGATTAATGCATAATAATCCTTATATACATATCGTTGAAGGAGGGGTCTTATGAGTTTAAAAGGTGTCGAACTACAAATAGCTATTCCAAAAACATTTGAAGCAGGTAAAATGGCTGATCAGGCACAACAACAAACTTTGGCTCAGCAAGCACACGCAAATGAAGCGTTGAAAAAAGAAGTAGAACGCAAGCAAAAGGTTGTGAATACTTCAGAGGGTATGGATGGGATTAGTGAAGATGAAGAAGCAGGTGGAGAGTATATAAAAGGTACTCGAAAAAAGAAAAATAAGGATAACGAGAAGCGAGAAACGCAAGCGCAGCACCCGTTTAAAGGAAATTTCGTGGATTTTAGTGGATAGGAGTTTACTATGACAATCATACTAATTGCGGTTCTATTTATTTTACAGCTACTTTCATTTTATTTCCTTATCATATTAAATACCAAGCTAGCAAAATTTAAGGACTTAGAAAAAAAACAGGAGCGCTTAATGCGTGAAATGGATGACACTATCAGTGTTTATTTAGCTGAGATGAAAGATGAAAATGATCGCCTCATTCAAGAGCTTCAAAGAGTTTCAAAGTCTGAAACTCCAACGAATGCTGTGGAACAGGAAGAACAGATTGTGAGACAACAGGAACAGCCATCTTCTCTTATAAAGGAAGAAAGCACAGTAGATAGTTCTGTTAGTTTAGATCAGGAACCGCGCATTTATGTGCCCAAAAATATCGTAGCGAATGCTTATTCACGTCAGCAGCAAAGTGGAGCTAAAGCTGAAGCTAAGGTGGTACATTCGGCCCAACAACCAAGTGAGGCAACCGAAAAGGAAGAATCTAAGCCATTAACATTGGAACAACAAGCTATTGAATTAGCGAAAAAAGGTAAAACATCAGAAGAAATTGCAAAACAGCTTCAAAAAGGAAAAACAGAAATCGAGCTTTTATTGAAATTTCATAACTAAAACAGTTGCTAATAGGATAAAGCTATGATATAGTTGCAAATGGTGTTATTAATACACACGCATTTTGATGTAGTAAGTGGTGCTCTAAGCTTAGGGTAGCTTGTTGCAAGTGATAAATGCGGAGGATAAAAACCAAACATACTAGGAGGAAATACACATGTCAGTAATTTCTATGAAACAATTACTTGAAGCTGGTGTACATTTCGGTCACCAAACTCGTCGTTGGAACCCAAAAATGAAGAAATATATCTTCGTTGAGCGTAACGGGATCTACATCATCGACTTACAAAAAACTGTTAAAAAATTAGAGGAAGCTTATGACTTCATGCGTCAAGTTGGTCAAGACGGTGGTAAAGTTCTTTTCGTTGGTACGAAAAAACAAGCACAAGAAGCGATCAAAGATGAAGCTGAACGTTCAGGCAACTACTACATCAACCAACGTTGGTTAGGTGGTACTCTTACAAACTTCGGTACTATTCAAAAACGTGTTGCACGTATGAAAGCAATTGAGAAAATGGAAGAAGATGGAACTTTTGAAGTTCTACCTAAAAAAGAAGTAATCCAACTTAAAAAAGAACACGAACGTCTAATCAAATTCTTAGGCGGTATCCGTGATATGCAAGCTCTTCCAGACGTAATGTTCGTTGTTGACCCACGCAAAGAACGTATTGCTGTTGCAGAAGCTATTAAATTAAACATCCCTCTAGTAGGTATTGTTGATACAAACTGTGATCCAGATGAAATCGACTACGTAATCCCTGCTAATGATGATGCTATTCGCGCTGTTAAACTTTTAACTGCTAAAATGGCTGACGCTTTAATCGAGTCAAAACAAGGTGAAGAAGAAGCTCCAGCTGTAGAAGCTGCTGCTGAGTAATTCACGTTTAGAAAAAGGTGATAAGTGGCTCAAAACCCTTATCACCTTTTTTAGAACCTATCACTAAAATTTGTATAACCAATTTGAGGAGGAAACACTAAATGGCAAACATTACTGCACAATTAGTAAAAGAATTACGCGAAAAAACTGGCGCTGGAATGATGGATTGTAAAAAAGCGTTAGTACAAACTGATGGCGATTTAGATGCTGCGATCGATTTCCTACGTGAAAAAGGTCTTTCTTCAGCTGCTAAAAAAGCTGACCGTATCGCTGCAGAAGGTACAACTTACATTTTAGAAAATGGTAACGAAGCAATCATCCTAGAAGTAAATGCAGAAACTGACTTCGTTTCTAAAAACGATAAATTCCAAGTATTAGTTGCTTCATTAGCTGAACAATTACTTGCTGCTAAACCTGCAACAGTTGAAGCTGCATTAGAGCTTGCAAATGCTGAAGGTGTAAAAGTTGTTGACCAAATTTCATCTGCAATTGCAACAATTGGTGAAAAGATCACTCTTCGTCGTTTCGAAGTAAAAACAAAAACTGATGCAGATGCATTCGGTTCTTACCTACACATGGGCGGCCGTATTGGTGTATTAGTAACTTTAGAAGGCTCTACAGATGCTGCTGCTGCAAAAGATGTTGCTATGCACATCGCAGCAATCAACCCAACTTATGTTTCTCGCGATGAAGTTTCTGCAGAAGAAGTTGAACGTGAGCGTAAGGTATTAACTGAACAAGCTCTTAACGAGGGTAAACCAGAAAACATCGTAGCAAAAATGGTTGAAGGTCGTCTTGGTAAATACTTCGAAGATGTTTGCTTACTTGACCAAACATTCGTTAAAAACTCAGATCAAAAAGTACGTGATTTCGTTGCTTCAACTGGCGGTTCAGTAAACGGCTTCGTACGTTATGCTGTTGGTGAAGGTATCGAAAAACGTGAAGACAACTTCGCTGAAGAAGTAATGAGCCAAGTTAAAGGTAACTAATTTAGCTTGCATTTGATCCTAATCAAATAATATCTAGATTTTCTAGACAAAAAATGGGGAACACAACATAGCGTGTTCCCTATTTTTCCGAAATTAGCGAAAAAAAGATATAATTGGCTCATCGCCAAAAGTTGCGGATAACATTTGTTAAATCGTATGCTATGTATATAAGTTGGAACGGAAATCAACCAACTTTATGGTAATGAGCCACATAATTTTCTATTTTGCCTTATTCATAACTAGAAATTATTGTTATTTATACTATAATGGAAAAGGGAATAGAGATGTTTTAAATAAAGTCTGACGGAGGTTTACAATGAGTGTGCCACAATATAAACGAGTAGTTATTAAATTAAGTGGTGAAGCGTTAGCTGGAGAAGCGGGCTTCGGTTTATCACCAAAAATAATCAAGGCTGTTGCAGAAGAAGTAAAAGAAGTAGTAGATCTTGATGTAGAAGTTGCTGTTGTTGTAGGTGGCGGTAATATATGGCGTGGAAAAATCGGTAGCGAAATGGGAATGGATCGTGCAGCAGCTGACTATATGGGTATGCTAGCAACGGTTATGAACTCTTTAGCGTTACAAGATGCATTGGAGAAATTAGGAATTGAAACACGTGTACAATCTTCAATTGTAATGACACAAGTAGCAGAGCCATATATTCGCCGTAAAGCAGTTCGTCATCTAGAGAAAAAACGTGTAGTAATTTTTGCAGCAGGTACAGGTAACCCATTCTTCTCTACGGATACTACAGCTGCATTACGAGCTGCTGAAATCGACGCAGATGCGATTTTAATGGCGAAAAATAATGTAGACGGTGTTTATTCTGCAGATCCGAAAGTGGATGCAACTGCCGTTAAATATGATACACTCACATACTTAGACGTTATTCAACAGGGCTTACAAGTAATGGATTCAACAGCTTCTACTCTATGTATGGATAACGATATTCCGTTAATTGTCTTCTCAATTACAGAACCAGGTAATATTAAACGTGCCGTACAAGGCGAGAAAATTGGAACAGTTGTTAGGAGGAACGCATAATGGCTAAACAAGTATTAGAACAAGCTAAAGAAAAAATGAATAAAACAATTGCCGCTTTTTCACGTGAACTAGCTTCAATCCGTGCAGGGCGTGCAAATGCTTCACTATTAGATCGCATTACGGTTGATTATTATGGTGCACCAACACCGATTAATCAGCTTGGAGGTGTATCGGTACCAGAAGCGCGCTTATTAGTTATTACACCTTACGATAAAACAATCTTAGGTGAAATCGAAAAAGCAATCATGAAATCAGATATTGGTATTACACCAACAAATGATGGATCTGTTATTCGTTTAATGATCCCGGCTTTAACAGAAGAGCGTCGTAAAGATCTTGTGAAGCAAGTGAAAAAAGAAGCAGAGGATGCAAAAATCGCTGTACGTAATGTTCGTCGCGATGCTAATGATGATCTGAAAAAACTTGAAAAAGCTGGCGAAATCACAGAAGATGGTCTACGTGGCTACGGTGAAGATATTCAAAAATTAACAGATGAATTCATTGTTAAAGTAGATCAAGTAACGAAAGAAAAAGAAAAAGAAATTTTAGACGTGTAAGCATAATTTGCTTTGCACATCTATGATGGAACTTTTTGATGAGATGAAGGCGTCCTATACATATCAGGACGTCTTTTCTCTTTACTTTTAAATGATTATGTAAAAGGTTCAGTAAAGTCTTATACATTAACTTTTAATTGTTTTAGAGAAATACCTTTCATCTATTTTTTCTTTCTTTTAAGATTAAGAAGAACTGTTTTTTTACGTGAAGAGAAAAACATTATTGAGGAATGAACGAAATAAGGGAAATAGCTCTTAATAATCATACTTGAGTGGGCGTGATAAAAGTTTTCTAGCCTATCTTTATAAAGGAATCATCAACCTAAAGTTGGGGATGACATTTTGTTAAAACGTATGTCATGAGGATAAGTTGATTGGAGTAAAGACTGGACGCCCCTAGGAAGCTCTGCTCTGCGCGAAAGCGAAGCGTCAGCGGTAAAGCGCCCGGTCGGAACGGAAATCAACCCCACGTTTCGGAGATCATCCTAAAATGTGTGTAGTTCTAAAATAAGATAGTTCATACATAGTCAATTTAGAGGGGAAAAAAAGACAAAAAGCGCTTTTGTTTGTTATGATAGGTTAGTATACGTCCGATTAGTTGTAGTGGGGGAGTTAGCATGTTTAAAAAGCTATTAGGTAAACAAATAAATATGGATTCACAATCATTGGAGGAACGTGTTGCCCTTGCTAAAAACGAGCCGATTCCTGCCCATGTAGCGATTATTATGGACGGAAATGGACGTTGGGCTAAGAAACGTGCTATGCCACGTGTTGCTGGGCACCACGAAGGTATGAAGACAGTCCGAAAGGTAACTAGATTTGCATCCGATTTAGGAATTAAAGTTTTAACGGTATATGCGTTCTCTACAGAAAATTGGAAGCGACCAAAACCTGAGGTCGATTTTCTAATGCGTTTACCTGTAGAATTTTTAGGTTCCTTTTTACCTGAAATGATGGAGCGTAATGTACGTGTTGAAATGATTGGGGATCCATCTTTATTACCTGCACATACGCAAAAAGCGTTGTATGAGGCGATGGAGGAAACGAAACATAATACAGGATTAATATTAAATTTTGCTCTGAATTATGGAAGTCGTTCCGAAATGGTTAGCGCCATGAGAACAATGCTTCAAAAGGTGCAGGATGGTCAATTAACGATGCAAGAAATAACAGAAGAATGTTTGACATCTCATTTAATGACGGCTCATCTGCCAGAGCCAGATTTATTAATTCGAACAAGCGGTGAAGTACGCTTAAGCAACTTTATGTTATGGCAGCTCGCCTATACAGAATTTTGGTTTACAAATACATTGTGGCCAGATTTTAGCGAGGAAAACTTACTGGAAGCGGTGGAAAACTATCAGAAACGTAATCGCCGTTACGGTGGGTTGAAGGGAGAAGGAACAACTTGAAACAACGAATTATCACAGCAATAATTGCAGCAGCGCTATTTATTCCATTTGTTATTTATGGAGAAGTGCCATTTACAATTCTTGTGCTTGCAATGGCTGTTGTTGGCTTTTATGAAATATTAAAAATGAAAGGTATTTCAATTTTTTCAGTGCCTGGTTTTTTAGGGCTACTAACATTAATACTACTTGTTATACCAAAGGACTGGTCAAGTAAAGTAGTAGAAGCAATTGGCTATTCCTCTGATTTAATGGTTGTGTATGGTCTAATGATGCTATTGCTCATTTACGTAGTCCTTGTGAAAAATAAAATTACATTCGATGAAGTTGCATTTATTTTATTAGGTGCGTTTTATGTCGGATTAGGTTTCCATTACTTAATTGAAACACGAAGCTATGGTCTAGAGTTTGTCGTATATTGTTTACTAGTAGTTTGGACAACTGACTCAGGTGCATATTTTGTTGGAAGAAAATTAGGTAAAAATAAGCTTTGGCCAGAAATTTCACCGAAGAAAACTGTGGAAGGTTTTGTAGGTGGCATAGTCATTGCTGTAATCTTTGCTGTCGCGATGCAAGCAATTTATCCATTTGCAAATGGTTATGTCTCACTTATTTTCATCACAATCATTGCGTCAATTATTGGGCAAATGGGCGATTTAGTGGAATCTGCTATAAAGCGACATTTTGACGTAAAGGATTCAGGAAATATTTTACCTGGGCATGGCGGTATTTTAGACCGCTTTGATAGTCTGCTATTCGTCGTGCCTTTACTACATTTTTTACATGTTTTTTGGTAACTAAAAACAATAGGTGCTCATCGGACGCCTGTAAAAAGCGCCCAGTCGAAACCGATATCAACTCTACGATCTGACGATGAGCCATAATAATAGCATTTTACTCTAAACAAAGAGGTAATAATCGTGCTATATCATTTGTTGAGATAGAAAAAGGGGACAATTTGTCGTGAAAAAAATTAGTTTACTTGGTGCAACTGGTTCAATCGGTTGGCAAACCTATGATATTTTAAAAGAACAACGCGATGCCTTTCATTTAGTAGCGTTTTCTTCAGGAAAAAATATCGAAAAAACGCGTGAAATGATTGAAACTTTAAAGCCAGAGCTTGTATCTGTTCAACTAGAAGAAGATGCAGTTATGCTCGCTAAAGAATATCCACAAGTACAGTTTACGTTTGGTGCAAAAGGGCTTGTAGAGGTTGCTACACATCCTGATTCAGCGGTGCTTGTAAACGCGGTTCTTGGAAGCGTTGGACTAGAATCGACATTAGCTGCAATTCGCATGGGCAAAACAATTGCCATTGCCAATAAAGAAACGCTTGTAACTGCTGGACATTTAGTAATGGCAGAGGCCAAGAAATATAATGCAACAATTTTACCAGTAGATAGTGAGCATTCTGCGATTTTCCAATCAATGAATGGTGAGAATCCGAAAAATATTGAACGATTAATTATTACAGCTTCTGGAGGTAGCTTCCGTGACAAAACACGCGAGGAATTGAAGCATGTTACGGTTGCAGATGCATTAAATCACCCGAATTGGTCAATGGGTGCAAAAATTACGATTGATTCAGCTACAATGATGAATAAAGGACTAGAAGTTATTGAAGCACATGTCTTATTTGATATGCCCTATGATAAAATAGATGTACTTTTGCATAGAGAAAGTATTATTCACTCCCTAGTTGAGTATCATGATACTAGTGTCATTGCACAGCTAGGTACGCCGGACATGCGTGTACCTATCCAATATGCATTAAGCTATCCAGATCGTATGCCACTGCATAACGGACAACGACTTAATTTAGCACAAATTGGTCAACTTCATTTTAAAGAAATGGATTTTGAACGTTATCCAGCATTACGTCTAGCATATGAGGCTGGGCGCACAGGTGGTACAATTTTAACAGCGATGAACGCAGCGAATGAAGCGGCAGTTGCAGCATTTTTACAAGGGAAAATAACATTCCTTGAAATTGATGAAACGATTGAGCGTGTAATGCAAGCACATAACAATATAGTAGTACCAGATTTGCAAACGATTTTGCATGTAGACAGTGAAACAAGAAAAACAGTGGTAAACATGGTAAAATAAAGAGAGAAGATATCGTTAACTATTCGCTTTTAAAGGTGGGGTATTATGCAAACAGCTATTGCATTTATTTTAATATTTGGCCTACTT
Source organism: Lysinibacillus sp. NPDC056959 (assembly GCF_042674095.1). Lineage (NCBI taxonomy): Bacteria > Bacillati > Bacillota > Bacilli > Caryophanales > Bacillaceae > Lysinibacillus > Lysinibacillus sp. NPDC056959. The sequence goes on along the minus strand of NZ_JBHURE010000001.1, from coordinate 82,046 downwards.
GTATTCTTTCATGAATTTGGTCACTTCTTGTTTGCGAAACGAGCAGGAATTATGGTTCGAGAATTTGCAATCGGTATGGGACCAAAAATTTATGGGAAAACACACGGTGAAACAATCTATACAATACGTTTATTGCCAATTGGTGGATACGTTCGTATGGCTGGTGAGGACATGGATGGTACCGAACTACAGCCGGGTTACCGAGTAGGACTTATTGTAGATGAAGATAATGTTGTAAAGAAAATAATCTTTAATCAAAATAATAAGCAACTACCAGATTTATTATTTTTAGAAGTTGAGCGTGCCGATTTAGAAAAGGAATTGTTTGTAGAAGGCTATGATGAAGAAGAAAAATTAGTTCGTTATAATGTTGCAAGAGATTGTATGCTCGTAGAAAACGGTAAAGAAACGTTAATCGCACCATACGATCGTCAATTTAACGCTAAAACAGTCGGTCAACGTGCTATGACAATATTTGCTGGTCCGTTATTTAACTTTATATTAGCTTTTGTTATTTATTTGCTAATTGGATTAATTAATGGTGTACCTACGTATGAGCCAATCATAACAGAAGTTGTGGAAAATGATCCAGCTGCACAGGCAGGCATGCTTGCAGGTGATAAAGTAGTTGACATTGGCGGACAAGCAGTTGAAAAATGGCAAGATTTAGCTGCCATTGTACAAGATCATCCAGGCGAAAATATTAATGTTACGGTTGAACGAGATGGTCAGCGAGTTAACCTAAATATGAAGGTTAAAGAAGTAGAACAAAATGGCGAAAAATACGGTCAAATAGGGGTTAAGTATGAGAGCCCACGTGAATTTAATCCGTTAAAGGCTGTTGTTTATGGCGCTCAAGAAACGTATACTATGACTGCTCGAATATTTGAATTGCTTGGTATGTTAATTACCGGTAAATTCACGATAGATGCGTTATCAGGTCCAGTAGGCATTTATAAAGCGACAGAGCAAGTAGCTCAATATGGATTCATCAATTTAATGAATTGGGCTGCAATGTTAAGTATTAACCTTGGTATTATGAATTTATTACCGCTTCCAGCACTTGACGGTGGTCGTCTATTGTTTTTCGGCTTCGAAGCAGTAAGAGGTAAACCAATCGATCGTCAAAAAGAGGGTCTTGTGCATTTTGTAGGTATCGTCCTATTGATGATCTTAATGGTTGTTGTTACATGGAACGATATACAAAGATTTTTCTTTTAACTAAATGAAGTTAAGCTTTTCAAGTAAAACATTATTTAGAAGAAGCCCTGGCAATTACGCCGAGGTGGAGATTGATTGGAAAAACATAGCTTTGAGCGCAATTTTTTTGAAACATTGCGTTCAAAGCTAAATTTGTTTATGCTAATTAGAGTATAAAACTTATTTATTAAAAAAAGGTGGAACACTGAATGAAGCAAAGTAAAACATTTATCCCAACGCTACGTGAAGTACCTGCTGATGCAGAGGTAAAATCACATAAGCAATTACTGCGTGCAGGGTTTATTCGTCAAAATACAAGTGGGGTATACTCGTATTTACCGCTTGCAAAACGTGTGTTAACAAAAATAGAAAATATTGTTCGTGAAGAGATGGAAGCAATCAATTCAATTGAACTTTTAATGCCTTCATTACAATCCGCAGAACTATGGCAGGAGTCAGGCCGCTGGGAAAAATATGGTCCAGAATTAATGCGTTTAAAGGATCGTCATAATCGTGATTTCGCATTAGGGCCAACACATGAAGAAGTGATTACAACATTAGTACGTGATGAAATTAAATCATATAAAAAATTACCGTTAACACTTTATCAAATTCAAACTAAATTCCGTGATGAAAAGCGTCCTCGCTTTGGTTTACTACGAGGCAGAGAGTTTATTATGAAAGATGCGTATTCTTTCCATGCATCGCGTGAAAGTTTAGATGAAACATATGATGATATGTATCGTGCCTATTCAAATATTTTCTCTCGTCTTGGTTTAAACTATCGTGCAGTTATTGCAGATGCAGGCTCAATTGGTGGGAAAGGTACACATGAATTTATGGTGCTTTCTGAAATTGGGGAAGATACAATTGCATACTCTGATACATCTGACTATGCTGCGAACATTGAAATGGCAGAAGTTCTTGTAGACTATCAACCATCAGATGCAGCATTAAAAGACCTTGAAAAAGTGGCAACACCAGATCAAAAAACGATCGAAGAAGTATCAGCTTTCTTAAATGTTGACTCTTCAAATGTCATCAAGTCATTAGTATTTGACGTAGATGGTGAATTAGTTGTTGTTCTTGCTCGTGGAGATCACGAAATTAATGATATTAAACTGAAAAATGCACTTGATGCTGGTTCTGTTGAACTTGCTAGTGAAGAGGCAATCCGCGAATTATTAGGCTGTGGAGTTGGTTCAATCGGTCCTGTTAAATTACCAGTAGACGTAAAAGTAGTAGCTGACAATGCTATTAAATCGATTCGTAACGGTGTAGCCGGTGCAAATGAGGATGGGTTCCATTTTGTAAATGTAAATCCAGAGCGTGATTTTGCGGTGAATGAATACTTAGATATTCGTTTTATTCAAGAGGGTGACCCATCTCCAGATGGACAAGGTATTATCAAATTTGCAGAAGGTATCGAGGTTGGTCATATTTTCAAATTAGGAACAACTTACTCTGAAAAAATGAATGGTACATTCTTAGACGAGCAAGGTAAGGCACAGCCATTTATTATGGGATGCTATGGTATTGGAGTATCACGTATTTTAGCTGCTGTTGCAGAGCATTTCCAAGATGAAAATGGTTTTGTTTGGCCAACACAATTAGCTCCTTATGATATTCATGTTGTACCTGTTAATACAAAAGATGAATCACAAGTTGCCTTAGCTGATGAGCTATACGGTTTATTGAAATCATACCGTTATGATGTGCTATTAGATGATCGTGCAGAGCGTGCAGGGGTTAAATTCGCAGATGCTGATTTAATTGGCTTACCTGTCCGTGTAACTGTAGGTAAAAAAGCAACTGAAGGTATTGTTGAGGTTAAATTCCGTCAAACAGGTGAAACGTTCGAATGGAAAAAAGAAGAGGTCATTGATCGCTTGAATGAATTTTTCCGCAAACATTAACTCCTTTCAGCGAAGTTACCCACCTCTATGTTGGTGAGATGAATGCGGGTTTAAGCTACTTTTCAGTGGATATCAAAACGCTCGCTGAAATAGAGGAACTTAGTCTAAGAGCGCCACGTCCTGTGGCAACGACTGAGTGACCAACATCGTGGTTGGCCCAAAGCCTCCGGCGGTTGTCACGGAGTCGGAAATGAGTTCTTAAGGGATGTTAGCCTAAAATCATCGCATCCGTGCGATAACGGCTAACTGACCTGCATCGGTAAAAACGCCACGTCCTGTGGCATTACCGAAATGACCGACATCGTGTCGGCTCTCACGCAGGCCTAAGCACAAAGCCGATTCCGGACGCAATTATGCCGAGGCAACATTGATTTTTAAGAAGGACCTCTGTCCCAAAGGTATTAAATAGATAAAAAATTCGCGCCACTTCTCGGGGACAGCGAGCCAAGCATGAATTCATAGATGTTTAGGATTTGTGAGGCTTGATGGTCGCCCGTGGAAAGGGTGCGAATTTTTTTCAGTCTAGGCTTAAGCGCTACATCCTCGAGGTCGCTTCGATCCCTCTGGCAAAAGTAGGTAGATCGCTTACTTTTGCTTCGGGCTCTCCAGCGCTTGTCGGATGTAAACGAACGCTTTAGCGCATTTGTTCCTTCAAATCGTAGACGTTGGTGAGGAAATAAAACATGGGGCATGTAAGACTGCCTCTTTTTGAAAGTAGGTGTCAATAGATTGGAACAGCAACAAGAAGCAAGATCAAGGTTTCAAATGCTCTTGCAACAACTAGAACTAACAGATGATGTGTATATGTCCTTTTTTGAGGAAGGTGAATTATCACGACTAACTGTACACAAAAAGAACAGGCTATGGAATTTTTCCATTAAATTACGAGATATACTTCCTTTCTCACTATACCAACTTTTTCGTACTCGTTTGGCTGAGAAATTTTCAGCTATCGCTGAAATCCACACAACTTTTGATACGGAAGAGAAAAATGTGACGGAGGAGCTAGTCCAACAATATTGGTTAACAGTAGTAGGGCAAATCGATGAGATGGCGCCAACTTTGAAAAATTGCCTAGTATCGCAAGTGCCTATGTGGAATGGGCAAAAAATTACATTATCCTGCATGCAGGAAATGGAATTTATGATGCTGAAAACAAAGTATGCAGAAAAGCTTTCTGCAAGCTATAGTCAGTTCGGCTTTCCGCATATTGTGTTAGATTTCGTGCTCCAAGATCAAACAGAAGAAATGATTGCGGCACAGGAAGCTTTCATGGAACAGAGGCGTTTAGAAGAAGCCGCTTTAGCTCAGCAAGCGATAGAAGATTACCAAAAACGTGAGAAGGAGAAGAAAGAAAATCCTGCTATTGCGAATCTTGGTGATCGACCATTTCAGCTTGGTATGTTAATTAAAGATGATGAAACAATGGAAATTAAACGCATTGTTGAGGAAGAACGTCGTGTGATCATTGAAGGCTTTGTATTTGATGCAGAAGTTAAAGAGCTGAAAAGCGGTCGTTCTTTATTGCAAATTAAAATTACTGACTATACGGATTCCATCGTTGTAAAAATGTTCTCACGTGATAATGATGATGCGGAACTTATGCAACATTTGAAAAAGGGTATGTGGGTAAAAGTTCGAGGCTCCGTACAAACTGACACATTCATTCGTGATTTAATCGTTATGGCAAACGATATTAATGAAATTAAAAAAGAAACACGACAGGATAAGGCGCCAGAGGGAGAAAAACGGGTTGAATTGCATTTGCATACACCAATGAGCACAATGGACGCTGTAACACCAGTTGATAGACTTGTTTCGCAGGCTGCGAAGTGGGGTCATCCAGCCGTGGCTATTACCGACCATGCTGTTGTACAATCCTTCCCAGAGGCTTATGCAGCAGGGAAGAAACATGGTATAAAAGTTATTTATGGTTTGGAAGCGAATTTAGTAGATGATGGTGTACCGATTGCTTATGCAGCTGAGCATCGATTATTAGATGATGATACTTATGTCGTGTTTGACGTAGAGACGACAGGTCTATCTACTGCTTACGATACGATCATTGAGCTTGCCGCGGTGAAAATTAAAGATGGGCAGGTAATCGACAAATACGAAAGCTTTGCCAATCCCCATCACCCACTTTCAGCGACGACCATTGAACTGACAGGTATTACAGATGATATGGTACGTAACGCGCCAGAAGTGGAACAAGTCATTAAGGAGTTCCATGCATTTATCGGAGATGGCATAGTAGTAGCCCATAATGCATCATTTGATATTGGCTTCTTATATACAGGCTATAAAAAATATGGACTAGAGGGAACAATTCATCCAGTTATTGATACGTTGGAGTTAGCCCGATTACTTTATCCAACGATGAAAAACCATCGTTTAAATACACTTTGTAAAAAATTCAACATTGATTTAACTCAGCATCACCGAGCTATTTATGATACAGAAGCAACTGGCTTCTTACTTTTACAGCTGTTAAAAGATGCGGATGAATTAGGTATTAAATATCACGACGACTTTAATAAGCATATCGGGGGCGGAGATGCTTATAAAAAAGGACGACCAATGCATTGCACGATATTAGCAGTAGACAATGCTGGACTAAAAAATTTATTTAAATTAGTCACTCACGCCCATACAAAAACTTTCTATCGAGTACCTCGAGTAACACGAGCGGTTCTAGAACAATATAGAGAAGGATTATTAATCGGATCAGGTTGTAATAATGGTGAATTATTTGAGACGATGATGAATAAATCCCCAGAGGAAGCAGAGCAAATTGCGAGATTCTATGATTATATTGAAGTTCAACCAAAGGCTGTGTATGCACCGTTAATTGAGCGCAATGTCGTACGTGATGAATGGACACTTGAAGATATTATTCGCAAGCTCGTAAAGCTAGGGAAGAAAATCGATAAACCTGTTGTAGCAACTGGTAATGTTCATTACTTAGATCCGACAGATGGAATGTTTAGACAAATATTAATTGGCTCTCAAGGTGGTGCCAACATATTAAATAGATCGAAACTGCCTGAGGTTCATTTCAGAACGACGGATGAAATGCTTAAAGAATTTGATTTTTTAGGGCCGGATCTAGCGAAAGAAGTAGTTGTTACCAACTCTCAAAAAGTCGCAAATATGATTGGTGATGTTAAGCCCATTAAAGATGATTTATACACACCAAAAATTGAAGGCTCAGATGATGAGGTCACAAATTTAACTTATGAAATGGCTCATAGTATATACGGAGAAGAGCTACCAGAAATCGTGAAGGCCCGAATTGAAAAAGAATTAAAGTCGATTTTAGGCCATGGTTTCGGAGTAATTTACTTAATTTCTGCGAAGCTTGTGAAAAAATCATTAGCTGATGGCTATTTAGTAGGTTCCCGTGGTTCAGTTGGATCTTCATTAGTGGCAACCTTTATGGAGATTACTGAAGTGAATCCACTTCCTCCTCATTATATTTGCCCAGATTGTAAGCATTCAGAGTTTTTTAATGATGGTTCAGTAAGCTCGGGCTATGACTTACCAAATAAAGATTGTCCGGAATGTGGATCACCGTATAAAAAGGATGGACAAGATATCCCATTCGAAACGTTCCTTGGCTTTAAAGGGGACAAGGTACCTGATATAGATTTGAATTTCTCTGGTGAATATCAACCACAAGCCCATAATTATACGAAGGTATTATTCGGTGAAGATTATGTATATCGTGCAGGAACAATCGGTACAGTCGCAGAGAAAACAGCGTATGGCTACGTAAAGGGCTATGCCAATGATAACAACCTACATTTCCGCGGTGCCGAGGTAGATCGTTTAGTACAAGGCTGTACAGGCGTAAAACGTACAACAGGACAGCACCCTGGAGGAATTATCGTAGTACCAGATTATATGGATATTTTTGATTTCTCACCAGTACAATTCCCTGCGGATGCACAGGATGCAGAATGGCGTACAACGCACTTTGATTTCCATTCCATTCACGATAATATTTTAAAGCTTGATATATTGGGGCACGATGATCCGACTGTGATTAGGATGTTGCAGGATTTATCGGGGATAGATCCAAAAACCATTCCAACAGATGATCCAGTCGTTATGAAAATCTTTAGTTCGCCAGAAACTTTAGGCGTAACAGAAAAACAAATTGGCTGTAAGACAGGAACACTCGGCATTCCTGAGTTCGGTACCCGTTTTGTACGCCAAATGCTTGAAGATACAAAGCCATCAACATTCTCGGAGCTCGTGCAAATTTCAGGACTATCACACGGAACAGACGTATGGCTTGGTAACGCGCAAGAGTTAATTCAAAATGGTACATGTGTGTTGAAAGAAGTAATTGGCTGTCGTGACGATATTATGGTGTATTTAATTTATCAAGATCTAGAACCGTCACTGGCGTTTAAAATTATGGAATCCGTGCGTAAAGGGAAAGGATTATCTGACGAATTTGAAGCGGAAATGCTAGCGAATAAAGTACCAGGCTGGTATATCGAATCATGTAAAAAGATAAAATACATGTTCCCGAAAGCCCATGCTGCCGCGTACGTGTTAATGGCAGTGCGTATTGCATGGTTTAAGGTACATTTCCCAATCCTTTATTACGCAGCGTATTTCACAGTTCGTGCAGATGATTTTGATTTAATTGCCATGGTACAAGGTCCGCAAATGATTCGTACAAAAATTGATGAAATCAATCTGAAGGGCTTAGATGCTTCAACAAAAGAGAAAAACCTATTAACTGTAATGGAATTAGCACTTGAAATGTGTGAACGTGGTATAAACTTCCAGAAAGTGGACTTATATCGTTCGCAGGCTAGTGAATTTATCATTGATGGGAACTCTTTAATTCCACCATTCGATGCGATTCCTGGACTTGGTACAAACGTGGCTAAACAAATTGTGGCAGCACGTGAAGACGGAGAGTTTTTATCGAAGGAAGATTTACAGCAACGAGGTCGAGTATCCAAAACATTAATAGAATATATGGATCAATTGGGTTGTTTAGAAGGAATGCCTGATGCCAATCAGTTATCACTTTTCTAAAATTACGAAAGTTAGCTTGAAGGCATCTTCTTCAATATCACGAATAACTTCTCTGCCTTTTGTTCAAATTAAGTCTAATAAAAGTTGGGGATGACATTTGTTAAAATGTCTACCAAGTATATAAGTTGATTGAAGGCAAGGCTGGGCAACTATAGAAAAGCGCCTAGCTAGAACCGAAATCAATCCCACGTTGTAGTGAGGGCTTAATTTAAGCGCAATTTTGATTTCTGGACACATTGTTTATCTGTGCGAAAGCGAAGCGACAGCAACAATTATGTCAAGGCATAATGGATTAGATGTCTATAAAAAGGAAATTTGCATTGTGCTGTAAACTATGCTATCCTTATGGTAATAATTTGTTGATATTTTTCCAGCAAAAGAGTGGGACCTTCCCGCTCTTTTCTGTTGTTATACCGTAGCAAAACAAATTTTTGACTAACAGCAGGTAAGACCGTTAAATTTCACCAAAGCTACTGGTGGAATTTCTGTTTTATTACGCCAGAATTTGATAGATACAGGAGGAAACAATGAGCAAAGTACCATCTTTAATTGAAGAGCTCGCTAAACCGATTGTTGAAGAGTTGAATCTTGAGCTTGTAGATGTCGAGTTCGTAAAAGAAGGACGTAACTGGTTTTTACGTGTTTATGTGGATACACCTGAGGGTGGGATTGACATTGAACAATGTGCTCAAGTTAGTGAACGACTAAGTTTGCTATTGGATGAAAATGATCCAATTACACAAAACTATTATTTAGAAGTTTCTTCACCTGGAGCAGAACGTCCATTGAAAAAAGACACTGATTTTGAAAAAGCGATTGGCAAATTTATTTATGTTAAAACTTATGAGCCCATTAAGGACATGAAGGAATTCCAAGGCTACTTAACGTCATACGATGAACATACATTAGTGATGGAAGTACGCATTAAAACGCGTAAAATTACAGTAACAATTGAACAAGAAAAAATCGCATTGGCACGACTTGCCATCGATTTTTAAGCATAATGCATATTTAGGAGTGAAAATAAAATGAGTAGTGATTTGTTAGATGCGCTAAATGCGCTAGAAGAACAAAAAGGAATTTCAAGAGATGTGTTAATTGAAGCAATAGAAGCGGCATTAGTTACAGCTTACAAACGCAACTTCAATCAAGCACAAAATGTTCGTGTGGACTTAAATTTAGATAAGGGCTCTATTCGTGTCTTTTCACGTAAAGATGTTGTTGAAGAAGTAGAAGATGATCGTTTACAAATCTCTGAAGAAGATGCTAAGGCAATCAACCCTGCATATCAATTAGAAGATATCGTAGAGCAGGAAGTGACACCTCGAAACTTCGGTCGAATTGCTGCACAGACAGCGAAACAAGTTGTTACACAACGAGTGCGCGAAGCAGAACGTGGCTTAATTTACGAGCAATATGTGGACCGTGAAGATGATATCGTAACGGGTGTAGTTGAACGTCTAGATGCTCGTAATATTTACGTAGGTCTAGGAAAAGTAGAGGCTGCATTACCACAAAACGAACAAATTCAAGGTGAAACATATCATCCACACGACCGCATCAAGGTCTATATTACAAAGGTTGAACGTACAACACGCGGACCACAAGTAATTGTTTCACGTACACATCCTGGTTTATTACGCCGCTTATTTGAAATGGAAGTACCTGAAATCTACGAAGGTATCGTAGAAATTAAATCAATTGCTCGTGAAGCAGGTGACCGTTCTAAGATCTCTGTTTATGCACATAACGAAGAAGTAGATCCAGTAGGTTCATGTGTAGGGGCAAAAGGCGCTCGTGTGCAAACAATTGTAAATGAATTGAACGGCGAAAAAATCGATATCGTTGAATGGTCAGAAGATCCAGTTGTATTTGTAGCAAATGCTCTTAGCCCATCAAAGGTTTTAGATGTTCAAGTAGATGAAGAAGAAAAATCTACAACAGTTGTTGTTCCAGACTATCAATTATCACTAGCAATTGGTAAACGTGGTCAAAATGCTCGTTTAGCTGCGAAGTTAACTGGCTGGAAAATTGATATTAAGAGTGAAACAGATGCTCGTGAGTTAGGTATTTATCCATCTGCTACAAGCACTTTCATACCTGCTGAGGATGAAGAAAGTGATTTTGCTGATGTAACAGTTGACTTATATCAAGACGACGAAGAATAAGTAAGAAAGCCCGTGTGACTAGTTAACTACCATTATTCAGTAGGCGTTGGGCTGCGCCGACTGAATAATGGCAGAGCCTACAATTGAAAATAGTACGGTATTTAATTAAAATGCAAGTATATAACCAATGTAGTGCACGGCTAGTCCACCTCTTACGACAAGCTTCAGAGAGGAAAGGTGATTCTTATGGCTATTAATAAAAAAGTACCTCTTCGAAAATGTGTAGCTACTGGTGAAATGCTACCAAAGAAAGAAATGATTCGTGTCGTTCGTTCGAAAGAGGGCGAGGTAAGTGTAGATGTTTCCGGGAAAAAACCTGGACGTGGTGCCTATGTCTCTAAATCAGAGAAAGCGATTGAAATCGCCCGTAAGAAAAATGTTTTAGGGCATCAACTTGATGTAAAAATCCCTGAAGAAATCTACGAAGAACTTATTTTGTTGATTCGTAGGGAGTCTATATTATGATCAATCAAGCAGTGCATAATTTGCTTGGAATAGCGGCAAGAGCCCGTAAAGTGATTTCAGGAGAAGAGTTAGTAGTAAAGGAAGTCCGCAATGGTAATGCTAAGCTAGTACTGCTTGCAAACGATGCTTCTAAAAACTCTAGCAAAAAAATTCAAGATAAATGCACGTACTACAACGTTGAGTATCATGTAATTGGTGATCGTTATGATCTAGGACATGCTACAGGTAAGGAGGCCCGAGTGGCTTTAGCTATTACCGATAAAGGTTTTGCAAGTAAATTGTCTAGTCTACTCAACGAAAAATAATCGGGGGTGAGCAGATGACCAAAATCAGAGTTCATGAATATGCGAAACAAGTGAATAAAACGAGTAAAGAGGTTATTGAAGCACTAAATAAATTAAATGTGAGCGTAACAAATCATATGTCAATGTTAGAAAATGACATAGTGACAAAGTTAAACCAATCATTTAAAAATAATAAAGATGTGAAGCAACCTACTCAAAATGTTTCGCAAAAACAGCAGCAACCGGTAAAAAAGCAAGAAGGGCAAAAGCAACAATCTGCTACTTCTAAGCCTAAAGCAAATAATCAGCAACAAACGCGTCAAAACTCAAATTCGTCTAACGAAAAATCTAAGAATATAAAAGGTAATCAAAATAGAAATATGACACAAAATAATAATAATAACAATAATAATAATAATAATCGCAGAGGTGGCGGTGGTTACAACCAACGTCCAAAACCAGGAATCCATGGCGGAAAACGTCGCCATCCAAAAACACATCAACCGAGTCAGCCAGTGAAGCAGAAGGAATTACCAGAAAAAATTACTTTTGTTGAATCACTTTCTGTAGCTGAATTAGCAAAAAAATTACACCGTGAACCATCAGAAGTTATTAAAAAATTATTTATGCTTGGTGTGATGGCAACAATTAACCAAGAATTAGATAAGGATGCAATTGAATTAATTTGTGCAGACTATGGTGTAGAAGTTGAAGAAGAAATTCGTGTAGATATTACGGATTTAGAAACACACTTCGAACAAACAGAAGAAGTTAACGAGGCGGAGTTATCAGAACGTCCTCCTGTAGTAACAATTATGGGTCACGTTGACCATGGTAAAACTACATTGTTAGACTCTATTCGCAATACTAAAGTTACCGCTGGCGAAGCTGGAGGTATCACGCAACATATCGGTGCTTATCAAGTAACTGAAGGCGACAAAAAAATTACTTTCCTTGATACACCAGGACACGCTGCGTTTACAACTATGCGTGCGCGCGGTGCGAAAATAACTGACTTAACGATTTTAGTGGTAGCTGCGGATGATGGTGTTATGCCACAAACAGTAGAAGCAATTAACCACGCAAAAGCAGCAGAAGTACCAATTATTGTTGCAGTCAACAAAATGGATAAACCTTCAGCTAATCCAGACCGTGTGATGCAAGAGTTAACAGAGCATGGCCTAGTTCCTGAAGCTTGGGGCGGCGAAACTATTTTCGTACCGATTTCAGCATTAAAAGGCGAAGGCATTGACACATTACTTGAAATGATTTTACTTGTAGCTGAAGTTGGGGAACTAAAAGCGAACCCTAAACGCTTAGCTCTTGGTACAGTAATTGAAGCACAGTTAGATAAAGGTCGAGGCTCTGTTGCAACACTTTTAGTACAAGATGGAACATTAAAAGTGGGAGACCCAATTGTTGTTGGCCATACTTATGGTCGTGTACGTGCTATGGTGAATGACAAAGGCCGTCGTGGAAAAGAAGCTGGGCCATCAACGCCAGTAGAAATCACAGGTTTAAATGATGTACCACAAGCTGGCGACCGTTTCGTAGTCTTTGAAGACGAAAAAACAGCACGTCAAGTTGGTGAAACTCGTGCAATGTCAGCGATTCAAGCACAACGTTCAGAAAAACAACGCGTAACGCTTGATAACTTATTTGAACAAATGAGTCAAGGCGAAATGAAGGAGCTTAACTTAATTGTTAAGGCTGACGTTCAAGGTACTGTAGAAGCTATGGCTGCATCATTAATGAAAATTGATGTTGAAGGCGTAAACGTGAAAATTATTCACACTGGCGCTGGAGCGATTACAGAATCTGATATTTCTCTTGCTGCGGCTTCAAATGCAATTGTTATCGGCTTCAACGTTCGTCCAGATGTTAATGCAAAACGTGCAGCAGAAGAAGAGGGCGTAGATATTCGTCTACACCGCATTATCTATAAAGTAATCGAAGAAATTGAACAAGCAATGAAAGGTATGCTTGATCCAGAATTTGAAGAAAAAATTATTGGTCAAGCAGAAGTTCGACAAACAATTAAAGTATCAAAAGTTGGTACAATTGCTGGTTCATATGTAACAGAAGGTAAAGTAACTCGTGATTCAGGCGTACGTGTAATTCGCGATAATGTAGTAATTTTTGAAGGTGAATTAGATACACTTAAACGTTTCAAAGATGAAGTGAAAGAAGTTGCCCGAGGTTACGAATGTGGTATTACAATTACAAACTTCAACGATATTAAAGAAGGCGACATTATCGAAGCCTATATTATGGAAGAAGTTAAACGAGCTTAATGATCGTTTACGCAGAGGTTGAATTCATTATTCAAACTGCTCATTCGTTGAAGGAAAAACGTGCTGTCTTACAGCGTATGATTACGCGCACGAAACAAAAATTTAATGTATCGATTGCGGAAATTGATCATCAAAATGTATGGCAACGCACGAAAATAGCGCTTGTTGCTGTTTCTTCTTCAAAAGAAGCAGCCGAGCGTGAAATTAATCACGCGCTTCACTACTTACAGTCAAATCCATCTTGGGAACAGCTAAATGTGTGGCGGGACTATTTATAAGTTACATTAGAAGTTGTGTTGTATGATTTACCACTTTGCATGAAAAACTATGTGTAAGTGAGGACACAACTTTCTGTACATCGAAATTGAGGTGACAAACTATGTCTCTACGCTCAAACCGCGTTGCCGAGCAAATGAAAAAAGAGCTTGGTGATATTATTGGACGTAAAATAAAAGATCCGCGTGTTGGTTTTGTTACTGTTACTGGTGTTGAAGTAACAGGTGATTTACAGCAAGCGACAATTTATATTACAACTCTAGGCAATGAACGTGAAAAAGAGGATACACTAAAAGCTTTATTAAAGGCTTCTGGTTTTATTCGCTCAGAAATCGGTTCACGAATCCGCTTACGTCGTACACCAGAACTAATTTTTGAATTCGATTCATCGATTGAATATGGGAACCGTATTGATACATTGCTACGTGGTTTACACGAAGAATAAGATAACTAAAAAAGTCTGCCATATGCATGTTCATGCAGGCAGGCTTTTTAAATTTATCGGAAATGCAATAAAACATTTGTGACTCTATTTTTTTACAGGCGTGTTGATTAGGGGAAAATAGATTTATTAATGGAGCGATAAAAAGATTTTTTTGTTGCTGTTTTGTTAATATATGCCCATTTTTAACTGATTGTAGCGTAGGGCTACTCGACTCCCGCGGGAAAGCAAATGTTTTATCTGTGCGAAAGCGACAAAGCGAGTAGCCCGTAGCGGAAATCAGAGCTTTCTATTTATTAGAATGGATAAAGATGATTAAAAAAACACACCTGTTATTTTTATTGGATATTAGGAGGGAATTTATGAACGGTATTTTACCGCTTTGGAAGGAACGCGGCATGACAAGTCATGATTGCGTCTTTAAATTACGAAAAATTTTACGCACAAAAAAAGTAGGACATACAGGTACACTTGACCCTGGTGTTGAGGGGGTTCTCCCAATTTGTATTGGTCAAGCAACACGCATCGCAGAGTATTTAACGGATGCTGGAAAAACCTATGAAGCGGTTATTTCAATTGGCCGTACAACGACAACTGAAGATGCAGAAGGAGAAACGGTTGAACAAGATCATACGAATAAAAAGTTCACACGTACTCAATTGCAAGAAGTTTTAGCCTCGCTTACAGGTGTCATTCAACAAACGCCTCCAATGTTTTCAGCTGTTAAAGTAAATGGTAAACGTCTCTATGAATATGCTCGAAAAGGTGAAATCGTCGAAAGACCGACACGTCAAGTTACTATTTATGCATTAGAGCTACTAGATGATGTTGAACTACATGAAGGACAAGAAATTACATTCCCTGTACGGATAGCGTGTAGTAAAGGGACGTATATTCGAACATTAGCTGTGCAAATCGGAGCGGCGCTTGGCTATCCTGCGCATATGAAAGAGCTTGTACGCACAGCCTCAGGTACGTTTACACAAGAAAATTGCTTTACATTGGCACAGGTAGCTGAGCTGATGGAAGCTGAACAAATCGATACTTGCATTTTACCAGTTGAGTATGCATTGACAGACTATCCATTTATTGAAATAACTTCTGCTAATGAAAAAGAAATTTTCAATGGACAAGTGCTTCCCGCAGATGCATTATTAAAGATACATGATAAAATTGTTTTTGGAATCAGTGGGAAAGCAGTTGCGGTCTATCAAGCCCATCCTACAAAGGAAGGGTTTATGAAGCCACATAAGATGTTTCCGACGATAGAGTAGGAGGATTTTTGGTATGGAGGTCATTCATTTAAAATACCCACACCAGCTACAGCAACGAGAAAGCATGCAACCGTATTCATTGGCACTTGGCTTTTTTGATGGTGTACATAGAGGGCATCAGGCAGTTATTCAGACAGCGAAGGAAGAAGGAGACAAGCGTCAAATTCCAACGGCTGTTATGACATTCGATCCACATCCTTCTTTAGTGCTAGGCGGTCGTAACGAAAAAGTATTTTATATAACGTTATTACAGCAAAAATTGCAGCTATTTGAAGAACAGGGCGTGGATACAGCATTTGTTGTACATTTCACTTCTGATTTTGCAAAGCTTTCACCTGATGCATTTATTGATACATTTATTCGTGGGTTGAACATTCAACATGTTACAGCTGGCTTTGACTATTCTTTTGGTGC
The DNA here is from genome assembly GCF_042674095.1 of Lysinibacillus sp. NPDC056959. Lineage (NCBI taxonomy): Bacteria > Bacillati > Bacillota > Bacilli > Caryophanales > Bacillaceae > Lysinibacillus > Lysinibacillus sp. NPDC056959. The sequence goes on along the minus strand of NZ_JBHURE010000001.1, from coordinate 66,252 downwards.
ATTCGGTAAAGGTAAAATGGAAGATATGCGTGCATTGAGTAATGGAGAATACGGCGTAACGGTTGTTGAAAAGAAAACCGACGATATCGAAAAAATTAGCTCTACACGTATCCGAAAGCTTTTACAAGAGGGGGATATGGAAGCAGCAAGATTGCTTCTAGGAAGACCATTTGAAATTACGGGTATCGTTGTACATGGTGATAAGCGAGGACGCACAATCGGTTTCCCAACTGCTAATGTCCAAGCGTTAGAGGGAACTTATATCCCAGCAAGCGGAGTATATGCGGTTCGATTACTTGTGCAAAATAAATGGTATGATGGTGTATGTAATGTAGGCTATAAACCAACATTTAAAGATCCAAATGACAAGCAATTATCCATCGAAGTCCATATATTAAACTTCGAAAAAAATATTTACGGTGAAGAAGTGCATGTCGCTTGGTATAAACGTATAAGAAGTGAACGAAAATTCGATGGGATTGAAGCTTTGAAAGCCCAAATCGAAAAGGATAAACAAGAAGCAATTGACTATTTTGGGGTCATTTCCGAAAGTTAGGAATGGCATTTGGAAACGTATACTCTGTATAGTAAGTTGATTTTCATTACGACTGGGCGCACCCAGGAAAACGCCCAGACGGAACGGATATCAACTCCACGTTATGGAGATGAGACTAAATCTGCTTTAGCATTTGAATAGGCTTACGTTAACACTTGCTTGACCTTTTGATTTATGGTAACATTCATAAGTGCATAATATGCTTAACCTTAGCTCGGTATATCGATGACTCCAACGTTTACTGTGCTAATGGGGATTAACAATTATTTAGGAGGTCCATACAAATGGCTATTTCAAAACAACGTAAAAACGAACTTATTGCTGAGTACCGTACTCACGAAAGTGACACTGGTTCTCCAGAAGTACAAGTTGCAGTATTAACAGAGGAAATTAACTCTCTAAATACTCACTTACGTACACACAAAAAAGATTTCCACTCTGAGCGTGGTCTTCTTAAAATGGTAGGTCGTCGTCGTCACCTATTAAAATATCTTCGTGAAACTGACGTACAACGTTACCGTGAACTAATCACTCGTTTAGGCTTACGTCGCTAATTGTCGAAAAGCGGGATTAATCCCGCTTTTTCTTTATGTTTATAAACATTAAGAAGGCAGTTAACTTTGCTATTGCGAAAAAAAGCATATATATGACACGAATTTCAAGCAAAAAACTTTGTTTCAATCAAATACAGAAATAAATCCTAAATAAATTGGCAATAACTGAATTTAAATGTATGATTATTTGATGAAATATTTAGCATAGAACAAGCATTTTTGGTACACTTACTATTAGTACATACAGACGAAGTAAGTGTTTTTATAATAGAGAGGGGTTCATTGAATGAACGAAAAGAAAGTCTATTCCTATGAATGGGCTGGCCGTCCGCTAGTAATCGAAGTTGGACAGTTAGCTAAACAAGCAAATGGGGCCGTTTTAGTACGCTATGGTGATACATCTGTACTTTCAACAGCAACAATGTCAAAATCACCGAAACCACTTGATTTCTTCCCATTAACAGTAAACTACGAAGAACGTTTATACGCAGCAGGTAAAATTCCTGGTGGCTTTATTAAACGTGAAGGACGTCCATCTGAAAAAGCAATTTTAGCAAGCCGTTTAATCGACCGTCCGATTCGTCCGATGTTCCCAGATGGTTTCCGTAACGAAGTACAAGTTATTTCAATGGTTATGTCTAACGATCCAAATTGCACGTCTGAAATGGCTGCAATGGTTGGTTCATCTTTAGCGTTAGCTATCTCGGATATTCCATTCGACGGACCGATTGCAGGTGTACAAGTTGGATATATTGACGGTAAATTTATCGTGAACCCAACAGTAGAACAATCTAATCAATCAACAATCCATTTATCTGTAGCAGGTAACAAGGACGCTATCAACATGGTTGAAGCAGGTGCACTAGAAGTACCGGAAGAAGTAATGCTAGAAGCTATTATGTTCGGTCATGAGGAAATCAAAAAAATTATTGCTTTCCAAGAGCAAATTATTGCAGAAGTAGGGAAAGAAAAATTACCGATAACATTATTTGAAATTGATGAAGCGATTCAAGCAGATATAAAAACAGCTTGTGAGACTGACATGCATGATGCAATTCAAACTGCAGAAAAACATGCACGTGATGAGGCTATTCAAGAGGTAAAAGCCCGTGTTATTGCTTCTTATGAAGAGCAAGAAGCGGATGACGTAACAATGAAGCAAGTTTATACAATTCTAGATAAAATGGTTAAAGACGAAGTACGTCGTCAGATTACAGAAGATAAAGTTCGTCCAGATGGTCGTAAGTTAGACGAAATCCGTCCACTTTCTTCTGAAACAGGCATATTACAACGTACTCACGGTTCAGGATTATTTACGCGTGGACAAACACAAGCCCTTTCTATTTGTACATTAGGTGCACTTGGTGATGTACAAATTATCGACGGTTTAGGTGTGGAAGAATCAAAACGCTTTATGCATCACTATAACTTCCCACAATTCTCTGTAGGGGAAACGGGCCCAATTCGTGGACCAGGTCGTCGTGAAATCGGTCATGGTGCATTAGGCGAACGTGCTCTTGATGCAGTTATTCCAGATGAAACTGTATTCCCATATACAATCCGTTGTGTATCGGAAGTACTTGAATCAAACGGTTCTACATCTCAAGCTTCTATCTGTGCTTCAACGTTAGCAATGATGGATGCTGGTGTTCCATTAAAGGCACCTGTAGCTGGTATTGCAATGGGTCTTATTAAAAAAGGAGAACACTACTCTATTTTAACTGATATTCAAGGTATGGAAGACCACCTTGGGGATATGGACTTTAAAGTTGCAGGTACAGCTAAAGGTGTAACAGCACTTCAAATGGACATTAAAATTGATGGTTTATCACGCAATATTTTAGAAGAAGCATTAACACAAGCTAAAATTGGCCGTATGCACATTTTAGAATCAATGCTTGCTACTCTTGCAGAACCACGTGAAAAATTATCTACGTTTGCTCCGAAAATTGTAATCGTGAAAATTAATCCTGATAAAATTCGCGATGTTATCGGACCTGGTGGTAAACAAATTAACAAAATTATTGAAGAAACTGGCGTAAAAATTGATACAGAGCAAGATGGTACAATTTACATCTCTTCTGCAGATGAAGAAATGAACGCTCGTGCAAAACAAATTATCGAAGACATCGTACGTGAAGCAAAAGTTGGCGAGTATTACTTATCAACAGTGAAACGTATTGAAAAATTCGGTGCGTTCTGTGAAATATTCCCTGGTAAAGACGGCTTACTTCACATCTCTGAAATTCAAGAGGAACGTACAAAACAAGTTGAAGATGTATTAAAACTAGGCGATCAATTACTTGTAAAAGTTATTGAAATTGACAAGCAAGGTCGTGTGAATTTATCTCGTAAAGTAGTTATCCAAGAGGAAAAAGAACGCGCTGAGCAAGATAAATAATAAATTGTAGAAAAGGCTGCGTATTATGCGCAGCCTTTTTTAAATCAACTATAAGGAAACTGGCTCTATTCGAGATATCCATATAAATTTCGGTATGCTTCACATTGCCTTTAATGTTGAACCAGAGATGAATTGGGGGAGATTTTTTGGTACAAGTACATACATGTCAGAATGGTGTGCGTATTGTGTCTGAGCCAATCGATCATGTAAGATCCGTTGCGCTAGGCATTTTTGTTAATGCAGGATCTCGTTATGAGCTACCTGAGGAAAATGGTATTACACATTTTATCGAGCATATGCTTTTTAAAGGGACAAAAACTCGAACAGCTCGCCAAATTGCCGAAGAATTTGACCGAATTGGTGGCGAGTTAAATGCCTTTACATCTAAGGAAAACACTTGTTATTATGCAAAGGTTTTAGACCATCATGCTGAGCTTGCCGTTACAATATTAGCGGATATGTTCTTTAATTCTACGTTTGCAGAGGAAGAATTAGAGAAGGAAAGACAAGTTGTATTAGAGGAAATACTAATGAGTGAAGACGCACCTGATGATGATGTTCATGAAAAGCTATGGGAAGTCATGTATCCAAACGATTCACTCGGTCGTCCAATACTAGGAACTGCCGCTACTTTAAAAACATTTACAGCAGATATGATCCGTAACTATATGGCTAAACATTATGGTCCAGAATCAGTTGTTATTTCAATAGCAGGAAATATTTCTGCAAAGCTCATACAAACAATTGAAGAGTTATTTGGCCACTATCAACCATCTCCACTTGTAGTTGAGCCTGTGTTAACGAATCCTCATTTTTATCCAGGAGAGATTTCTAAAACTCGCGATACGGAGCAAGCACATTTAGCCATTTCATATCCAGCAATTGGTGTAAAGGATCCGGATATGTATAGCTTTATTGCACTTAATAATATTATTGGTGGTAATATGAGCTCTCGCTTGTTCCAAGAAGTACGCGAAGAACGTGGTTTGGCATATTCGATATTTTCTTATCAATCTTGTTATGCTGATGTTGGCGCATTTACGATTTATGGTAGTACAAGTCGTCAGCAATTATCACAGCTTCAACATACAATTGATGCGACATTACTTGATATCGTAGCTGGTGGTGTGACAGAGGAAGAACTTATGAATGCGAAGGAACAGCTGAAGGGTAGTTTTGTTCTCGGTCTAGAGGGGACAGGTGCTCGTATGAATCGCAACGGTACAAGTGAGTTAGTGCATCGTAAACATCGTTCGGTTGATGAAGTATTAGCGTCCATCGATGCCGTATCAATGGAATCGGTCGATCGCTTAATAGCAAAAATTTTAAAAGCTGAGCCAGCCATTTCAATTATTGGTCCAGAAGCTTAAATTTAAAAGGAGCACAAAACTATTACTATAGTTTTGTGTTCCTTTTTTCATTATCACTGACATCGTTTTTCGATAATAGGAGGATCTCGATAGCTTTCGAGGTTCTTCTTTTTTTAGTTGAAAATGCTCATTATCAATTAGAAGTTGATATTCTCAATAAAGTTTGATAGTATAGTTGATATTGAAAATCATTATCAATTAGTTGGAGGTAAGTATTAGTATGAAAAATTGGTTAGGTGTAGGGCTTCTAGCATTATCACTTACATTAGTTGGATGCTCACAACAAGAAAAAGAGGAAAATAAGGAGATACAAAAAGACGAGACATTACAGCAACGAGAAATATCAGAATCAACTAAAGTACAAGAGGGGAAATTTGAGGATGGTGTAAATGAGGAGGAATTTCAAAAAGCATTAGCTAGCTTTCCAGCAAAAGTTCCCGAAAAAATCGTTACTACTTCGGTTCCTTTAACAGAGATGCTACATCTCCTTGATATAGAACCAGTAGGTGTTCCAACATCGACAAATCCGATTCCAGCAGATTTCGATGCTATTACACGAATTGGCTCACCTATGGCACCAGATCTAGAAGTTATATCGAGTTTACAAACTGACTTAATAATTGGAGCTTCTTCTCTACAAAGTTCACTAGAACAAGCACTTCAGGGAATGAATTTAACAACAGCCTATCTACCGACAGATTCATATGATGACTTAAAATTGAGCTTCAAGGTACTTGGTACATATTTTGGAAAAGAAGAAGAAATGAATAAATTACTTCAAAACATTGTCGCAAAGGAAAAGGAACTTGAAACAAAAGCACAAGGAAAGGAACTTCCATCTGTCATGCTTGTGATCGGAACATCTGACTCCTTTATGGTTATGAATGAAAAATCATATCTAGGTAGTCTAGTTGAGCGTTTAGGTGCTGATAATATTGCAAAATCAGTATTAAAAGCAGAATCAACTTATTCTGCAATGAATCTAGAAGACATTGTCGTTGCTGATCCAGATATCATTTTCGTATTAGCATCAGGTGACCATGGAGCAAATGAAGATAAGTTCAAAGAAGAGATTGAAAAAAACAGTGCATGGAAACAACTCTCAGCTTATAAAAATGACAAAATCCATATGCTTGATTATAGTACGTTTGGTGTAACTTCCATTTCTAATGTTGAGACAGCACTTACAACAATCGCTGATTATTTTTACAAATAACAATGAGGTATTCCTATGATTAGTACAACAAGAAGTCGAATAATTATTATCATGACCTTTGTGTTAACAATGGTAGCAGCTATTGTTGCGATAGGGCTAGGTAGTGTAAAAATTGCAATCCCAGATATTCTAACAACAATTGTCAATGGACGTGATAATGCTGGCGTATATACTACAATTATTTGGGATATACGTTTACCACGTGTTTTATTAGCACTAATAGTTGGAGCTAATATTGCAATCTCAGGTGCATTATTGCAGGCCGTAATGGGAAATCCACTAGCTGATCCAGGGCTGACGGGTGTTACAAGTGGAGCAGCGGCATTTGTTTTAATCATTTTATTAGCAAATCCAGAATTCACTCACTTTATCCCAGCCGCAGCTTTTATTGGGGGCTTAATTGCCGCAACTATAATTTATGCACTGGCCTGGCGACGAACAGGCATTACACCAATTACTATTATTTTGTCAGGAGTTGCAGTAAATGCACTGTGCGGTGGTGTTATTGGATTTTTATCGATTCTTTATAGTGATCGATTACCATCAGCAGTGCAATGGATGAATGGTAGTTTAGCGGCCAAGGGAAACGCTTCACTGCAAATGATTTATTTGTACGCAATAATAGGTTGGGTCATATCTATTTTTGCGATACGCAAGGCAAATATTATACGTTTAGGAGATCAAGTAGCAGTAAATTTAGGGGAAAATGTAACTCGTATTCGTATTATGTTATCTATTTTGGCTGTATTTTTAGCGGCAATCTCGGTAGCAGCAGTAGGAATGATTGGCTTTATTGGTTTAATCGTACCGCATATGGCTCGAATGCTTGTAGGCTCAGACTATAAATATTTACTACCAATGAGTATGGCGATGGGGGCTATTGTGTTACTTATTGCTGATACTGGTGGACGAACTTTGTTTGCGCCACTCGATATTCCAGCGGGCATCCTTATGTCTGTCATTGGTGGACCTTACTTCTTATATTTAATGAGAAAGAAGGCGTTTTAATGTTAAAAATTGAACAGCTATATGTCCGCTATGAACAAAAGGAAGTTGTCCATAATTTTTCTTTTGAAGTTGGAAAAGGTGAGGTCCTATCCATTATTGGACCCAATGGCTCCGGAAAATCTACTATTTTAAAAGCTATTGCACGTATGCAGCCTTATAATGAAGGAACCATTATCTTTGATGGAGAAAATATCCGTCGACTCTCTTCCAAAGACATAGCAAGAAAAATGTGCATGTTGAGTCAAAAAAATCAGGCTCCAACTGATATATCTGTTAAAAACCTAGTGGCATACGGACGATATCCACATAAAAAATGGTTTGAGCGTTTAAATGCAGAGGATGAGGCTATTATTGATTGGGCTCTTGAGAAAACACATCTCACACATTACAGAGAAAAGCCTATTGCAGCTTTATCGGGTGGTGAATCACAGCGAGCTTGGATAGCAATGGCTTTGGCGCAGCGGCCACAAATTTTATTGTTGGATGAGCCAACGACATACTTAGATATCGCACATCAGCATGAAGTTCTAGAATTAGTGAGAGAGCTTAATCACGAAATGGGGATGACGATTGTGATGGTGCTTCATGATTTAAATCAAGCATCTAGCTATAGTGATAAAATCGTAGTTGTAAAGGATGGTCAACGCGCCCAAGTTGGCACGCCTGAAGAGGTAATGACCGAACAGATGATTCAGCAAATATACCGAATGGATGCAGAAATTCAATATGTATCATGGGATAGTGCTCCACGGATTCAATTAAAAAGTACTGTCAAGGCATAGGAGGAAGTAAGATGCAAAAAGAAATGGATATTGAGCAAGTAAAGCAAGGCTATGAAACATTTATTGAAGGAAAGAAAAGTTGTGTGTTAAGTCTTGTGGATCGAGAAGGGAAACCTTTTAGTAGCACTACCCCATTTGTGCGTTTGAATGGTAAATTTTACGTCTATATTAGTCGTATCGCAGAGCATTTCCAACTCATGGAGCAGGCTCAACTTGTAGATGTACTTTGCGTGGCAGATGAGGCAGTGACACCAAATCCATTTGCAGCAGAACGAGCACGTTGGCAATGTAAACCAAAGACATTAGGCAATGAAGGACATGAGGATGTATTTGCAGCATTTAATAAATTGTTTAATGCTAAAATGATGGAGCTGTTACGTACACTTGATTTCTCACTATTTGAGCTCACACCATTGGAAGGCCGCTATGTAGTAGGCTTCGGTAAGGCATTTATAATTGATATAGCGAACGATACGTTAGTCCATGTAGTAATTGATAAAAAATAGGTCGCCCCTTTACGGCAACCTATTTTTTTTATTCTTTAAAAAACTTCTCTTGCTAATCATGAAAATGACGCCCCCTTTTTGCCTCGTCTAGATGATGGATATAAAACTGAACAAAGATGAATCGAAGCCTTTTCATCGTATACTTTATTTTTATGAACTAGTGCCTCTGGTATTTTGCGTACTTCCTCATTACTTCCTTTAAATAGTGCCAATCACTATCCCATATTTTAAAACCTTTTTCCATAGTCTTGTCGAGTTACGTCGCATTGAGCGTTTCAAGTATATGAAAATCGTCAAAAACTACACCGATGTCGTTTTTAATCGATATTTCATGTTCGACAACATCCTTGCCGAATAGCAAAATTTCGCAGTCGACTCCTCGGTCCAGTAAAACCAATGATAACCTCGGTACTGAATTAAGAGAAAACCATTCATGCCTTAATGTAAATCATGAAGTTCAATAGTATTCATAATGTAAATAACTCCTGTACTTCCTCTTTTGCTAGCCAGCAGTTAAGACCGTTCAAACCACTTGCTGCATATACTTTTAAAAATGACGCAATAATTCCTCGCGTAGAAAATCTTGATTTCTTTCTGTAACAAAGCTTCCTTTTCCAGTTACCGTTTCGATAAATCCACCTCGCTTAAAACAACATAAGCCCACCACTTTGTCATATCGCGAAAAGCAAGTGCACTAATAGATGGTAGTGTGTCACCTGCCATTAATTTTTTAGTTAGTGCACTCCCTTAAAATGGTAAAACGCTTGTGGTTGCTCAAATGGATTTGCACAAATTCCTCACTTCACACATTTGTATATATACACTATTTACAAATGTGCTAGTAAATGCACATTTCAGACTTTGGGTAAGGGTCACGAATTGCAAAAACTCGGCATATATTGAGGTAACGGTTCAAGGAGGGAGATGAGGCATGCTACTATCAGAGATGGTGGATAAAGAGTTAATTCAAGTTGAGGGTGGCGTACACTTTGGCATATTGGCACATACGGAATGTTTATTAGATGTGCAAACAGGAAAAATTCATGGTTTTGAGATTGTGAAAGATAAATTGCCATTTCAGAAAAAGAAAGTGAAAGTAAGTGAAATGATACCTTGGCACGAAATTATACTAATAGGCGAAGATCGAATTTTATTTAACAAAACAACGACAGTACAGTCAGAATTTTTACAGTGAGGTGAGCTTTTGGAAAATGAAAAATGGCTTGTTATCGGTGAGGATCTAAGGTTAAAGGAATTAGCTACCATGCTAAGAAGCCCATCGAGAACTGTATTTTATAAAAGAACATCAGTTTGGAATGAAGAGTTGAATAAGCTTGTATTAGAATTCCAACCAAATAGAATTATTCTTCCTATTCTTCCACTAAAAATTGAAGTGGAACAGCTTTATGGGATATCTCAAGTTAAGTTTTATACAGGGCGTTTAACGATGCATTGGAAGCAATTGCTTGAGAAAAATGAAACAAATTGCTATTTACAACAAGAATCATTTATTTGGCAAAATGCAAGATTAACAGCAGAGGGATTTATCGCCACGTTTTATGGACTCGAGCAAAAATGTATTTACGGACAAAACTTTACTATCGCAGGATTTGGGCGCACTGCCAAAATGCTCGCATCTTTACTCGTCAAGATGGGCGCTAATGTCCATATAGTAGCGCGTTCAGTTGTACAAGTGAGTGAAGCAAAGGCATATGGTTATAAAGCTACGGATTTAGATGACCGCCAATGGTCAATTAATGATGGGATTTTTGTCAATACGATTCCTGCTAAGTGGATTACTGAATCATTCCAAGATCATGTCCCGGCTGTACTATATGATTTGGCTTCGGAGCCTGGCTGTTTAGATATAGACGTTGAACAATTACAAACGTATGTGCTATTGCCATCATTACCTGGGAAATACTTTGCGCATGATGCTGCGACAATATTGTGCAAGGCAATAGAGGAGGAAGAAAATTGCTAACGGGGAAACGAATTGGTTTAGGTATTACGGCCTCCCACTGTACGTATGCGGACGTAGTACCTAAAATCCAAAACTTTATAGATGCAGGAGCAACAGTTGTTCCAATCATTACACACTCCGTTTTACATGCGGCTACGCGTTTTGGCACTGGTGAGGAATGGATTGCCAAAATAGAGGAATTAACGGGAGAAAAGGTTGTTTCTTCTATTAAAGAGGCAGAACCATTTGGGCCATCCAATCCATTGGATGCGATGGTTATAGCTCCGATGACTGGAAATAGTATTAGTAAATTTGCAAATGCAGCAACAGACAGTCCTGTATTGATGGCTGCGAAGGCAACATTGCGTAACGGTTCGCCTGTTGTTCTAGGTATATCAACGAATGATGCACTTGGCTTAAATGGTATAAATATAATGAGGCTGTTAAATGCTAAAAACATTTATTTTATTCCATTTGGGCAGGACTCGCCACATTCAAAACCAAATTCCTTGATTGCTGATTTTGATCAAATGGTCGAAACTGTTTATGAAGCGATTACTGAGAAAAAGCAATTACAGCCACTGTTGGTACAATATTTAAAATAATTCTCAAATTACACACAATTTTCAGTATTTTTGTGATACAATAGCACACATTATGTAACTTGGATTCAAGGAGAGATGACAGATGACAAAGCAGTTAACAGTTGCGGTAGTAGGAGCAACAGGAGCAGTAGGCACAAAAATGATGGAACAACTGATTAAACGGAATTTTCCAATCGGAGATATAAAGTTTTTAGCTTCAGCACGTTCAGCAGGAAAACCAATCGAATTTAATGGGAAGACATATACAATTGAAGAAGCGACACCTGAAGCTTTTGATGGCGTCAATGTCGCTTTATTCTCAGCTGGTGGTTCGGTATCAGCAGTGCTAGCGCCAGAAGCGGCAAAACGCGGTGCAGTAGTGATCGATAACACGAGTCATTTCCGCATGGATCCAGACGTACCATTAGTTGTTCCAGAAGTAAATCGAGGTGATCTTGCTAAGCATAAAGGGATTATTGCAAATCCAAACTGCTCTACGATTCAAATGATGGCTGCACTTGAACCTATTCGTCAAGCATTTGGCTTAACAAAAATTATTGTATCAACATATCAAGCAGTTTCAGGTGCAGGTGTTTCTGCTATTCAGGAATTAAAGGCACAAAGTGCAAATTGGGATGCAGGTAAGGATGTAGAAGCAAATATTTTACCTTCTGGTAGCGACAAACGTCATTATCCAATCGCTCGTAATGTCATTCCACAAATTGATAAATTTACAGACAATGGCTTTACATACGAAGAAATGAAAATGATTAATGAAACGAAGAAAATTATGCATGCACCAGAGTTAAAAGTAGCCGCAACTTGCGTTCGCGTGCCAGTCGTTTCGGGACACTCTGAATCTGTTTATCTTGAAGTAGAAAAAGAAGCAACAATACAGGAAATTTTTGAAGTATTACGCAATGCGCCTGGTGTCGTATTACAAGATGATATCGCAACACAGACTTACCCAATGCCTATTTATGCAGAAGGGGAAGACGCTACTTTTGTAGGGCGTATCCGTCAAGATTTAGACAATAAAAAAGGATTCCACTTATGGATCGTTTCCGACAATCTTTTGAAAGGCGCGGCATTAAACTCTATTCAAATTGCTGAAGCAATGCTAGAGGATAACTTACTATAAGAGGGGTGTAAGGATGAATTTAGGTCGAATTGGAACGGCGATGATTACGCCGTTCAAAGAAGATGGCACGATTAATTATCCAGAACTAGAACGTATTATTAATCATTTGATTGATAATGGTACAGATTGTATTGTCGCATGTGGCACAACCTCTGAAAACCCAACTATGTCCACAGAAGAAAAAATTGAAGTTGTACGTTTTACAGTAGAGAAAGTGGCAGGTCGTGTACCGGTTATTGCAGGTACAGGAGATAACGAAACGGCTTACTCTATAGCAATGACGCACAAGGCTGAAGAAAATGGCGCAGATGGTATCATGCTTGTAGCACCATATTATAATAAGCCAAATCAACGCGGTATTTTCGCGCATTTTGAAACGATTGCAAAAGAAACAAGTTTACCTGTCATGCTTTATAACGTGCCAGGACGTACAGGCGTCAATGTTGCCTATGAAACTTCTGTTGCTTTAAGTAAAATTTCTAATATTGCCTGGATAAAAGAAGCGAGTGGCAATTTAGATCAAATGGGCGATATTATTGAGAATGTTGATTCAGATGATAATTTCTTAGTGTATAGTGGTGATGATGGTTTAACACTCCCACTACTAGCAATCGGTGGAGCAGGAATTATTTCAGTTGCTGCCCATGTTGTAGGGAATGATATGCAATTAATGATTAAAGCGTTTGAAGAAGGAAATCACGAGCTAGCAGCCAAAATTCACCGAGCATTATTACCACTTGTACGTGCGCTGTTCGCACAGCCAAACCCATCGCCTGTAAAATACGCGATGACCAAATTAGGCTTTGATACACTTAATGTTCGTTTACCAATGATGGAAATGACAGAAGAAGAAAAAGCAAACTTTGACCGAATTTGGGATACGTATCAAGAAAAAGCGAGAAGCTTTAGAGAAGTAAGTACCTTTAGTTAATTTGTAATTAAAGCTAAATAGTAAATCCTCAGACCGTAGACAAACTCGAATTTTTTTAGTTTGTTTACGGTCTTTTTTCTTTGGATATTTCGTAGACAGGTGAGACACTTTCCCGAAAAAATATAGAGTATCGTCCCAATGAGGATAACTGCTCAGGGATGACTGATATTCTCTCAGGTAGGAATCCAGAATCTATCAAGGTATTTAGATCTATTTTTATAGTCAATTGTTTTTATCTTTTAATCATCGATTTATTTATATGGAAGAAGAAAAAACATTACTGAAAATGGCTTTAACCGCACTATATCCCAATCTCCAAAAGCTCGCTTCGCTTTTTTTTATAAAATTAAACCTTTCGCGATGCTACATCCTCCGCCTACTTTCCATCTATTAGAAATAAAATTAGCAATAAATTTCTGTTTCTATCATGAAAGCTGCATTTTTAATTTGTGCAAAAGCTTTGCAAACCTTATAATAAATCTTAAGTGGTTGCTGTTCGGGATATTTTTTAGGAGGAAATAAATTGACAAAAAAGAAAAATGAATTAATTCGCATCATCCCACTTGGTGGCGTTGGCGAAATTGGAAAAGCAATGTACGTAGTAGAAATCGACGAAGAGCTATTTGTAGTGGATAGCGGATTGATGTTCCCAGAAGACGAAATGCTGGGCATTGATATCGTAATTCCAGATATTACGTATTTAGAAGAAAATAAAGAGCGTGTGAAAGGGATTTTCTTAACACATGGTCATGAAGATGCAATTGGCTCAATTGCTTATGTATTACAAAAAGTGAAAGCGCCAGTGTACGGATCAAAATTAACAATTGCACTTGCAAAGGAACATTTAAAGGAATTGCCTGCACCACATCAGGTGAAATTCTTTGAGGTTACGAACCGTAGTCGTATGAATTTTAACTCAACGTATGTGACATTCTTCCATACAACACATAGTATTCCCGATTCGTTAGGGGTAGTGTTCCATACATCTGAAGGAGCAATTGTTCATACAGGTGAGTTTAAATTCGATCAATCCGCGACAGGTAAGTTTAAGCCTGATTTAGCAAAAATGGCTCAGCTAGGAGAAGAAGGCGTATTTATGCTGCTATCTGAGTCGAGTGAAGCTGAGCGACCAGGTTATACGACATCTGAGATTGTGATTGAAGAGCAATTATCAAAAACATTCCATTCAGCACCAGGTCGTATTTTAGTTGCTGTTTATGCATCGAATTTTATTCGTATACAGCAAGTATTAACACAAGCTCAAAAGTCGTTCCGCAAAGTAGTTATTGTAGGGAAACCTTTAGAAAAAGCTGTGGATTTAGGTGCAAATCTAGGTTACTTAACAGTAGAAGAAGATACAATCATCCCTATCTCAGAAATGCAAAAGTATCAAGATGATGAGATTATTATTATCGCTACAGGTAATAAAGGGGAGCCACTTGATGCATTAGAGAAAATTGTCCGCAAACATCACCGAGACATTAAAATTAAAAAGAACGATACAGTATTAATAACATTTACACCGTCTCCTAGTATGGAAGTACAGATGGCTAATACGATGAACTCGATCGCAAAAGCAGGTGCTGAAATTCTCACATCTAGCAAAAATGTACATGTATCGGGTCACGGTAGCCAAGAAGATTTAAAGTTAATGCTAAACTTAATGCAACCAAAGTATTTTATCCCTGTGCAAGGTGAGTATCGCATGCTTATTGCTCACTCTAAGCTTGCTCAACAGCTAGGTATGCAAAAATCACAAATTTTTATCGCCGATAAAGGGGATATTGTAGAATATAAAAATGGTAAAATGCGAATGAGTGGCCGTGTACAAGCTGGTAATGTTTTAATAGACGGTATCGGTGTAGGTGATGTAGGGAACATAGTACTTCGCGATCGTAAGTTATTATCGCAGGATGGTATTTTCATTGTTGTCGTTACATTAAACCGTGCTCAAAAGAAAATTGCATCTGGTCCAGAAATTTTATCGCGTGGTTTCGTATATGTACGCGAATCAGAAGAATTAATGGTGGAAGCTTCTGATATTGCTAAAAATGTTATTGAAAAATACGTTGGTAAAGATACTTTTGAATGGACAAACATTAAACAAGAAATTCGAGATACACTGAATACGTATTTATTCCAAAAAACGAAGCGCCGCCCAATGATTATCCCAATCATTATGGAATATTAACTTCTTTCAGCAGAAGTCTCCCCCTCTATAGGTGGTGAAATGAATGCGAATGTAAGCTATTTTTCAGCGGGTGTCCAAACGCCCGCTGAAAGAAGTTAAAGCCTCCGGCGGATGTCATGGAATCGGCTTTGTGCAAGCACAAAGCCGATTCCAGACGCAATTATGCCAAGGCACAATTGATAAATGAAAGATCATCGTTGAACGAAAAAGGATTTTCTAACCGAATGTAAACGGTGGAAAATCCTTTTTTTCCTCAATCCAGAAAGTTTGAGATGATATTTGTTATAATATATGCCATTTATAATAAGTTGATCTTCGTTACGATTGGGCAACTCCTTGGGGATTAGCGGCTCATCGGACGCCCTCAGGAAGCTCTTCTCTGCGCGAAAGCGAAGCGCCAGCGGCAAATGTTTTAACTGCGCGAAAGCGAAGCGGCAGCAACAAATGTTTTAACTGTGCGAAAGCGAAGCGGCAGCAACAAATGTTTTAACTGTGCGAAAGCGAAGCGGCAGCAACAAAGCGTCCAGCTGGAACGGAAATCAACACCACGTTACGGTGATGAGTTTTTTTGGAATAATCAAGTTCTACATGTTATTATTTGCTACATATTAAAGAATGGATTGCAAAAGAAGGTGAAATAGATGGCGACTAGTAAAAAAAGAAAAGTCACGAAAGGAAAAGCGACGACAGAGAAAAAAGAAATGCATCCGCTTATGTATGAAATTTTAGGTCTTATCTTAATTGCATTTGCGGTTATTATGATTTTTGAATATGGCATGATTGGCCGAGTTTTACAAACAATTACGATGTTCCTTTTTGGGAATTTACATTTTGCTGTGCCTTTTATGCTTATTTTCGTTGCGGTGTTACTGATGATTGGGCGTAAAAAAATAAGCATTTATGATCGTGTCATATTAGGTATGCTTCTAATTGTTATGAGTTTAACAATTTTTAGTCATGGCATTTTATTTGAACAATTATCAAAATCTGGTGGATTATTATCAGACTCTGTTTTGCGAGAATCTTGGCGAATTTTAATTAATTCTGAGGGTATCATCAATCGAAGTAATGCGCTTGGTGGCGGAATGGTGGGTGCACTGTTATTTAGTGCTCTACATGTTTTATTTGAGGCGGCAGGTGCGAAAGTCGTTGCATGGGTTATTTTCTTTATCGGATTAATTTTAGTAACAGGAAAGGCGCTTGTTCCATATTTAGCGAAAAAAATGCCCGACCTTTTTGGCAAGTGGCAGAAGAAACATCGTGATAAGAAAAAGAATATGCCGAAAAAACCTTCTAATCGCCGTTCAAAAGTAGAAAGCAAGGATGAAATTGCGGCCGTTGATCAGGAGCCTGAAGTACAAGAGGAAGAGATTTCTCATGAACCAATCATCTCTGCTTTTACTCAAAATGTGTCTCATGAACGAGAGTCATTTGCAATGGCCGAAAATGAAGACATTGAACATGGTGAGATTATTGATGATGTTCATATTGAAGGTGCAGATGCTGTGGAGAATGCAGACTACCAACTTCCGTCTTATAATTTATTACAATTACCGCCACAACATGACCAAAGTGGCGAATATTCGGTCATACAGGCAAATGCGAAAAAGCTAGAGCAAACTTTGCAAAGCTTTGGGGTAAAGGCAAAAGTTACACAGGTTCATTTAGGTCCGGCTGTAACAAAGTACGAAATATTACCAGACGTAGGTGTGAAAGTAAGTAAAATTGTAAACTTACAGGATGACCTTGCTTTAGCACTTGCTGCGAAGGATATTCGTATGGAAGCACCTATTCCTGGGAAGTCAGCGATTGGCATTGAAGTACCAAATAGTGAGGTAGCTATTGTTACACTCCGGGAAGTGTTAGAGACTAAGGACGGCGCAAAGCCAGAAGCATTATTGCAAGTTGCATTTGGTCGTGATATTACTGGACAAGCAGTACTTGCTGAGCTCAATAAAATGCCACATTTACTTGTTGCGGGTTCGACGGGTAGTGGGAAAAGTGTGTGTATAAATGGTATTGTCGTATCAATCCTAATGCGTACAAAACCACATGAGGTTAAGCTGATGATGATTGACCCGAAAATGGTGGAGTTAAATGTTTATAATGGTATTCCACATCTACTGGCACCAGTTGTTACGGATGCACGTAAAGCGTCTCAGGCGTTGAAGAAAGTTGTGGCAGAAATGGAACGCCGCTACGATCTATTTTCACATACAGGTACCCGTAATATCGAAGGTTACAATAGTCATGTACAAAAAGTAAATGAGCAAACAGATGAAAAACACCCTAAATTACCTTATATTGTAGTAATTGTAGATGAGTTAGCAGACTTAATGATGGTTGCCTCAAGTGATGTAGAGGATTCTATTACACGTTTAGCACAAATGGCACGTGCAGCGGGTATTCATTTAATAATTGCAACTCAACGACCAAGTGTAGATGTATTGACAGGTGTTATTAAAGCAAATATTCCTTCGCGCATTGCCTTTGCAGTGTCGTCTGCAATCGATTCTAGAACGATTTTAGATATGGGTGGAGCCGAGCGTTTACTCGGTCGAGGAGATATGCTGTTTTTACCAGCGGGTGCATCTAAACCAAAACGTGTGCAAGGTGCTTTTTTATCAGATCAAGAAGTTGAGTCAGTTGTTAACTTTGTTATAGAACAGCAAAAGGCGCAATATCAGGAGGAAATGATTCCGACCGAAGAAGAGACAGTTTTAGAGGAAACGGATGAATTATTTGATGAGGCTGTACAGTTAGTTGTTAGTATGCAGACTGCCTCTGTTTCGATGTTGCAACGCCGCTTCCGTATCGGTTATTCGAGAGCTGCTCGCATTGTCGATCAAATGGAACAACGCGGTATTGTCGGGCCTTCAGAGGGTAGTAAACCTCGACAAGTGCTCATTCATCAATACGATAATTAGTACCAAAATAAAATTAAAAAATTGAACAATGTTGTATACATCGAGTAGGCCCAAGTTCATTTAAAAATTCGAAAGCAATTACATTAAGTGTAATTGCTTTCAGTCTATAAAAATGTTATATTTATGAACGATTAGTAGGAATGTTGTACATCAGATGTCTGATCTCTGATTTTGGTGGTGATATATGTGACTATAAAAGCAGATCATCGTCATCTCTATCTTCAAGTAATTGATCGTTTAAAGTCTGACATTGAAAAAGGCGTTTTTAAAGAAAATGAAAAACTGCCTTCAGAATTTGAATTATCGAAATCACTAGGAGTCAGTCGAGCAACGCTTAGAGAAGCGCTACGACTGTTGGAAGAGGAAAATGTGATTGTGCGTCGACATGGGGTGGGCACATTTGTAAACCCTAAGCCGTTGTTTACATCAGGCATCGAGCATTTATCGAGCATTTCTTCCATGATCGAGGCAGCGGGTATGGAACCCGGTTCCCGCTTTTTAAAGGCGACGGAAAGCATACCTGCTGAGGAAGATTTAAAACGCTTCCAGTGTGATGGCGAGGATAAAATACTCACAATTGAACGTGTCAGAACAGCGGATGGCGAGCCGGTAGTTTATTGCATAGACAGATTACCAGCAAGCTTCCTGCCAACTGACTTTGTAGAAAAAAAAGAAGTTTCACTTTTCTCTGCACTTGAACAATCCGGTAAAATTCATGTTGCCTATGCGGTTACATATATTGATCCTATCGGGTATCATGAGCAAGCTTCACCGATTTTAAATTGCGGACGTGAAACAGCTCTTTTAGTATTAAAGCAGTTACATTACGATGATCATGATCAAGTAGTGCTGTATTCAAAAAATTATTTCCGAGCTGATAAATTCAGCTTCCATGTAGTTCGTAAACGGGTGTAGAACATTTCTAATTTTTTCCTGCTAATTACAATACCTTTGGGGGGTTAATCAAATGAAAAAACGTAAATTTGGCTTAGTATTATCATCAGTTTTAGCTGCAAGTGCAATCTTAGGTGCATGTGGTACGAAAGAGGAAGAAAAAACTAAGAATGAAAATGAAAACGCTTCATCAGGCAACCAAGAAGATGCGTTCTCAGTAGCAATGGTAACTGACGTAGGTGGCGTTGATGATAAATCATTCAACCAATCTGCTTGGGAAGGTGTTCAAGCTTTCGGTAAAGAACATAACCTGAAAAAAGGTGATGGCGGCTTCGACTACTTACAATCAAAATCAGATGCAGACTATGATTCAAATTTAAACGCGTTATTACGTCGTGACTTTAACTTAATCTATGGTATTGGTTTCATGATGGAAGATTCTATTTCTGCAATCGCTGAAGAAAATCCAGATAACCATTTCGCAATCATTGACGCTGAAGTAAAAGCGGACAATGTAGTATCAGTATTGTTCAAAGAGCAAGAAGGTGCTTTCTTAGCGGGTGTAGCTGCAGCGAAAATGTCTAAATCGGGTAAAATCGGTTTCGTAGGTGGCGTAGATATTCCAGTTATCAACCGCTTCGAAGCTGGATTTTTTGAAGGTGCAAAAGCTGTAAATCCAGATATCGAAATTACATCAAAATATACTGCTGCATTCGATAAAGCTGACCTTGGTAAAGTTACTGCAAACAGCATGTACTCTTCAGGTGTAGATGTAATCTTCCACGCTGCAGGTGCTACTGGTAACGGTGTATTCTCTGAGGCAAAAGAACGTAAGAAAAAAGATCCTAATGCAAACATTTGGGTAATCGGAGTAGACGCTGACCAATATGAAGAAGGTAAAGTAGACGGTAAAACAAATGTTACTTTAACTTCTATGTTAAAAGGTGTAAACACAGCAGTTGTAGATATTTCTAATAAAGCGAAAAAAGGTGAATTCCCAGGTGGCAAAACGCTTACTTATGGTTTAGCTGAAGACGGCGTGAAGCTTGCGGATTCTCGTGGCGCAATCCCAGAAGATGTACTAAAGGTTATTGATGAATATAAAGAAAAAATTGCTAAGGGTGAAATTAAAGTTCCAGAAAAAGTGAAAAAATAATTCACCTTTGATCATCATAAGGGACTTTTTATGAAGGCCCTTATGATGATTTTTCAATCTATCGTTATATTTTGACTATTCGTAACATTCTATTTAACTATACTGGTCATTATCGTAGAGGTAGAATTTTATATGAGCTTATCGCAAGAATAGTAATGATGGTAACAAGTTAATAGAAGAAAGGTTTCTAACGATGACCTTTCCTGTATTAATTTATCTTCATTTAGAA
The DNA here is from genome assembly GCF_042674095.1 of Lysinibacillus sp. NPDC056959. Classification (NCBI taxonomy): domain Bacteria; kingdom Bacillati; phylum Bacillota; class Bacilli; order Caryophanales; family Bacillaceae; genus Lysinibacillus; species Lysinibacillus sp. NPDC056959. Next base: position 45,843 of record NZ_JBHURE010000001.1, on the reverse strand, counting down.
GACTGTCTACCTCTATTAGTAGGACAAGATAGGCATGGGATTTTTTGTGCATAGGGTACATAATGCCCAATGAACGAAGAGTTAATCTCTGGCTGAATTCATTGTTGTGCGATGTGATAAACGCTGAGCAACAGGGATTATGGCAAGTATTTGCATTAGTTTTAAGCGGTGAACAATGTTTTCTGTGCAAAAGTGCAGTGCAATGTTGCGACAGCAACAAATGTTTTCTGTGCGAAAGCGCAGTGCAACGAAGCGGCAGCAACAAATGTTTTCTGTGCGAAAGCGCAGTGCAACGAAGCGACAGCAACAAAATGTTTTCTGTGGCGACAGCCACAATTACGTCAAGGCGAAATTGATAAAAGTGCCTATTAAGGGAGTGACAAAATTGGAATATGTGATTGAAATGCTAGGAATCCGAAAAGAGTTCGGTAATTTCGTGGCGAATAATAACATCACCCTCCAGCTGAAAAAAGGCGAAATCCATGCACTGCTAGGCGAAAATGGTGCAGGTAAATCGACTTTAATGAACGTCCTTTTTGGTTTGTATCAACCAGAGGGTGGCGAAATTCGAGTTCGTGGGAAAGCTGTTAAAATTACAAACCCGAATGTGGCCAATGATTTAGGGATTGGTATGGTTCATCAACATTTTATGTTAGTGGAAAATTTCACAGTAACAGAGAACATTATTTTAGGTTCTGAACCAACGAAAATGGGTATTGTTAACATTAAAGATGCGGCGAAGAAAGTACAAGCACTTTCTGAAAAATATGGCTTAGATGTTGATCCATATGCCAAAATCGAGGATATTACTGTGGGGATGCAACAGCGTGTTGAAATTTTAAAAACACTATACCGCGGTGCAGAAATTTTAATTTTTGATGAACCAACTGCATCTTTAACACCACAGGAGATTACAGAGCTTATTCAAATAATGCGTCGCTTAATTGCAGAGGGCAAATCTATTATTCTAATTACCCATAAACTAAAAGAAATTATGGAAGTCTCTGATCGTGTGACAATTATTCGCAAAGGTGAGGGGATTGGAACGGTTAGCACTGCTGAAACAAATCCTAACCAATTAGCTGAAATGATGGTTGGTCGCCAAGTCGAATTTAAAACCGAAAAAACAGAGGCAAACCCAACTGATGAAGTACTTTCAATCGATAATTTGGTTGTTACAGACTACCGTAATATCGATAAGGTTAAAAGCTTAAACTTAAAAGTACGTCAAGGTGAAATTGTTGGTATTGCAGGTATCGATGGTAACGGACAATCTGAGTTAATCGAAGCCATTACTGGTCTACGTAAAATAAAGAGTGGTACTGTTAAATTAAATGGCAAAGATATTACAAATATGAAGCCTCGGAAAATTACTGAGGAAGGCGTTGGGCATATTCCACAAGATCGCCATAAGCATGGTTTAGTCTTAGATTTCCCAATAGGTCATAATATTGCACTACAAACATATTATCAGTCTCCGATCGCTAAGGGCTTTGTTATGGACTATAAGAAAGTGTCTGAAAAAGCACGCCAAATCATTGAAGAATATGATGTGCGTACAGGGAATGGTGAAATGACACCAGCACGTGCCCTTTCAGGTGGTAACCAACAAAAAGCGATTATCGGTCGTGAAGTTGATCGTAATCCAGACTTATTGATTGCTGCACTACCAACACGTGGTCTTGACGTAGGGGCAATTGAGTTTATTCACTCTCGCCTTATTGAGCAACGTGATAAAGGAAAAGCGGTACTGTTAATTTCATTTGAATTAGATGAAGTCATGAATGTTTCAGACCGAATTGCTGTTATTTATGACGGTCAAATTGTTGATGAGTTAAATCCAACTGAAACGACAGAACAAGAGCTAGGTCTATTAATGGCAGGACAAAAAAGTGAAAATAAAAAGAATGGTGCGAAGGAGGGGAATGACTAATGTCAAATCGTGTCATTAATATTCTCGTTCCTATCATCTCTATCATTATCGGTTTAATTGTTGGGGCTATCGTGATGGTAGTTAGCGGCTATGACCCAGTACAAGGTTATATCGCACTTTGGACAGGTATTTTTGGAGATTCATATTCTATTGGGAACACAATCCGTCAAATAACACCGTATTTATTGGCGGGTCTAGCGGTAGCATTTGCTTTCCGTACAGGTTTATTTAACATTGGTGTTGAAGGTCAGTTAATTTTAGGTTGGCTAGCAGCAGCTTGGGTAGGCTATGCGTTTGATCTACCTAAAATTATTCACTTACCATTAGCATTACTTGCGGCAGCAGCTGCAGGTGCATTTTGGGCCTTTATTGCAGGTTTCTTAAAAGCGAAATTTAAAGTTCACGAAGTTATAGCGACAATTATGTTAAACTACACTGCACTTTATATTGCGAATGCAGTGATTAAAAAATTGTCTGACGGTGGCTTTAAAACAGAACGCGTTCATGAATCAGCTTCTTTACGTTCTCCGTTTTTAAGAGAGCTAACAGACAATTCAAGTCTTCACTATGGCATCATTGTTGCACTGTTAATGGTCATGGTTATGTGGTTCATTTTAGAAAAAACAACACGTGGATATGAGCTTAAAGCGGTAGGCTTTAATAAACATGCTGCAGACTATGCAGGTATGAGCGTCAACAAAAACATTATTTTAGCTATGACGATTTCAGGTATGTTTGCGGGTCTTGGAGGTGCTATGGAGGCATTAGGTACTTTCCAAAACGCTTCTATTAAACCAGGCTTTACAGGTATAGGTTTCGATGGTATCGCCGTTGCCTTACTTGGTGCCAATACGCCACTAGGGGTTGTATTCGGGGCTTCATTATTCGGCTCACTTAAATACGGGGCATTAAATATGCCAAATGCTGCGGGTATTCCCGAGGAAATCGTATCTATTATTATTGCGTTAATTATTTTCTTCGTAGCATCAGGTTATATTATTCGAGTAGCATTACAAAAGTTGAGCAAAAAAAAGGAGGGACAATAACATGAGCTTTTTAGAAATGTTATATTTCATCATCCCTTCTGCAATTTTCTTCGCAACACCTTTAATTTTTACGGCAATCGGTGGTGTATTCTCTGAACGATCTGGTGTTGTCAATATCGGACTAGAAGGTTTAATGGTTGTTGGTGCATTTGTTGGTATTTATGTCAATTTAGAATTTGCTTCAACATTTGGTGCAGCAACAATTTGGGTAGCTATGCTGGCAGCTGTCATTGCTGGGGGAATCTTCTCTCTATTCCATGCAGTTGCTTCGATTTCCTTCCGTGCCGATCAAACGGTATCAGGGGTTGCTATTAATTTATTAGGTTTAGCAGTAACTGTATTCTTAGTAAAAATGATTTATGGTAAAGGGCAAACTGATATGATTACCCACCCAATAACTCGTTTTGAAATTCCTTTGTTAGAGGATATTCCGTTCCTTGGTCCATTATTATTCCGTGATGTCTATAGTACGTCAATTTTAGCTTTTGCAGTAGCTATCGGCGCATGGTTTATTATTTATAAAACGCCATTCGGTTTACGTTTACGCGCTGTCGGTGAACATCCAATGGCTGCAGATACGATGGGTGTAAATGTTAATAGAATGCGCTATATTGCTGTTGTCATCTCAGGGGCATTAGGTGGTCTTGGTGGTGCAGTGTATGCGCAATCAATTACAAGCGATTTCTCACATGCAACAATTGCGGGTCAAGGCTTTATGGCCATTGCTGCAATGATTTTTGGGAAATGGCATCCGATCGGTGCATTAGGTGCAGCTTTATTCTTTGGAGTAGCACAAACGTTAAGTGTTGCAGGAAGCACAATTCCTTACGTTCAAGACATTCCTGCTGTATACTTGCAAATTTTACCATATGTATTAACAATCCTTGCATTAGCAGGATTTATCGGTAAAGCAAATGCACCAAAAGCTAGTGGTCAACCTTATATTAAGGGGAAACGCTAAAGAAACAATTGTTTACAACAAAGACTGGGCGAAAATGCTCAGTCTTTTTCCTTGTGCATAGCGCAAGTGTTTGGGAAAATAATGGTTGAAGGTTGATCTTTATTTGCTAGTATGAACAGGTTCATCAAGTAACCGAATGAAATTTCACACTTTCCGTATACATACTTTGGATTCTTTTTGCAATTATAGACAATAGACATGTATAGTATGTGTAGTACTTTGTTATATTAAGAAAGATAAGGAGGGTTCTATATATGTTTAAAACAATCCCTTTTGCAAAAGGTGTCAATTTGCATATCCGACAAACGACCCAATTTAAAACCGTAAATTTTTCAATTAAATGGAGAAGAGCATTAACGGCTACAAATGCGTCTGAACGCACAGTGTTAACAAATGTGTTGCAACACAGCAATGCTAAATATAAGACAACAGCTGCATTCCGAGGTTTCTTGGATGACTTGTATGGCACAGTGCTTTATTTTGATACATCTAAACGTGGTAATGAGCATACAGTACTGATGAATGTAGAATCCGTTAACGATCATTATTTGGCAAATACAAGTGTTTTAAACGAGGTACTTGGTTTATTGCACACAGCAATCTTTGAACCGAATATAGAAAACGGTGTCTTTAAAGAATCGATAGTAGAGCGTGAAAAGAAAACGGTCATACAACGTATCGAGTCTATTTTTGACGATAAATCTCGATTTGCGCAGCAACGTATTCAACAGATTTTACGTCCGAATGAACCGGCCTCTATTTCTGCTAACGGAACTGTTGAGGACATTCAAAAAATTACCCCTGCGTCATTGTTTGAAGCATATCAATCGATGCTTGCTAACGATAAAATAGATATTTATGTCGCGGGTGATATTAATGAAGACGAAATCGTGGAACAGCTGAAAAAAGCACTACCGTTTAATGATCGTACACCTGAAGAAGTTCCTGCTGTGCTTCCGCAGCAGCATCCACAAAATGATTATGTACGTGAGCAACAAGATATGAAGCAAGGAAAGCTGCATATTGGTTTTAGTACACCAGTACGATTTGGTGATCCTGATTTTGCTAAAATGCAAATCTTTAACGGCGTATTCGGTGGCTATCCTCATGCCAAATTATTTATGAATGTTCGTGAAAAGGAAAGTTTAGCTTACTATGCGTCTAGCTCCTATGCATCACATTATGGCTTAGTCTTTGTTGTATCTGGGATTGAACCAAAAAATGAAGAAAAAGCACTATCACTAATTAAAGAACAAATTGCTGTTATGCAAGCAGGCGATATTACTGATTTGGAATTAGAGCAAACAAAGGCTATGCTGACGAATCAGCTAAAAGAGTCATTGGATTCTGCCCGAGGACAAATAGAAATTTTTGACCAATATAAAGATTTACCCGAGGACTTCTCTGTTGAAGCTTGGGCAAATAAATGGAAAGCTGTAACGAGAGAAGATATCGTTGAAATGGCGAAGCAAATTCAGCTAGAAGCGGTCTATTTCTTATGTGGGAAGGAGCAAGCCGCACAATGAAGACAATTGAATTCAAACAATTAGATGAAACATTGTATTATGAAAAATTAGAGAATGGCTTAGATGTCTATATTTTACCGAAAAAAGGCTATTCCAAAACATATGTGACGTTCACAACTAAGTACGGTTCTGTTGATCGTGCATTTGTGCCGCTTGGTGAGACGGAAAGCATTACAGTCCCAGATGGCATTGCTCACTTTTTAGAGCATAAAATGTTTGAAAAAGAAGATGGAGATGTATTCCAAAAGTTTAGTGAATTCGGCGCTTCAGCAAATGCATTTACATCATTTACACGTACGGCGTATTTATTTTCTTCGACGGACAATATTTATAAAAGTACAGAAACATTATTAAATTTTGTGCAAGAGCCTTACTTTACAGAAGCAACAGTGAATAAGGAGAAGGGCATTATTGGTCAGGAAATTACGATGTACGATGATCAGCCAGATTGGCGCTTGTATTTTGGTACGATCGAAAATATGTATCATAATCACCCGGTAAAAATTGATATCGCTGGTACAATCGAGACGATTGATGGCATTACTGCGGACCACTTATATACGTGCTACAATACGTTCTATCATCCATCCAATATGTTATTGTTTGTTATTGGTGCTGTAGACCCTAATGAAATGATGACGTTTATTCGTGACAATCAAGGTAAAAAAGAGTTCACTGAACCAACACCAATACAACGCTACTTTGATAAAGAACCGACTGATGTTGCTATCAAAGAGCGTGAGTTGCATATGGATGTACAAAAGCCAAAGGTTTATATCGGCTTAAAAGCAAAAGAAACAAATCTTTCTGGTCGTGATATGTTAAAACATGAGCTATCTGTTCAAATAGCACTTGAACTTATTTTCGGACGTACATCTGAATTTTATGAGCGCATCTATGAAAATGACTTAATTGATGAAACGTATGCATTTGATTTCACGTTAGAAAACGGCTTTGGTTTTGCTATGATTGGCTCGGATTCTGCAGACCCGGCTGGATTAGAGAAAGCTATTAAAGAAGAATTGGCAAAGTATGAAGGATATGCACAATTTGAAAGTGCCGATTTAGAACGAGTGAAACGTAAAAAAATTGGTTTCTTCCTACGTGCGCTGAACTCTATTGAATTCATCGCCAACCAATTTACACGTTATTCGTTTAATGAGATGAATTTGTTCGATGTTGTACCTGTGCTAGAAGAACTAACGATTGAAGATTTGCAAAAAGCATTTTCTTCAATTCAAGGTGAATCACAACAAACTGTCTTTAAAATTTTACCTACAGAGAAGGGCGAACAGTGAAAAAGTTTGCCCTCGTGTTAGGTGCATCGGGTGAGATTGGTCGTGCTATTTGTCAGAGTCTGGCAGAAGACGGCTGGTCCATCTACATACACTTTTCAAACAATGAAAAAGCAGCACAGGCTTTATACCACTCTCTTTCAGAAAATTTCCCTGCACAGGAATTTATGCTTGTGCAGGGAGATTTTTCGAAAGCATCCGGGGCACAATTACTAGCAGCGCAAATTTTTAATGTGCAAGCAATTGTTTTTGCAAATGGTCAAGCGCATTATTCTCTACTTGAAGATACTACTGTGGAGGATATGGATGCATTATGGCGTGTCCATGTGCAAAACCCAATGCGTCTGACGGCATTGCTGTCATCAAAGCTTCGTGCTCATGATGTCAGCTATGTACTTTTTATCGGTTCGATTTGGGGAGAGGCTGGATCGGCTGGTGAAGCTCTATACGCAACTGTGAAGGGCGCCCAACATGCTTTTGTAAAGTCATATGCGAAAGAAGCGGCACTGTCACGTATTCGTGTTAATGCCATTGCACCTGGCTTTATAAATACCTCGATGAACAGTCATTTAAGTGAAGAGGAGCTTGACTATATTTTAGAGGACATTCCGCTAGGGATAGCTGGACAAACAACGGATGTTGCTAAAATGGTGCGCTTCTACCTTTCTGGAAATGCAGATTATGTAACGGGACAAGTAATTCGATTAAACGGTGGTTGGTACATATAATGTTCTTTTTTGCACATACTACATGTGTAAAGGAGGAGGAACAGTATGACTATCTTAGAGAACTGGCATAAATGGACATCGTTTTTAGGTCAAAATGTTATGCGAGCAGAATCTAGCGGTGTGCCATCGCAAATGATTCAACAAGCTGCTGTACAAATTGGAGAATATTTGGCGACAAATGTCGATCCTAAAAATGAACAAGAACGAGTGCTGTCGGATTTATGGGGCGTTGCCTCTGAAGAAGAAAAACACGCACTGGCGAATTGTGTCGTTAAACTTGTGCAAAATAAACCTGTACAGTAAAAAAGAGGAGAGTGATCTCCTCTTTTTTCTATTTAAAAAAGCAATTTCTATATAGAAAAGGGAACGTATGTAAGCCTATTTAGGATGTTCAAAAAAAAAATAGTAAGTTTTTAAAAATAACGCTATAATTCCATGTATTCTAACTTTCCATTACATAAAAAATCAGCTATGATGGAACTTATAAGGGATTTTTTACGTTAACTAATAGGAAGGGAACGAGTGTGTTTGAGCGATTGGTACTTTGAATATGAAATTCAGGTGAATCGCCCTGGATTATTAGGAGATATTGCTTCACTTTTAGGGATGCTTCGTGTCAATATTATTTCAATAAATGGTGTCGATGAGGATCGACGTGGTATGTTAGTGCATACAGACAACGATGAGACAATTGAGCGTTTTCGTACAATTGTTTCGACAATGGAACATATTAACGTAACCAAATTTCGACAACCAAAACTCCGTGATCGTTTAGCCATAAGGCACGGTCATTATATTCCTCGAGATGCAGATGAAAAAAATACCTTCCGCTTCGTCCGAGATGAACTTGGTATTTTAGTTGACTTTATGGCTGAGCTATTTAAAAAAGAAGGGCATAAGCTCATAGGAATACGTGGAATGCCTCGAGTTGGAAAAACTGAATCGATTGTAGCGGCTAGTGTATGTGCCAATAAAAAATGGATTTTTTTATCATCTACAATGATTAAGCAGACTGTTCGCAATAAACTCGCAGGTGATGAATTCAGTGACAATAATATTTTTATATTAGATGGCATTGTAACACGTCGTTCATCTGATGAGCGGCATTTACAACTAGTGCGTGAAATGATGAATATGCCTTCCATAAAGGTCGTCGAGCATCCAGACATGTTTGTTCAGCATTCAGATTATAGGATAGAGGATTTTGATTATATCATTGAATTACGTCATCACCCAGATGAAGAAATTACGTATGAAATAATGGAAAAAAACCATATGATGTCCGAATCCAATTCATTTGGAGGATTTTAGGATTTAATTTTTAAATTGATGTTAAAGTAGGTGTTTTGAGTGGCAGAATTAGGGACTCGACTGAAAGAGGCGAGACTGTCTAAAGGCTACAGTTTAGACGATTTACAAGAAATAACGAAAATACAAAAGCGTTATTTAATAGGTATTGAAGAGGGCAATTATTCGATCATGCCTGGTTCATTTTATGTACGAGCTTTTATCAAACAATATGCTGACGCCGTTGATTTGAACGCAGAGGAAATTTTAGAAACGTATAAAAGTGAGCTACCAGGTACTTCAAACAATCAAGTAAGTCAATCGATGACGAATAGTCCAAGTAGAAGAAAAATTTCAAAAGGCCCTTCTACTAAAATGATGGAGGCAATGCCGAAAATAATCGTTGGTTTATTTATCATTGTCATTATTGTAGTAATTTGGGTACTCATGCAGTCTAAAAATAGTGCAGTACCGAATGCTGGAGATGAGACGCCTCCAGAAATGCAATACGATACAAAAGCAAAACCTATAGATACAGAAAAAGATAAAGAAAAAGAAAATAAAAAAGCTCAATCAAATGACAAACAAGAGTCAACAGATTCAGCAAAGGAAACACCTGACGAAACTGAAGAGGTTAAGCAATCGATTTCAGCAGGGACTGTTGAAGCGGATGGTGCTACAACTTCATATACGTTAACAGGTGCAGATACATTTAAAATACGTATCGAAGTATCAGGTCCTACATTTATCGGTATTCGAGACCAACAGCAACAAGAAATACTAACAGATACTCGTGTATATAATGCAGGAGAAGTAGTAGAATTTGACGCAACATCTCAAAATTATGCTCGTATCCGTTTAGGTAATTCAACGCAAGCCAAGGTATACATTAATGACGAGCCTTTAACGTATGCACAGCAAGCTGTAACGCAAAACATCGTCATCAATTTCAATAAAGAATAGTAGTCATCTAGTGATGACTACTTTCTTTCATCATGAAAGGTGTTAGAAAAATGAACATTCCAAATAAAATTACCATCTCTCGAATCTTACTTATTCCGTTCTTTGTCATTGTTATGATGTTTGATTTTGGCTGGGGAACAATGTCACTATTCGGTGCGGATATGCCTGTTCATCATTTTGTAGGTGCACTTATTTTTATTTTTGCTTCAGCGACTGATTGGGTGGATGGTTATTACGCACGTAAGTATAATCTTGTGACAACATTTGGTAAATTTTTAGACCCACTTGCTGACAAATTACTAGTTTCAGCAGCTTTTATTTTAATGGTAGAGCTTACTATGGCGCCTGCATGGATAATAATTATAATTATTAGCCGTGAGTTTGCAGTAACTGGTCTTCGTTTAATATTGGCAGGTGAAGGAGAAGTTGTTGCGGCCAACCAGCTTGGTAAAATTAAAACGTGGGCCCAAATTGTGGCCATCGGAGCAGCACTTTTACACAATACAATATTTACACTTATTGGTATTCCGTTTGATACAATTATGTTATATATTGCATTGTTCTTTACACTATGGTCTGGATGGGATTATTTCTATCTAAATCGACGTGCCTTACTCGATTCTAAATAAGAGAGGTCTTGAGGATCATGAATGCTGAAATTCTTGCAGTTGGCTCAGAGTTATTGCTTGGTCAGATTTCGAACACAAATGCAAAGTTTATTTCTAGTCAGTTGTCCGAATTAGGGATAAATGTGTATTATCACACTGTAGTTGGAGATAATGCACAACGTTTAGAAGAAGCTATTTCCATTGCAGAGTCTCGTGCTGATTTAATCATTTTTTCTGGTGGGCTTGGACCTACGAAGGATGATTTAACAAAGGAAACGATTGCTCATCATCTTGGCGTTACTCTTGAATTTGACGATATCGCGCTGACATATATTGAGCAATTTTTTGCAAAGCGAGGACGTCCAATGACGGACAATAATCGTAAGCAGGCTTTAATATTAGCAGGTAGTGAGGTGCTTGCAAACCATCATGGTATGGCACCTGGTATGATACTAACGAAAGATGAGCGTACTTATATTTTGCTTCCGGGGCCACCTAAAGAGCTTGAGCCGATGTTCCAGTTTGAAGCAAAGCCAAAGCTTAGTGCGATGTTAAATGCTGGAGGGGTTATACTATCGCATGTTATGCGTTTTTATGGCATTGGAGAGGCAGAGCTTGAAGTACGTGTCCAAGCCATTTTAGATTCGCAAACAAACCCAACTGTTGCGCCACTTGCTTCTGACGGCGAAGTTACACTGCGTGTGACTGCCAAGGCAGAAACGGAGCAAGAAGCACAGCAGCTTATTGCTGCAAAGGTAGCAGAGATCCAAGCGCTTGTAGGTGACTATCAATACGGTATAGATGATGATTCTCTAGCCTCTAAAACAGTAGAAATGTTACTAGATAATCAGTTAACAATTTCTGCGGCAGAAAGTTTAACAGCGGGATTATTTCAGTCTGAGCTTGCAGAAATACCAGGTGTTGGGGATGCCCTAGTTGGTGGCGTTGTTACGTATACAGAAGAGGCTAAAATAAAGCAGCTCGGTATTTCTAAAGAATTATTAACTACACATGGGATTGTAAGCAGTGAATGTGCAGCAGCTATGGCTAGCGCTGTACGTGAAAAATTTGATACTAATATTGGTATTGGATTAACAGGTGCAGCAGGTCCTACAGCCCATGATCATCAACCAGTAGGGACGGTTTGGATTGGTATCGCAATTGGTGATGAGAAACCAATCACGTACTTACTTCATTTATCGGGCATGCGTAATACAAATCGACTGCGGGCTGCGAAATTTACTTGTCATTATTTAATGCAGCTTTTAGAAGAAAGAGGCTTTAAAAAACGTTAATTAATTTGCCCCGGCATAATATAGGTTCATCACCAAAAGTTGCGGATGACTTTTGTTAAAATGTCTACTATGTAAATAAGTTGAGTGGAGACTGGACGCCCCTAGGAAGGCGCCCAGCCGGAACGAAAATCAACCACACGTTTTGGTGATGGTCCATAATATAGTTGAAAATAGAAATTTGGGTAATGGAAAGTTACCCAAATTTTTATTTTGAAGAAAAACGAATAAACGTTCGCTTTTTTCTTGCGTCTTCTCTTAAAAACAAGTATAGTAGAGATAGAGAAAAACAGTGAACAGTTTTCGAAGGAGGAAAATGAATGAGTGATCGTAAAGCAGCCTTAGAACAGGCGTTAAAACAAATTGAAAAGAACTTTGGTAAAGGTTCTATCATGAAACTTGGCGAAAAGACGGATTTAGAAATTGCTACATCTTCAAGTGGTTCGCTAGCACTTGATGCTGCATTAGGTGTAGGTGGTTATCCACGTGGACGTATTATTGAAGTATACGGCCCTGAATCATCAGGTAAAACAACGGTTGCACTTCATGCCATTGCAGAGGTTCAGGCAAATGGTGGACAAGCAGCGTTTATCGATGCTGAGCATGCATTAGATCCAATATATGCACAAAAATTGGGTGTCAATATTGATGAGCTTTTATTATCTCAACCAGATACAGGAGAACAGGCGCTTGAAATCGCAGAAGCATTAGTACGTAGTGGTGCTATCGATATCATCGTTATTGACTCAGTAGCAGCATTAGTTCCGAAAGCGGAAATCGAAGGAGATATGGGTGATTCGCATGTTGGTTTACAAGCGCGTTTAATGTCTCAGGCCTTACGTAAACTTTCAGGTGCTATCAATAAATCAAAAACAATTGCTATTTTCATTAACCAAATACGTGAAAAAATTGGTGTTATGTTCGGAAACCCAGAAACAACACCTGGTGGACGTGCACTTAAATTCTATAGCTCCGTTCGCTTAGAAGTACGTCGTGCAGAAGCTATTAAACAAGGCAATGACATTATGGGTAACCGTACAAAAATTAAAATTGTGAAAAACAAAGTAGCACCACCATTCCGTACAGCTGAAGTTGACATTATGTACGGTGAAGGAATTTCAAAAGAGGGCGAAACAGTCGATTTAGGTGTTGAACTAGACATTGTTCAAAAAAGCGGTTCTTGGTACGCTTACGGTGATGAGCGCCTAGGTCAAGGTCGTGAAAATGCTAAACAGTATTTAAAAGAAAATCCAGCAGTGCTTGACGACATCGCAAATAAAATCCGTGCTTCTTACGGTATTGCATCTTCATCTTATACAATTGCTGCGCATGATGAAGAGGAAGATATGGATGATGAATTAAAGCTTCTTCTTGAAGATGAATAATATAAATGCATTGTTCCCACTCTTTATAGTGAGAGCAATGCATTTTTTTTATTTTTTAAGGAAACTATAGATTTTTTGCCTGTGGATAAACTAAAGCATAGTCGGCGTCTAGGCAAAAACGCTACATCCTCGAGGTCGCTTCGATTCCTCGGGCAGAAGTGATGGAGCGTTTACTTTTGCTTCGGACTCTCCAGCGCTTGTCGGATGTAAACGAGCGCTTTTGCGCATTTGTTCTTTACACATACTGGTGAATGTGGTTGTATAATATTTGTTAGGATATCCATATATTTAGTGATGAAGGCAATTGAGCAATGAGTCGGCAATAAGAAGAGGTACCGAAGGATAGAATAAAAGAAGTGATAGATTGAACGTCATAAAGGGAAGTGGGGATCATATTTTCCTCACCGTAAATTTGATATAGCATCGGGAATAAATAGCTTCCACCAAAAGAAAATAATACTTCCTAAGTACTGCTTCTACGTATGAATATGAAAAAGTAAATTTAACGTTAGTGTAAAAGTAATAGGTAATTAATTCTCCTAATGGATATGACTGACTTTTTTTCTTTTGAAAGGCGAACAGATGCCCGACTATCCTTGACAGAGCTTGAGGCTAGCTATACAATTAAATATGTATAATTTCTGAATTATGACTTTAAATAGGCAGTACATTACATTTTGACTTCATTTTGGAAAGGCTTTTAAAGATCTCGTAAATGAAGTTGAAGCCTCTGGCAAATGGCAAGATTTTGAACAGACAATGATGCATAAGAACGTTCGCCTTAAAGCTTCGCATCCTGCGAAAACGGCTAACTAATTTGCATAGGTAAAACACCACGTCCAGTGACTTTACCGAATGACCGACATCGTTTCGGTCCTCGTGCATACTTGAACACAATTCAAAATCCGGGACATAATTATGCCAAGGTGAAATGAATGTATGCGCCGACTGAAACTGTATTACCCAAATAGCAAGAGGAGGTGTTCATATGGATGCAATTACTATCATCTCCGCTTTGCTTGGACTCATCGTTGGTGCCGCTGTTAGCTATATCTACATGAAAAAAGTGAATGACTCAAAAATCACTGGTGCTAAACATGTCGCTGAAACAATCGTTGAAGAAGGAAAACGAGAAGCGGAGGCATTGAAGAAAGAAGCACTACTTGAAGCCAAAGATGAAACTCACAAATTTCGTACTGAAGCAGAAAATGACATTCGTGAACGTCGTTCTGAGCTTCAGAAACAAGAGAACCGTTTATTGCAAAGAGAAGAGAATCTTGATCGCAAAGATGATGCTCTAAATAAGAGAGAAGCAAGTTTAGAGCGTAAAGAACAAGCTCTAAGCGAAAGACAACAGCATATTGAACAGATGGAAAGCAAAGTGGACGAGCTCGTTGCCTCGCAAAAAACAGAGCTAGAAAGAGTTTCGGCTTTAACTAGAGATGAAGCAAAAGCTATTATCTTAGGAGAAGTAGAAAAAGAGCTAGCAACTGATATTGCTGTGATGACGAAGGAAGCTGAGACACGTGCGAAGGAAGAGTCAGATAAAAAAGCGCGTGAAATTTTATCACTGGCACTACAGCGTTTTGCAGCAGATCACGTTGCAGAAACAACAGTATCTGTCGTGAACTTGCCAAATGATGAAATGAAAGGTCGTATTATTGGTCGTGAAGGTCGTAATATTCGAACTTTGGAAACGTTAACAGGTATAGATTTAATTATTGATGATACTCCAGAGGCAGTTATTTTATCAGGCTTTGATCCAATTCGTCGTGAAACGGCTCGACTTGCACTTGAAAAACTTGTACAGGATGGCCGCATTCACCCTGCTCGAATTGAGGAAATGGTGGAAAAAGCTCGTCGTGAAGTGGATGAACAAATCCGCGAAACAGGTGAGCAAACAACATTTGAAATTGGCATTCATAACTTACATCCAGATTTAATGAAGATTTTAGGCCGCATGAAATACCGTACAAGCTATGGACAAAACGTCCTAAAACATTCAATTGAAGTCGCATATTTAGCAGGCTTACTTGCTGCTGAACTTGGTGAAGATGTAGCATTAGCTCGCCGTGCAGGCTTATTACATGATATTGGTAAAGCAATTGACCATGAAGTTGAAGGTAGCCACGTCGAAATCGGTGTGGAATTAGCTACAAAATACAAAGAACATCCGGTCGTTATAAACAGTATTGCTTCTCACCATGGTGATACTGAAGCAACATCTGTTATTGCCGTGTTAGTAGCTGCAGCTGATGCGTTATCAGCAGCTCGTCCAGGTGCTCGAAGTGAGACGCTTGAAAACTATATCCGTAGACTTGAAAAGTTAGAGGAAATTTCCGAAAGCTATGATGGTGTAGAAAAATCCTTTGCAATTCAAGCTGGTCGTGAAATCCGTATTATCGTACAACCTGAAAAAATTGATGACTTGGCTTCACATCGCTTAGCGAGAGATATCCGTAAGCGAATTGAAGAAGAACTTGATTACCCAGGCCATATTAAAGTAACGGTTATTCGTGAAACACGTGCCGTAGAATACGCAAAATAATTGTCATACAGAAACGTCTTTTACTCAAAATAGAGTAAAAGACGTTTTTTTATAGTTAAGGAAACTATAGATTTTTTGCCTGTACAATACCTAAAGCGACCTCGAGGATCTTGGCTAAAGCGCTACATCCTCGAGGTCGCTTCGTTTCCTCGGGCAAAAGTGGTGGAGCGTTTACTTTTGCTTCGGCCTCTCCAGCGCTTTTGCGCATTTTTCTTAGCTTGGTTGTGTGTAAGCTACTGTCATATTTACCATGAAAATAGGCATATATACAATAAGTGCCTTTATTTATCAGCAATAAAATTTCTACTAATAATAATTCAAATTGGTGAAAAACAGTTAGGTGATGAATTGGAATAGGGAGATGATAGAGCATGGTTGATACTCACAATCATTTATTATACGGAGTTGACGATGGACCACAACAACTTTCAGAGTCATTGCAATTACTAGAAAATGCTGTGATGCAAGGTATAACAGCCATTATTACGACCCCTCATGCCAAGCACCCCATGTACGATGTGCCATATGAAAATGTATTACATCAAGTACATACTTTACAGCTAGAAATAGAAAAAAGAGCATGGCCAATCAAACTATTTCCTGGACATGAAGTGCGCATCAATGAAAATATTTTAAAGTCAATCACAACTAAACAGCTTCATACGTTAGCAAACTCAAACTACCTATTACTGGAATTACCTTCGGAAACAATCCCTTTCTATTGCAAGGAAATTATTAGGTTATTAGTTGCATCGGGTATTACACCGATTATTGCGCATCCTGAGCGAAATGGAGCTATTCGACAAAACGTAGCGCTCCTTGAACAATTCATTCGTGATGGGGCATTAGCACAAATTACGGCAGGTAGCATTGCGGGGCATTTTGGCAAAAAAATTCAACAATTTGCAATGGATTTAATAGAAGCAAGACTTGTTCATACGTATGGTTCAGATGTCCATAATATATCTACAAGACCATTGCTTTTTGAAGCTGGGTTAGATTACTTGGAGAAAATGAAACAGCTGGATATGGTCGACCTTTTTCTTGAAAACAATGAACGTATTTTAGAAAATAAGCAGCTATTAATTGCGGAACCAATCGTAATAAGTGAAAGAAAATGGTGGCATCTTTTCACAAAATAACATACGAAATGAAGCTATAGTGAGGGTGATGAAAGTGCGGTTTTTTATACTAACAATATGTATGAGTGTATTACTACTCACCAGTGCATTATCTTATGAAATATCTATACTAATTTACTTTACTGTCTTTTTTTCCATCTTTCCGATCATCCTTTTTATTTATAATCGCAGCGCAAATATTCGCAGGATGTATGTGAGCGATTTATTTTTCTATTTATTTATTATTTGTGGGCTAATAAGTGCTTTAGCCAATTCTGATATGGAATCACTTATGAATATTGTATGTATGCTTACGATGTATATAGGGTTATCGATTATATACAACTCTTTTCAAACAGCTACTTTACATGTGCTAGCTATTAGTATTTGTCTCTCACATCTCATTATTTTACTCTTATCTTTTTTCATGAATCGAGTTGTTTTCAACGCATTTGCGGGGATTTATAGCAACCCGAACATGATGGGATTGGCCATGACATTATTAGCAGTCGTATTACTAGCTGGGACTATTCAATATTTTCAAGTTGTTAAGAACAAGGTTCCTATCGTAGGTCTAGTAAGCCTATTCTTTTTTGTTTTTTATATTATTTTACTAACTCAAAGTAGAACGGCTGCCATCACGGTACTAATCGCTGTCATAATGAGTATGGTCTTGTTAGCTAGTCAAAACGCTTCAAGTATTAGAAAAGTGGGCGCACTCGTAACGGTTCTATTTGTACTAAGTGTGGCATTCATTTTTAGTCTAAGTAAAATTCCGATACTAAACGAAGCGGTTCAAAAAATTGTAGGGAAATTTCAGCGGAAATCGGCTGATCTATCTGATGGACGAATGGCTATTTGGCAAAACATCATAAAAGATTCCACATTATTTGGCCATGGAGAAAATTATCATGTTGGACAATTGGACGCACATAATACCTTTATCGCCTTATTAGCTGAGTATGGTTGGTTGGCCGTTACATTTTTTCTACTATTCGTAGCAGCATTAGTATGGAACGCATTTTCTTTTGCTAAAAAACAAGTTAAGTATACGAACATGCTACAACTATTACCATTTTTAATACTTATAACCTATATTTTACTTTCAATGACGGAAATTATTATTTATACAACACCGATAATGATTGTTTTATTTGTTCTTTCCGGAAATTCATTTACCCATCATAAACTCGCACTCAATAGTTCAAATATGAATAAAGCGTGAAATTAATAGACAGACCATTATAAATGAAAATTAGCAGTTGTAAGAAGGGGGAATCATCTATTTGAAGATTGGATTTGTCAACAACGGAAAATCATTTTTACCAGAAATCTCAGCCTATGTAGCATATTTAAATCAGCAGGATAATATAGAAGCCATCACCATTTTAACAGCGGAGATAAATGAAATTCCAAAAACTAATATAGATTTAATATGGAAATTTCCTGGTTTAGATATAAAAAAACATTCAAGAGAGACAAAGATTATTCATGAATATAATTCGTTATCAACTGGTCATTTTCCGATGTTGAAAAATTTTGTAAAAAAGACTTGTAATGTTAAACCACATGGTCGCGTATTTTTGAATGAACTTGTGGAAAAGGATTTTAAGATAAAGGACAATGTTCCCAAAATTCATCGAGATATGGGAATATCAAAAGACTTTTTCATCAAAACATCAAAAAAAGAGTACGACTTTGTATACGTCGGCGCAATGGGAACTGAAAGAGGTACCGCTGATGCGCTAAAGCCCTTTACGACAACTTTAAAGGATAACACGATTTTATTAATAGGAAATCCAACAAATGAATTATATAAATCTTTCAAAGACTATAAAAATATTATCTTTTCAGGATCACTTCCTTATCATGAAGTTCCTCTTCTAGCGTCAAAGGCTGAATACGGGCTGAATTATATGCCTGATGTGTACCCTTTCAATTTACAAGCTTCAACTAAGCTCCTTGAGTACTGCGCATTAGATTTGAAAATTGTTACGACCGATTATCCTTGGGTCAACAATTTTGAACGGAAAACACAGGGACACTTTTTTAAATTACACCGAAATTTATCAAATTTTACGATGGCAAACTTAAATAACTTTGAATTTGTGACACCAGATGTTAGTTATTTAGAGTGGAGCCTATTGTTAGATAGGGTAAAACTGTTGGAGTTTATTAAGTTAGTAATGAAATAGTTTGATATGTGATATGCCGTTAATTTATTTGGATAACAGAAAGGAAATTGTATAATGATTCCTAAAAAAATTCACTTCTGTTGGTTTGGCGAAAATCCGTATCCGCAGGTAGTTGAAGCGTGTATTGCCTCCTGGCAAAAATTAATGCCTGACTATGAACTAATTGAATGGAATGAAAAATCATTTGATATTCAATCCATTCAATTTGTACAAGAAGCCTACGAATCTAAAAAATATGCTTATGTAGCTGATTATGTAAGGTTATATGCACTATATACACAAGGTGGCATTTACTTGGATTCAGATGTAGAAGTTGTGCAATCGTTAAACCCTTTTTTATCTCATCAAGCATTTACTGGCGGAGAAAATAGTGATACATGTGTAACCGGTACAATGGGGGCTGTAAAGGGGCATCCATGGATTAAGTTACTGCTAGATTATTATGAAGATAAAAGCTTCTATACGGAACAAGGTCAACAAACAAATACTGTTATCATTACAGATCTAACGAGAGAAAAATATGGATTTACAGAGTCCAACCAACATAGGCGATTGGATGACGACCTACACATATACCCATTTGAATATTTCTGTGCAAAGGACTTCGAATCAGGAACGATTAACCGAACTGTTAATACTTTTACGATCCATCACTTTAATGGTTCATGGTTGTCAGAGCAACAAAAAAAACGGCATAAAAAAGTAATGCGGTATAAATATGCTATCAACAAATTATTTGGACCGAATGCTTTTGATCAGTTAAATAAAACACGTAAAAAATTAAATGGTATCAAGATTTTCGAGTAAAAATGTAATCCATAAAAGGACAAGTGGAGGCAAGGTGGACTAATGAAGGAAATTCGGATGGGTGCTATTCTCTCTTACTTATCTATTGTTTGTACGTTTATAGTAGCAATTGTGTTTACCCCTATTATGATTCGAATACTTGGTCAAGAAGAATACGGATTATACACATTAATTACAGTTTTTGTTGGATATTTAACAATATTAGATTTTGGTTTAGGGAATGCAATTATTCGTTATATTTCTAATAATCGAGTAGTCGGGGATAAGGAGATGGAAGCTAGATTAAATGGCTTTTTTCTGCGACTTTTTTCGATTATAGGTGTGTTTACACTTGCCATCGGTTGTTTTGTTTATTTCCAAGTCGAGACAATTTTTGGACAAAGCTTATCTTCATTGCAAATCGAAAAGGCAAAAGTAATGGTAATGGTGATGACCGTAAGCTTTGCCTTACAATTTCCATTAAGTGTTTTCTCTTCAATACTTCAAGCCTATGAAAAATTCATACTAATTAAGTTAACTTCATTTATAAAAGTAATAGTACAACCGTTACTGATGCTGTTTTTCTTGTTACAAGATGCTGATGCAGTGGGGATGGTTTATATTGTAGCTAGCTTAAATGTATGTGTATTAATAATAAATTCTATTATTTGTTTGAAAACTTTAAAAGTACGATTTATCTTTTCTGGTTATAATCCAGGCCTTATAAAAGAAATATTCGTCTATTCATTTTTTTTGTTTGTGACAGTCATAGTGGATAAAATTTATTGGCAAACTGACCAAGTATTACTAGGGATTATGAAAGGAACAGAAGATGTAGCCATTTATGCAATTGCTATACAATTTATTATGATTTTTATGGCACTAGCACTTGCCATAAGTGATTTGTATTTGCCAAAGATTTCAATGTTGGTGACACAAGCAGATGGTCTAATGGAGATTAATCGCTTATTTGTCAATGTTGGCGCCATTCAGCTAATGATTCTTGGATATGTACTAAGTGGCTTTTTTTTATTTGGTAAAACTTTTATCTCATTATGGATAGGTGATGAATATTTAATTGTCTATCCGATCGTACTAATCATCATGTTGCCTTTCTCAGTCGATTTAATTCAAAATATAGGTCTGAGTGTGTTAAAGGCAAAAAACATGTTTAAGTTTCGAACGGTATTGTTAATTACACTTGCTAGCACAAATTTTATTCTATCTATTCCTGCCATCTATTTTTTCGGGGTTATTGGAACAGCAATCATAACTGCGGTATCGTTATTTATTGGAAATGCATGTATTATGAATGTTTACTATGCAAAAAAAATACAACTGAATATTAAAAGATTTTGGTTACGCATTAGTAAGCTTTTCGTATCTATTGTTATTGCGTCCCTTTTAATGCAAGTTATTATAATTGTTTTCCCACTTTCGAATACTTGGTACATTCTAGGACTGTATATTGCCTTATACAGTATGATTTTCGGTATATCTTTGTTCATATTTGGAATTTCTACTTCTGATAGAAAATACTTAATTGGAAAAATGAAAATGCTCAGCCTAGCTGGAGGGGTGAAATTTTGGGGTCAGAAATCCTCGTAACTGTTATTATACCGGTATATAACGCAGCACCGTATTTAAAGAAATGTCTAGCAAGTATTTGCCAACAAACGTTAAAGCCAATCGAAATTATTGCGATTAATGACGGCAGTACTGACGATTCTCTTTCTATTTTACATCAATTTGCCTTACAGGATCAGCGAATAATCATTCATAATAAATCAAATGGTGGGGTTAGTCATGCAAGAAATATAGGGATTAACGAGGCTAGAGGTCAATACGTTACGTTTGTCGATGCGGATGATTGGATAGAGCCATCTATGGTGGAACAATTATATAGCGCAATTCAAGAAACAGAAACAGAAACTGAAATAGCTAAATGTGACGTATTTGTAGATGGAAAAAATGATGGTAATCGTCTGAACTATCCGTCGACTGCAAATGCACTTTTTGACCCTCAGAAATGTTTGCATTTATTATTTACTGAATTTCATGAAAAACATTTCGGTTTTGCTTGCTGCAAATTGTATTCTAAAGCCTTTCTTGATCAATTTGGAATTCGATTTGAAGAGGATATGAATTTTTCTGAAGATGTTTTATTCATAACAAAAGCGATCATAAAGAGTACGACAATTTGTTATGTGCCTCAGCAACTTTATCATTACAATGTGTTGCCACAGCAATCATTAACGAGAAGCTACCGTAAGAATGAGCGAGAAAAATATGATGTAATCTATGAACGTATTCGTGAGACATTAGTAGCTGAAAATATTTTTACATCCATTGAAACTAGCTTTAATGGATATGTATTTTCAGGTTTAGTAAATTTAACACTTCATTTGCAGGGTTCCCCATATAAGGGGCTCCATTTATTAAAAGAGATTAAAGAAGAAATAGTCAGTTTTGTTGATGACTACCCTCATGTTCTCGAGTTAAATCCAATAAAATTTTCATTGAAAAAGAAGCTCTATTATCAGCTGTTGAAAAAAAATGCTGTATCTACGCTAGCCTTTATCATTTTTTTATCGATGAGGAAAAAATGAATTACTTGTTGTATTAGGAATAACATAGGACATAAATTTATATAATAAATATATAATTGAGTATTTCATTTTACTAGCTACTATAACAATTAACTATGAATATCACACTCCATTACACAAATTTAGATAGTTTAGGGGAAGGAGATATATTCGATGGAGAATTCTATTCAAGTAAAGGCGATAGTAAAAATCTTACGAAAACGTATACTTCTTATTCTTTCGATAATCGTAATCGCGATGGCATTGGCTGCTTATGTTAGCTACTATGTCATCACACCCGAATATCAGGCTGAAACTCAAATATTAATCAATCAAAAAAATACGGATCAACAACAAATGTATACGGGTGCGTATTCAATTGAGACAGATTTACAATTAATAAATACGTATAATGTCATTATAAAAAGCCCAGCTATTCTATCAAAAGTAATTGAAGAGTTGAAATTAGAATTATCTCCCGAACAATTAGCAGAAAAAATTACAGTCAATAATGAAAGCCAATCACAAGTAGTTTCTATAAAGATTCTTGATGAAAAACCAGCACGTGCGGTGGAGATTGCCAATACGATAATAGATGTCTTTAAAGAAGATATTCAAAAACTGATGAACGTAGATAATATCAATGTCCTTTCAGTAGCTAAATTAGCTGATGACCCACAACCAGTGAAACCGAAAAAAATTCTAAATATTGCGATTTCCGGTTTTCTTGGACTACTTTTAGGAACAGGTATTGCATTTAGTGTAGAATTTTTCGATTCAACAATAAAGACAGAGCAAGAAATTGAAGAACTATTAAATTTACCGGTATTAGGATTCGTAAGTTCAATAAAAGAAGGCAGAGGATCTATCTCTACTAGAAGAGGGTGACGAGTCACATAATGTTTAAAATGAAAAATAAAAAAAAGAAAGCATTAGCGATGATGCAACGGAAACTATTGACTAACGTACACACAACTTCTATCATTTCTGAGCAGTTTCGAACAATTAGAACAAATTTAAAATTTGCACTCCCTAATTTATCGTGTAAAACAATTTTAGTGACATCATCTATCCCTGGTGAAGGAAAGACAACGAATGCAGCAAATATTGCAATCGTTTTTGCTCAAGAAGGTAAAAAAGTTTTATTAGTGGATGCTGATATGCGAAGACCTGCTATCCACTATACATTTGAATTGCTTAATAATTCAGGTCTATCAAGTGTATTGATACAAAATGACACGTTGAGCGAAGCGATACAAGAAACGTTTATAGAAGGATTATTTGTCCTCACTAGTGGACCAATCCCACCTAATCCTGTAGAGCTTCTTGCTTCAGAGATGATGGATACGTTAATAGAAAAAATGATAGCTTATTATGATGTAATTATCTTCGATACGCCGCCTGTTAATTCTGTGACCGATGCACAAATTTTGGCGAATAAAACAGATGGTGCACTACTTATTGTTAATACAGGAGTAGTAGAGAAATCTAGTGTTGTCAAAGCAAAAAATTCCTTACTAGTAGCACAAGCAAAAATATTAGGCGTTGTTATGAATAACTATGCTCTGCCCAAAGAACAATATAAGAGCCAGTATTATCATACAAGAAAATAGAAAACAGCAACATCCGCCTGACAAGTACCTAATAGCTTGTCAGGTTTTTTTATAGACAATCAGAAAGAGTATCAGCGCCTACATCTTCAAGCCTATTATAAAAAGCGTCTGTTAAATACGCTAGACGGACATAATTTTGCGTTTGTCTTTGAATTGGTGGTAAAATATAAGGTGCTAATTAATGAAAGTGTGGTTATGAAAATGAAAGTTTTATTTATTGGGGATATTGTAGGTTCAATCGGCCGAGATGCAGTGGAAAAGTATTTACCACGCTTAAAGAAAAAATATAACACAGACGTTGTTATTGCCAATGGTGAAAACGCAGCGGCAGGACGTGGAATTACACGTAATATTTATAATGACCTATTGCAAATGGGTGTAGATGTTATTACGATGGGCAATCACACTTGGGATAATAAAGATATTTTTGATTTTATAGATGATGCAGATTATTTAATACGCCCTGCAAACTTTTCAAGTGATGCACCAGGTAAAGGTATGGTGCAAATTTCAAAAAACAGTGTAACACTATCTGTTATTAATTTACACGGTCGAGTGTTTTTACCTCCTCATGAGGATCCATTTGCGATGGCAGAGAAATTAATCGAAGAAGCGCATAAAACGTCACCGCTTGTATTCGTGGATTTTCATGCAGAAGCGACAAGTGAAAAAATTGCACTTGGATGGCATTTAGATGGAAAGGCTTCGGCAGTAGTTGGTACACATACACATGTGCAAACAGCTGATGCACGAATTTATCCAAATGGAACAGCCTATATTACGGACGTTGGTATGACAGGTCCATACGATGAAATTTTAGGGATGACGAAGGAAAGTGTCATTTATAGATTCCAAACAAACATGCCATCTCGTTTTGAAGTGCCTAAAAAAGGACGCGATGTGTTAAGTGGTTTCTTTGTAGACATTGATGATAAAACAGGAAAAGCTCGTCATTGTGAGCGAGTGTATATAAACGAAGATTATCCGTTCCAAGCATAAGAAGAGAAACTATTGTGTATGTAAAAAATGCACAATAGTTTTTTGTTTTGAAAATTTGTTAATTCAATGAAATTAAAGCATCATAATAAAATATGACTCTTCGGAAAAACGAGGGGGTGATTTCCGCTCCGCTTTCGCGCAGAGCTTCCTGGGGGCGTCCGATGAGCCGCTTGGGCCAACATGATGTTTTTTTGCGCGAGAGCGTAGTGCTAACGTAGCGACAGCGGCATGATGTTGATCACGAAGGCGTTATCACAAGATGTGATGCTTTTAGCCTCAGTTCCTCTATTGCTAATCCTCAAGGAGTCGCCCAGTCTCCGCTACAATCAACCTCTTCATTTAGCATGTATTTTCTGGCATGTTAATCTAATTTATAGGGATAAAATCAAGCTTCAACAAGATGCGTTATTTGTGCGAAAGCGAAGCGACAGCAACGACATATATACAATCATCTTAACTGTTTTAAGTTTCTATTCTGAAGAGAGTAACCATTAAGGTTCACTTTTAAAATACTTAAATTTTATAAAAGTTCTACACTATTGTTAATTGCAGTGGAAAGCTACTCGACTCCCGTGGGATAGCGAGACAGGCGAGACCCTGCACTGAGCGAATATTTTCCGTGCGAAAGCGAAGCGACAGCAACGTTGCGGAGGAAGCGGCTCGACGCTCGCCCACAGGAAAGCGAGTAGCCTGGAACGGAAATCATTTTACGTTTTGCTAAGGAGCCCTAACTTATTTATTATGGCGCCTTTATTTCAATGACTAAGTAATTTTCTCGCGGTAATTATCAGTCTTTTTGGATTGTTTTGATATATAAGAAATGAAAATAGTCTATTTCGTTCTCGTCGAGCATAAAATGACCTATCGACAATAACTTGAGGTCCAAAAGGGGGACATGAGTTGTTGAGCGTAAACACTATTCGCGAAACGGGGAGGAATAATTGTGGATTCATTAAAAGTATCATCACGCTCTAATCCAAATTCAGTTGCAGGTGCATTAGTCGCGGTAATCAGAGAAAAAGGGCAAGCAGAAATGCAGGCAGTTGGGGCAGGGGCACTTAACCAAGCCGTGAAAGCAGTGGCCATTGCACGCGGATTTGTAGCGCCAAGTGGCACAGATTTAATTTGCGCACCGGCGTTTGCCGATATTTTAATTGCTGGTGAGGAACGTACAGCCTTAAAGCTTCTTGTGGAAAAACGTAATCGATAAAATGTAATGAAGTAAAATGCCTTGCACATAATAAGCTGCAAGGCATTTTTTCGTTTATATAGAAATAAGGATATGAGGAAGAGAATGCCTCGTGCTCTACATACTAACATGTTAAATGTCACTTGAAATCAGTAAGTTAATTTTTTAAACTTAATTGATTTGAAAATTACAACTTTATGAACCCATTTTCAGTCAAAGGTCTGATTTTCGGTTAAATCGTGGAATAACAATAGTGCAGACCGTTTCTTCGTGTTAAACTTATGAAGGAAAAATAATAGCATACACATTGGATCTAAGGAGTTGTTGACATGTTACATCAGCTTTCATGGAAAGTCGGTGGGCAACAGGGTGAAGGGATTGAAAGTACAGGCGAAATTTTCTCAATGGCAATGAATCGTTTAGGTTACTTCCTATACGGTTATCGTCATTTCTCTTCTCGAATCAAAGGTGGCCATACGAATAATAAAATTACAGTTCGTCCAACAGAAGTACGTTCTATTGCGGATGATTTAGATATTTTAGTAGCGTTCGACCAAGAAACAATCGACGTCAATTATAAAGAACTAACAGAAACAGGCATTATTTTAGCGGATTCAAAATTTGATCCAGTGAAGCCAGAAGATTCAAAGGCGCCATTATTTGCGGTACCGTTTACAGAAATTGCAGCAGAGCTAGGTACTTCGTTAATGAAAAATATGGTGGCCATTGGGGCAACTGCATCATTGCTAAATTTAGATAATGCAGTATTCCAAAATGTTGTAGACGATATTTTTGGCAGAAAAGGTGAAGAAGTAGTTCAAAAAAATATGGAGGCCATTGCACGAGGCCGCCAAATTATGAGTGAGCTTTTAGGCAATCGTGTAGGTGATTGGGCTTTAGCACCAGCAGACGGTAAACGCCGTATGTTCATGATCGGAAACGATGCAGTAGCACTTGGTGCACTTGCGGCTGGGACACGCTTTATGGCAGCCTACCCAATTACACCAGCTTCTGAGATTATGGAATACCTTATTAAAAAATTACCGAAATTCGGTGGTGCGGTTATTCAAACAGAAGACGAAATTGCTGCAGCGACAATGGCAATTGGTGCAAACTTTGGTGGTGTTCGTTCCTTTACAGCTTCTGCTGGCCCTGGTCTTTCATTAATGATGGAAGCACTTGGTCTTTCAGGTATGACGGAGCAGCCGCTAGTTGTTGTTGATACACAACGTGGTGGTCCATCAACAGGGTTACCAACAAAACAAGAGCAATCAGATTTAATGGCGATGTTATATGGTACGCATGGTGAAATTCCAAAAGTAGTAATTGCACCTTCTACAATGGAGGAAGCATTCTTTGACACAATCCAAGCGTTTAATATTGCAGAGGAATTACAATTACCAGTTATTTTAATGACTGACTTGCAATTATCTCTAGGTAAACAATCTGTAGAGCCATTCGATTACAATAAAATTGAAATTCGTCGCGGTAAAATTGTTACAGGCGACATTGAAGAAGCGGCTGATAAAGCATACTTCAAACGTTATGAAGATACGGAAGACGGTATTTCGCCGCGTGTGCTACCTGGTACGTTAAACGGTATTCACCATGTAACAGGGGTTGAACACGATGAAACAGGTAAACCATCTGAAGCAACTGGAAACCGTCAAGTACAAATGGATAAACGTTTCCGTAAGCTAGCAGCATTGAAATTTGATAATCCAGTACATTCTAATGCGCCACACGAAGAAGCCGATATTTTATTAGTGGGCTTTAACTCAACACGTGGAGCAATTGAAGAAGTACAAGAACGATTGAATGCTCAAGGTATGAAGGTGAACCATGCACATATCCGTTTAATTCACCCATTCCCATCTGCAGAGGTGGCACCACTTGTAGCAAAAGCGAAAAAAGTAATCGTTGTAGAAAATAACTACACAGGTCAATTAGCAAATATTATGAAGATGAATGTTGGTGGTCACGATAAAATCGAGACTATTACAAAATATGATGGTACACCATTCTTGCCAGGTGAATTAGAAAATCGTGTGAAGGAGTTGACTCGCTAATGGCAACATTTAAGGATTTTCGTAATACAGTGAAACCAAACTGGTGCCCAGGCTGTGGTGACTTCTCTGTTCAAGCAGCGATTCAGCGCGCCGCGGCAAACGTTGGTATTGAACCAAACGAATTAGCTGTTATCTCTGGGATTGGCTGTTCTGGTCGTATTTCAGGCTACATTAATTCTTACGGTTTCCACGGTATTCATGGTCGTGCATTACCAATTGCACAAGGCTTGAAAATGGCTAACCGTGATTTAAACGTTATCGCTTCTGGTGGTGACGGCGATGGATTTGCAATTGGTATGGGTCATACAATTCATGCTATCCGTCGTAATATTGACATCACATACGTTGTTATGGATAACCAAATTTATGGTTTAACAAAAGGGCAAACATCTCCACGTTCTGCTGCAGGATTTATTACAAAATCTACGCCAGGTGGTGCGATTGAGCCTTCATTAAAACCATTAGAAGTAGCTTTAACAAGTGGAGCTACATTTGTCGCACAAGGTTTCTCAACAGATATTAAAGAGTTAACAGCTTTAATTGAAGCAGGTATTAATCATAAAGGCTTCTCATTCATCAACGTATTCTCACCTTGTGTTACGTATAACAAAGTGAACACGTACGATTGGTTTAAAGAGAACTTAACGAAGCTAGCTGATATCGAAGGCTATGATAATTCTGACCGTGGTACCGCAATGCGTACAGTGATGGAGCATGAAGGTTTAGTAACAGGTATTATTTATCAAGATACTGAAACAGCTTCATATCAAGAAAAAGTACCAGGCTATTCAGAGCTACCATTAACTGATATCGATATTAAAATGAGCGAAAATGATTTTAATGATTTAGTGAAAGAATTTATGTAAATTAAATATTATATAGCATGATAAAAAGCATTTGGGATGTCCTCATTCCAAATGCTTTTTGTGTTTTTGCTAGACTGTTATGTCAATGGAATTAAGATGACTTATAAATAAATATGGCTCTTCTGCAAAGCGAGGGGTAGATTTCCGTTCCGACTGAGCGCTTTGTAGCTGTCGCTTTGCTTTCGCTACATGAAAACATTTGTAGCTGTCGCTTTGCTTTCGCTACATGAAAACATTTGTTGCTGACGCTTCGCTTTCGCACAGAGCAAAGCTTCCTGGGGGCGTCCGATGAGCCGCTTCACTTGCGCTGCTCGCTCCAGGGACTCGGGCCAACACGATGTTGGTCACGAAGGCGTTATCACAGGACGTGATGGTTTTAGCCTTCGTTCCCCTTTCGCTAATCCCCAAGGAGTCGCTCAGTCTCCACTCCAATCAACCACTTCACATACCGTGTATCTTTTGGCATGCCACTTTAGTTAAAGTTAAACTTCAGCAATTATACGAAAGTGAAGCGACCGCAAATGTAAATCACTTCACTGTAACAAGCTATTTTGTTTGATTATGGTGAGTAGACATAGTGTTCATTTTTGGAATGGATAAAAAGTTCTACTATATCGTTGATTTCCGTTTATTTAAAGCGTCACAACATTCACAAGCCTTGGCCAAATTTATTTTTTAGTGATGCTCCACAAAATTTTTCGTCATCCTTATAAAATCCTTATAATCATTTTTTACACTATAGTCATCGAAAGGAAGATGATTATAGATGGAAGATATTATTTTACAAACAGAAAGTCTTAGTAAAGGGTTTAAGGGGCAAAAAATTGTAGAGGATCTGTCGTTAACGATTCCTCATAATACTGTTTACGGTTTACTCGGTCCAAATGGTGCAGGGAAATCAACAACGTTAAAAATGATTACGGGGATGTTGCGTCCGAATGCAGGAAAGATACTTTTTAATGGACGTGAATGGAATCGCAGTGATTTAAAAGACATTGGTGTATTAATTGAAACACCACCGCTTTATGAAAATTTAACGGCAAGAGAAAATCTCAAGGTTCGAACGATTGCCCTCGGATTGCCGCAGTCACGTATTGACGAAGTATTAAAAATTGTTGATTTGACTAATACAGGGAAAAAACGAGCAGGACAGTTTTCGCTTGGGATGAAACAACGTCTAGGAATAGCTATTGCGCTATTAAACTATCCAAAGCTTTTAATTCTTGATGAGCCGACAAATGGTCTCGATCCAATCGGCATTCAAGAACTTCGAAAGCTGATTCGATCTTTTCCAGAGCAAGGGATTACAGTCATTTTATCTAGCCACATCCTGTCAGAGGTAGAACAGGTCGTTGATGAAATTGGCATCATTGCAGGAGGGAAATTAGGTTATCAGGGAGTTGCCCCACAAGGTCAGGAATTAGAATCATTATTTATGCAAGTAGTGTCTGCTAATAGAAAGGTAGGCATGTAATATGATCTCAATTATGAAGGCTGAAAGATTAAAATGGAAAAAGACGTTTATCCCTAAATTAGTGTGGCTGGCACCCATTGTGGCGATATTATTAACTTCATTTTTAATGGGAGGGAGCTTCTTCCAAAAGGGTGCTTATAATTGGTGGTATACAATGCTCTTACCGGGTGCTCTGACGATATGTTGTGCATTAGTGGTGGAAAATGATGCTAAATTGAAATATCATAGTATTCTCGCAATGCCACTCGATCTGAAGAAAATTTGGTATGGCAAAATACTTGCATGTAGTGCCTGGTTGTTATTAATTACACTTATTTTCTTTGCAGGAATTACTGCTGGGGGAATACTTTTTGGCAATAGCTATTCTTTCATTAATAGTCTTACAGGTAGTTTATTAATTTTCGTAACGTTTTTATGGCAAATTCCACTTTGTTTATTCCTTGCGGCAAAATTAGGAACTTATATGGCTATTTTTATAAATTTAGTCGGCAATATTGCTGGTATGATTGCATTTGCAAATGGAGAGTTCTGGTATAGAGTTCCTTATGCCATTACAGCAAGACTAATTTGTCCAACTCTTGAGATTTTACCAAATGGTCTGCCAGTGCCTGAGGGTAGCCCTTTATTAAGCATGTCGGTTATAGTTCCAGGTATATTAATTGCTTTAGCATGGTTTGCATTACTTAGCTTCTTTACTGCACGTTGGTTCCAAAAAAGGGAGGCGAAATAGTGCATGGTAATGTTAAGATTACTGAGAGCAGAGTTTCTTAAAGTAAAAAGAACGCCATTTTTACTAATTCATCTCCTTGTACCGATTATTATTTCTGGGCTGTTTTTAGCATACTATTCATATTCACCATGGAATTTTGCTTGGAAAATATCCGGTTATTTTCAGGCTCTTTCGTGTGGGTTTCCAATTATTATTGGATTAGTTTGTGCAATGGCAGCGGAGCAAGAAGCAAATGCAGGACATTTTCAGGAGATACTAACAGCTACTAAAACAAAAGTAGTGGCCTATTTAAGCAAGTTGCTAATGTTATTGTTATTTAGTTTTGGAGCAATATTACTGTCCTTCGGTATTTTTAGTATTGGTTTTATTGAACTTTTGCATGAAGATACTTTTGGTTATCAATTTTATTTCATAGCTGGATGTATTCTATTTGTTAGCTTTGCATTTTTATATATTTTACATTTTTTCGTTAGTTTTCATTTTGGTAAAGGTGCCTCAATCGGATTAGGTATTGTCGGATCACTAATAGTAGCCCTACTCCTCACTGGACTAGGTGATGGTATTTGGTCATTTATACCTTATGGTTGGGGTGGTCACTTTGTTTCATTATGGGAAATGAAGGCGTCAGGGCTTGACCTATCAACGGTGGAAATAGGACTACAGGAAGGTATTATTGCTTCAGCTTGTGGGACATTGCTTGCATTAGTCCTATCTTGTTTATGGTTTTGTAAATGGGAAGGAAGAAAGTCTGATAATTAGGGTTTGAAGAAATGATGAGGGTAGAAATATGGCGAAAATATTAGCAGTAGATGATGAAAAAGATATTTTAGTATTGATAAAAAATGCATTACTAAAAGACGAACATTTAGTAACGGCAGTCTCTGATGCGACAGAAGTAAGTAAAATGAATCTAGGAGCCTTCGATTTAATTTTATTGGATGTGATGATGCCCGAAATTAATGGATTTACTTTATGTGGCCAAATACGCCATGCTGTAGATTGTCCCATCCTTTTTTTAACGGCTAAATCATTGGAGGAAGATCTAATGTATGGTCTAGGTCTTGGAGCTGATGATTATATTATCAAGCCGTTTGGAATTGGGGAGCTACGTGCAAGAGTGAATGCGCATTTGAGACGAGAAAAAAGAGAAAGACGCTGTATCCTTTTTGTAGATAACATTCACTTCAATCTTTCTGGTAAAGAGCTGTTTGTAAATGAGGAGAAGGTAATACTGACAAAAAGCGAATATGAAATTTGCGAATTTCTAGCTCGAAATCGAGGACAGGTATTTTCGAAGGAAAAGATTTATGAAACTATTTTTGGGTTTGATGGGAAGAGTGACAGTACTGCCATTACTGAGCATATTAAAAATATCCGTTCAAAGCTACATGACTTTAATATTGACGTCATAGATACTGTTTGGGGGATCGGATATAAATGGAGACAGTAAAGCCCGCTAAAGGAACACGTCTACATACTTTTTTTCTTCGATATCTCCTTTTTCTAAGTTTAGGCACCATTCTGTTAGTAGTACTGTTGATCGGTTTAACGATGTTTGCCCTTTCTACTAACATCGTATTACCAGCAAATTATGCAGAAACTCAAATTTCATCATCAAGAAATCGCATTGCGTCTAGTAGTACGGTTACAGCTGATATGATCCCAGACCTTGTTGATTACGCAGTATTTTCTAAAGAAGGTAAACTTCTTGCAGGGAATCTTTCAGAGAAGGATGCCTTAAAAGCTTGGGATGCAATGAAAAAAGAGCAAACTCAAGGTATCGCTCAATTTTACTCGTTTATAGAGCGAGAAAATGAGATTTGTATATTACGGTATTATATATTGCCGCAGTATCGTTCGGTTATTATGAGAAAATATTTACCCAATCCACAACTGTTAGATATTTTATTATTTATTATAGGGGTAATATCGCTAGTAACTGGACTTGCTATCCATTTTGGAAAAAATCTTAAGAAAAAAATGTTTGGCTTGCAGGAAGCGATTGAAAAAATACAAAATCAAAATTTAGATTTTACGATAAACCCCTCTGGAATCCGTGAAGTAGATGAAATATCAAATTCTCTTGAGCAGATGAGGGAGGCTTTAAACAGTTCCTTAAAACAGCAATGGGAATCAGAACAGGCACGTAGAGAACAAATATCTGCTCTTGCTCATGATCTGAAAACACCACTTACGATTATTCGAGGGAATGCAGAGCTACTACAAGATACTGATCAAGATGATATTCAAAAAGAATATAATAATTATATTTTGAAAAATACAATAGAAATAGAAAAATTCACGAAAGAGCTGATTGATTTATCGAAAATGAAAAATAATATTTCCCGTGAAAAAACGAGTGTTAAAACGGATGTATTTATGACAGAAGTAGAGCATCAAATGATAGCTCTTTCGTTGGAAAAAAAGCTTCAAGTAGTTGTCCAAAAGGAAATGCCTCCCACACTTATATGGATCGATGAAGAGCAGTTCTATCGAGCGATGATCAATGTTATTGCTAATGCGGTAGAGCACACACCTGAAAATGGTAAGGTAACATTAACTGTGCAAAGTGCTAATGATGTGATTCAATTTACCGTTACCGATAGCGGCTGTGGATTTTCTCCGAAGGATTTAAAAGAAGCTACCAAACAGTTTTATCGCGGAGACCCAAGCAGAAATGCAGGAAATCACCATGGGATGGGGCTATATATTGCCCAATCAATTGTTCAGAGTCATGGTGGAACACTGCTAATTGACAATGATTTATCAGGTGGTGGGGGTAAAGTGACCATAACAATCCCAATTAATTTAGCCTAAGCGTAATTGTTTTTGCTGTTTCATTGCTTTCGCATTGATAAACTAAATTATTCAAAATGAGGTTTATTATTTTGTATATGTCTATTTTATTAGCGAATTCTAATGAAGTTCATTAATATGACATTGGATAAAACATATATCATATATATGAGTTGATTGGAGTGAGGCTGGGTGACTCCTTGGGGATCAGCGAAAGGGGAACGAAGGCTAAAACCATCACGTCCTGTGATAACGCCTTCGTGACCAACATCGTGTTGGCCCGAGTCCCTGGAGCGAGCAACGCGAGTGAAGCGGCTCATCGGACGCCCCCAGGAAAGCGCCCAGCCGGAACGGAAATCAACCTCACGCTTTTGATGTGAGCCTATAATTAATAAAAGTGGTTAATTAAAACACTTATAAAATATCTTGAGAAAAGAATGATTTTGACAAATTTGTTAATATCATTTTTTTTGTTTTTGTTAGAAAGGAAAAGATGGGGAGCGCGTTCGGGCAATAATATTCTAAAAAGTGCTACAATAAAAGAAAAAAAGAAGAGGCGATGATGCACGTGGATAACGTCATTGATTTTATTGCAAAGAAAAGAGAGCGCGAAGAAAGGCAGCGCGCGCAGGATTTAGAAAAGTATGTTGCGACACAATGTAATTTCCAACAACCAGAAAATATTGATGCACTTGTTGAAGGAAAAATGATTGAAGTCAAAGATCATACTTTGTTTTTAGGTTTTCTCTCAATATTAAAAGATGAAAAAATTGATCCACTTGATATTTTTCAAGACGTATTTACTTTAGAACCTTCCCGCTTTGAAATGTCCTACAATATGAGATGGTGGTCAGTCGTGCAGCTTGCATTTACATTTTTAACAATTTTAAAGGAAAACGAGCCACATACATATGCAGATTTTCTTGGTTTATAAAATTAATCTAGAGTGTGTGCACGTCTTGCAAAGCTACATTAACGTGCGCATACAGAACTAGATTCCTTCTTATTCCCTCTAAAACTTTTACTTTCCCCTTAAAATAATTATTGTTCATAGATTTTCATAATTCCTTCATAATTTTTACTAAATATTTTACTGTCCTCCATACTTGCTTAATGTTTGTTTCTTAATATAACTGTTGTAAGGCAAATGAATACAAACAAAAACAAATGGAGGTTCCAACTCATGACGATTCAAAAGATGTGGAAGAAAGGGCTAATTGGAGCATTAGCAATTTCAATGTTGGCTGCTTGTTCGGACGGCTCATCTAGTTCTAATGAAGTGAACAGTGATTTGACACTTGAAGAGGTTACGAAAAAAGCAAAAGAAGAAGGCACTGTAAATTCTGTTGGTATGCCAGATACGTGGGCTAACTGGGTGGAGACTTGGGATGAGTTTGGTACTGAATATAGCCTTAAGCATAAGGATTCAGATATGTCGAGTGCTGAGGAGCTAGCAAAGTTTGAGGCAGAAAAGGATGATGCCACTGCTGATATTGGTGACGTCGGAATTGCCTTTGGACCAATTGCCAAGGACAAAGGTTTAACATTGCCGTACAAAACATCTTATTGGGATGAAATACCTGACTGGGCAAAGGATGATGAAGGCCATTGGATCGTGGGTTACACTGGAACCATTTCATTTTTAACTGATAAAAACAACGTCAAAGATGCCCCGAAATCTTGGGGGGACATTAAAAATGGAGATTACACTGTCAGCATTGGTGATGCTTTAACAGCGAATCAAGCACAGTTTGCTATTTTAGCAGCTGCAATGGCATTTGGTGGCGATGAATCGAATATTCAACCAGGAATAGACTATTTTGCAGACTTAGCAAAGCAGGGGCGTTTAAAAGGTGATCCATCTGTAGCGAATTTAGAAAAAGGAGAAATTGACGTAGCCATCTTATGGGATTTTAATGCACTCGGCTATCGACACCAAATTGATGAGAAACGTTTTGATGTCATCATACCATCAGAAGGCTCTGTAACATCAGGCTATGCGACAATCATTAATAAATACGCTAAAAATCCTCATGCAGCAATGCTTGCTCGTGAATATATTTTATCTGATGCAGGGCAAGAAAACTTAGCGAAGGGTTATGCTCGTCCAATTCGTGACAAAGTTCAATTGTCTCAAGATGTTCAAAAACTATTATTACCTGTGGATATGTACAAAAATGCACAGCCAGTAAAAGACCAAAAGAAATGGGAAGAAACAACAAAGCAAATTCCACAACTCTATCAAGAGCAGGTATTAATTCATGGGAAATAAAAAAGTTGTTTTAATTGTCATAGATGCACTTCGCTTTGATACAGCCTGTACTCATATGGGATTTATGCACCATTTAGTTGAACGTAATATTGCAGCACGCTACAAGATTTGTTCAGAGGTCCCGTCTCTATCAAGGCCTTTATATGAAACTATTTTAACGGGGACACCGCCCATTGTACATGGGGTAACGAGCAATATGACTGTACGTTTAACTACGCAAAATAGTCTATTTCATGTAGCGAAAGACAACGGTTTGTCTACAGCAGCAGCTGCCTATTATTGGGTAAGTGAACTATATAATCGTGCACCATTTGTGCATATGGAGGACAGGCTACAATTAGATACGCAATTGCCGATTGAGAATGGCTTGTTCTACTTTGAGGATCACTATCCAGACAGTCATTTATTTGCTGATGCTGCATGGCTAATGGATCAAAAGCAACCCGGTTTCTTATATATTCATCCGATGAATGTAGATGATGATGGTCATAAATTTACAGCCGATTCGGCACAATATCGAAATCGAGTTTTAGCAGTAGATGCATTATTATCTTTATTTATTCCAAAATGTCTTGAGCAGGGCTATGAAGTGATCGTGACAGCTGATCATGGGATGACGAGTGATGGTAATCATGGAGGCACAACAGCTGAGGATCGCCACGTACCGATGTTTGTTATTTCGAATCATGTTAAAGCAGGCATTAAGAATGAGGTTGTATCACAGTTACAAATCGCTCCGCTGTGCTGTCATTTATTGAATATCGAACCTTCTGATGAAATGGTTCCGCTGTTATTAGAGGGGATGCATTCTTTAAAAGGGGTTTAATTATTAATATTTAACCAGGTGTGTAATTGGAGTGGAGGGCTGGGCGACTCCTTGGGGGATCAATGTCATAGATGATACCCTTCAGCGAAGCGGAGTGGCCCAGCTGGAACTGAAATCGACCCCATGTTATTGTGAAGAACTCATTTTTATATGAATTACTTTGAAGATTTATCGGGACATAATCCAGATTTATCGGAACAAAATCACGTTTTATCGGAACAATTTTAGAATTTATCGGAACAAAATCTCATTTTATCGGAACAATTTCAGTTTTTATCAACTATGGGTGACTCCTTGGGGATTAGCGGCTCACCGGAAGCGCCCAGCCGGAACGCAAATCAACCCCACGTTATGATGATGAGCCATCCAATTATTAAAAATAATTAATCTAAATAGCCGCTATTAAATAAAGAAAGAAGTGATTGTTTTGATTTCGAAGCGGCAAACAGTTGCCTGGCTTTCTCCTTTTCTAGTACTTGTCTTGTTATTTTTCTTAGTACCGTTACTGTATATGCTAATCACAAGCTTTCAAAATAGTGATGGTTTTACACTTGCACAATATAAATCTGTACTAACGAATGATTACATTTTACAAGGCTTTAAAAATAGTATTACATTGTCCGTTATTTCGGCTGTCATTGCCTTAATCGTTACTTTATTTGCAGTTTATGCGATGATGAGATTTTCTGAGCCAGTGCGCGAGAAAATTTTAATACTAACAAACTTAACATCAAATTTTTCAGGTATTCCGTTAGCTTTTGCCTTTATCGTATTACTTGGCAATAGCGGGCTCTTTACATTGCTATTCGATAAATGGGGTATCGACCCATTATCATCATTTTCTCTATATAGCTGGGGTGGCTTGTTGCTGATTTATATTTATTTTCAGCTACCGTTAGCATTAATGCTTTTATACCCAATTTATGATGGAATTCAACAACAATGGAAGGACGCTGCAGCACTACTTGGAGCTTCTACTTGGCAGTTCTGGATGAAGATTGGGATTCCTGTTATGCTTCCGGGAATTGTTGGAACATTTAGTGTGTTGTTTGCCAATGCAATGGGTGCGTATGCCTCAGCCTATGCGTTAACAAGCAGTAACTACAATTTAGTGGCCATTCGTATTGGCTCTCTTATTAAGGGAGATATTTTTGCCCAACCAGAGCTGGCAAGTGCTATTGCCGTAATACTAGCAGTAACGATGGTGACGGCAATGCTATTAAGCGAATGGAGCATTTCAAAAACAAGGAGGAAGTTATAGTGAAAAAAAGAGGCTTTGCTGATTTGTTTTTCCTCCTGTTAGTGGTGTATTTAGTGCTGCCTGTTGTTGCAACAATGCTTTATGCCTTTGCGACAAAATGGAATAAGACCATTTTGCCAGAAGGATTAACATTTAAATGGCTTGCTACATTATTTCAGGATGCAGAATTTATCCAGGCGTTTGGACGTTCTGTTTTATTGTCGAGTGGGGCTGTAGTGGTTGCATTGCTCGTGATTGTACCAGCTATTTTTGTGATCGTGTTGTATTTTCCAAAATACGAAAAATGGATTCAGATGGCTGTTGTAATGGTGTATTCATTTCCAGGAATTATTTTAGCAGTTGGGCTCATTCGTGTTTACAGCAAATTTGGTGTGCCAATGATTCTAGTAGTTTTAGGGGCATATGTTATCGGTATCCTACCGTACATTTATCAGGGGACACGCAATAGTTTACGGAATGTAGATGCACGACAGCTTTTAGATGCAGCGCAATTACTGGGAGCATCGAAATTGCAGGCATTTACTAAAATTTTATTACCTACTGTTTACCCAGGCTTATTTGCAGGTGCATTATTATCGTTTTCCGTATTATTTGGAGAATTTGTACTGATTAATCTAGTTGTCGGTTCTCGCTTTGAAACGGTGCAAATTTATTTAATGAAGAAGCTTAGTACAAGTGGGCATATTGCTAGTGCAGTGGTCTTTATTTATATCGTTCTAATGGGCTTATTAACGTTCGTTATTGCAACATTAACGAAACGATCGAAAGGTGTTACAAATCTATGAGTTATATTGTAATTGAAGGACTTCATAAAAAATATGGATTAACGACGGTTTTATCCAATATTAATATGAAGATTGAAAAAGGTGAATTTATAACTCTTTTAGGTCCGAGTGGCTGTGGTAAGAGTACAATTCTACGTATTTTAGCAGGCTTAACAGATGCATCTGCAGGAAAAATTATCATTGAAGGTAAGGATATGATTGGTGTTCAACCAAAGGATCGTCAAGTGGGTATGGTGTTTCAATCATATGCACTATTCCCAAATATGACGGTGAAAGAAAATGTAGCCTTTGGTTTACGTATGCAAAAAGTAAATACTGCAGAAGTTGATCAACGTGTTCAAGAAATGCTTGTGATTGTGCATTTAAGTGAAAAAGCTAACGCATATCCAATAGAATTATCTGGCGGTCAACAGCAACGTGTAGCCCTTGCCCGAGCTTTAATTGTACGTCCAAAGGTATTGTTGTTAGATGAGCCGCTCAGTGCGCTAGATGCCCAAATTCGTCAGAAGCTTCAAGCAGACTTACGAGCTATTCAGCAAAAGCTTGGCATAACGATGATTTTAGTTACGCATGACCAAGAGGAAGCGATGGCTGTATCTGACAGAATATTTGTGATGAATAATGGAATGATTGCACAAAGCGGAACACCTACTGCCATTTATACAAGCCCCGAAAGTGAGTTTATCGCTAAATTTATCGGACATTACAATGTCTTTACACGTCAAGCGCTTGAGACGATGATTGGTGAGACATTGCCTAAAGAATACTCAAAATTTGCAATTCGACCGGAAGCCATACATCTCGAACTAAGACAGGGGGATGTTTGTATAAGTGGAGAGGCGAAGCAATCATTAATGAGTGGCAATGTTATTCGGACAACATTCGAGGGAGAATATCCCTTTACGATGGAGCAGCTACACCAACGAGGGCAGTCGTTTGAACTGGGGAAGAAATATGTGTGTTATGTGGCGAGAGAAGATGTGATTGCATTATCATGACATATGCAAAAATAGAACGTTTTGAATTCATTTTAAAACAGTTAGAGATTGACGGGAAAATTATTGTTGCCACTATTGCCGAAGAATTACAAGTGGCACCAGAAACGATTCGTCGCGATTTTGATGAGCTAGCTCAACAGCATTTATTAACAAGAGTACACGGAGGAGCAGTGAAGTATACGAATGTTAGAAATGAACCAGCATTTTTACGTAAGCTTCAAATGCAAAAAGAGGCAAAGCGCAATATAGCTCGATTAGCAGCTAGACGTATCTGTGACGGGGATACAATTGTAGTTGATACAGGTACAACAACGGTGCATATTGCAGATTTTTTATTAGCAGTCAATGATATAACGGTCGTAACCAATTCTATCGCTGCAGCTGTACAATTTAATGTGGCGATAGAGGAGCGGCGCATGACGGGAAAGGTCATATTACTTGGAGGAACGACCAATCCAAGGCAATCCTCAGTAACAGGAGCAATGACATTAGAATTACTAGGAAATATGAATTTTGATAAAGCATTTATATCGTGTGGTGGTATAAGTGAAGGTATCGTATACGATTATGATTTGGATGAATCGTTAATTTCTAGAAAAATGCTTAATCATAGTAAGACGAACTTTTTACTAGCGGATGCAACAAAAATAAATGGAAAGTCCTTTTATCAAATATGTCACATAGAAGAGTGCTCAGAAATTCTTTGTGATATAGCTTGTCCGTTGGAATGGCAAGCGTATGAGGAAAAGTGGACAGTATGCAATGGAGGGAAATGCGAATGATTGATTATCATGTACATTTAGAGGAAGGCCCATATTCATTTCGTTGGCTGGAGCGTACTGCTCAAGCTATTAGTTTTTTTTATGAAGATGAAGGATTAGCGAAAGGTTCTAAAGCATGGATAGAGTGGCAAATACAGCAGTTATCAGAGCGATTACAAAGAGGCTGTTATAGTGAGGAATGGTTAGATTTATACCTACAACAAGCTATTCAACTCGGTTTACATGAGGTTGGAATTGTCGACCATCTCTATCGTTTCAAGGAGACGCGAGCATATTTTGAGCGTTATATGCAGTTAGATGACAATGAAGTTGGTAGAGCTCAGCGTTACTGGCTTGATAGTGTGATGACAGAAAGCATGGATGATTTTGTGTCAGCTATTAATCGAGCAAAGGAAAAGTGGAGTCTGCACGGTATTTCCTTAAAGCTAGGCATCGAGGCGGATTATTTTGTCGGCGGCGAGGAGGAATTAGCAACATTACTGGAAGGATATCCGTGGGATTACGTTATCGGATCCGTCCATTTTGTAGATGGTTGGGGATTTGATAACCCTCAAACGCA
The DNA here is from genome assembly GCF_042674095.1 of Lysinibacillus sp. NPDC056959. Lineage (NCBI taxonomy): Bacteria > Bacillati > Bacillota > Bacilli > Caryophanales > Bacillaceae > Lysinibacillus > Lysinibacillus sp. NPDC056959. The sequence goes on along the minus strand of NZ_JBHURE010000001.1, from coordinate 4,362 downwards.
ATACATATTTGAGGACATGGATGCTACTACATTACAGCAGAGCTATGAGCGTTTCTTTGCTACAGTCGAAAAAATGATTCACTCAAGTATGTTTGATTTTGTAGCACACTTGGATAACTTTAAAGTATTTAATTATCAAGTGGAGGACGCTATTTTTCTCGATTCTTGGTATGAACGTATAGCCAAAGCGCTCGTTACAACAAATACTGCCACTGAATTGAATGCGGGCCTGTATTATCGTTATCCAGTAAAAGAGATATGCCCTGGCCCTCGCTTCCTTCAAATATTAATGGAACAGGGAGTAGCCTTTACAGTTTCCTCAGATGCGCATTTCCCAGACGATTTAGGTAAATTTACATTTGCCAATGCAGATTTGCTTAAGAGTTTAGGTGTTCAATCGATTGTCGGCTTTGAACAGCGTGTGAAAAAATTAATTGACATATAGCATTCAGTAGTTCATAAGCATAGAGGCACTGAAACAAAAATGAGTTTTCTTATTTAATAGGAGCTTCATTTTTGTTTCAGTGTTTTTCGACTACTTTAAGAAAATTACAGACTTGTAGTATTAAGTACAGGACAAGCCGCATATAAAAATGAATAAATTCATTTTTATCATGAGAGGCGAGTAAAATTGTCAAAAACAGTTGATCAACCCTTTTTACCAGTTATTATACAATCAGGTCAATATGCATATGGGGTAGCCCGTTCCTTTTATGAGGCGTATCGTATGAAAAGTCTTGTATTAGAGCCAGCTATGAAAACAATAGATATTCGAACGCTCTTACTAGGTGGGGCGCTAGGAATAGCGACTCAAAATAGTGATATTCTGGATTTTCAATATGTGGACCGTTTAGATGAACCAGATTATTTTGTACAAGCTTTAATAGAAGTGGCGATGCAGTTCAAACAAAAAAAATTAATCCTTCTTGTATGTGATTGTACTTATGCGGAGCTGATCATTAGTAATAAACAGACACTACAACATTATTTTATTTTGCCTTATATAGATGAGGATGTAATGAAGCGGGTTCAAACAAAGGAAGAATTTTATAAGCAATGTGATTTATACAATTTAAAATATCCCAAAACGATTGTATTGACAAAGGCACATCGTGTAACAAGTGAAATACCCTTCGATTATCCGATAATCATCAAGCCTTCGAATTTCGTTGAATATACGCGTTGTTCCTTCCCTGAGAAGAAAAAAGTATTTCTTGTAAAAAATGAAGAAGAGAAGCGGCATATTATTAAAAGCATTTATCGCTCTTCCTATAAAGATTCTTTAATTCTTCAAGAGTTTATTCCAGGTGATGATTCTTATATTCGGGTATTAGACGTTTACGTAGGGAAGGACAAGAAGGTTAAACTGATGTGTTTAGGGAACAAGCTCCTTGAAGATCCATCACCACAAAATATTGGAATCTCCTTGGCGATTATGACAGATTTCGATAAACAGCTTATGGACAACTTGCGCTATTTTTTGGAGGGCATTGGCTATAGTGGTTTTGTGAATTTTGATATGAAACTAGATGTTCGTGACGGGGAATTTAAAATATTTGAAATGAACTTACGATCCGGTGTCTCAAGCTATTACGTGACAGCAAGTGGTCATAACTTAATGCAGTGTGTTGCTAATGATTATGTATTCAATGTGTATCAAGAGCTAACGTATGTACAGACGAGGCATTTGTGGTCACTCGTTCCAAAAAGATTGTTATTTAAAGGCTTGAAAAATGTAAAACTGAAAATAGAAGCTAAGCAATTAATAAAACAGGACAAGCATTCGAATGCTCTATATTTTAGAGAGGATATGAATGTAAAGCGTTGGGTAAAGCTTAAACTATATAATTTTTATTTAAATCTAAAATATAAAAAGTACTACAAATAAGCTCAAGATAAGGACCGAACACGTTTAATGTGGATTCCTATTATTGTGAAGTTCTAAAAGAAGCAAAGCGGTGTCGGGAAAACTCAGCAAACTACGTGTAATTAAGTCTAAACCGCGACATTTAGTACACAAGCCTTGTAGGATGTTGCAATTATTCAGTATAATAGTAAAACGGGATTTCAAATGTATGGAATTCGTTTGAAAGGAGTTACCTGATTGCAATGAATGAAGAACAACGCTTAGCTAATCAACAAGTCAATCAACCAAAAAAAGAAGACAAGCCTGAAAAGGATTATAGTAAATATTTTGAAACGGTCTTTACGGCACCTTCATTAAAAGATGCTAAAAAACGTGGGAAAGAAGATGTTAAGTACCATAAAGACTTTAACATTGCAGAAGAGTTTGCAGGTATGGGGACAGGGCGTACTTTCTATATTCGTACGTATGGCTGCCAAATGAATGAGCATGATACGGAAGTTATGGCTGGGATTTTTATGCAGCTAGGATATACGTCTACAGATATAATTGACGAAGCTGACGTCGTATTATTGAATACGTGTGCCATCCGTGAAAATGCAGAAAATAAAGTATTTGGAGAACTTGGCTTTCTGTTAAAATATAAACGTAAAAATCCAGAAATGTTGATCGGGGTTTGTGGCTGTATGTCACAGGAAGAATCCGTCGTCAATAAAATTTTAAGAAGTTATCCGCATGTCGATATGGTGTTTGGTACACATAATATTCACCGTTTACCGAACATTTTAAAAGAAGCATATATGTCTAAGGAAATGGTCATTGAGGTTTGGTCTAAAGAAGGCGATGTAATTGAAAATCTGCCGAAAAAACGTCTTGGCTCCATCAAAGCTTGGGTAAATATTATGTACGGCTGTGATAAATTCTGTACGTATTGTATTGTACCTTATACGCGTGGTAAGGAACGTAGTCGCCGTCCAGAAGAAATCATTGCTGAAGTTCGTGAACTAGCGGCTGCAGGTTATAAAGAAATTATGCTTTTAGGACAAAATGTCAACGCTTACGGTAAGGATTTTGAGGATATTGAATATCGACTTGGTGATTTGATGGATGAATTACGAAAAATCGATATCCCGCGCATTCGATTTACAACGAGTCATCCACGTGACTTCGATGATCATTTAATCGAAGTACTTGCAAAACGTGGTAACTTAGTTGAGCATATTCACTTACCAGTACAATCTGGTTCAAATGATGTGCTAAAAATTATGGCGCGTAAATATACACGTGAGCATTTCCTTGGATTAGTAGCGAAAATTAAAGCGGCTATTCCGGAAGTAACACTAACGACTGATATTATCGTAGGTTATCCTAACGAAACTGAAGAACAATTTGAGGAGACATTATCCTTGTACCGTGAAGTAGGTTTTGAAATGGCCTTTACTTATATTTATTCTCCTCGTGAGGGTACACCTGCTGCTAAAATGGTGGATAATGTACCTGAAGAAGTGAAAAAAGAACGTCTTCACCGATTAAATGCGGTTGTAGGGGAATACTCTCGCAAAGCATTAGAGAGCTTGAAGGGTGAAATAGTAGAAGTATTAGTCGAAGGAACGAGTAAAAAACGTGATGATGTGTTAGCTGGCTACACGCGTAAAAACCGTCTTGTAAACTTTAAAGCCCCAGCAGATCTAATTGGTCAATTAGTGAAAGTAAAAATAGTTGAAGCTACTTCATATTCACTAAGTGGTGAATTTGTAGAAGTAGTAAAAAATGAAAAGGTGGAAGCGTAAATGACACAAGTATTATATACAAAAGAAGATTTAATCAAGAAGTCACATGAAATTGCGCATATGATTGCCAATACGCCAGAAGTTGAATTTTTCAAAAAGGCAGAAGCACAAATTAATGAAAACCAACAAGTACGTGAGCGTATTGCAAGTTTAAAAAGCCTACAAAAGCAAGCTGTTAATTTCCAACACTTAGGAAAAGAAAAAGCGCTTAAATTAATTGAAGATAAAATCGAAAAAATCGAAGAAGAAATCAACGCCATCCCAGTAGTTCAACAATTTAAAGAATCTCAAGGGGATGTAAATGATTTATTACAACTAGTGTCAAACACAATTGCGAACAATGTTACAAATGAGATTGTTCAATCAACGGGTGGGGATTTACTTCGTGGTGAAACTGGCTCATACGTAGCAAATACAACACCAGGCAGCTGCTCATAAAAATAATAGAAGAAATAGCTCGAATGAATGCTTTCATTCGAGCTTTACTATGTGCGCCCGGCATGCGTATGAACTATAGGGTGCAAGTCCCGAACCCCGAAGACAGAAGTAGAGGTTAGCTAAGAGCAAGGGTGTCCGTGGCGACGCGGAATCTGAAGGAAGCTGGAGGCAAAACACCGGTCCGAGGAACACGAATCTTATACAAGGCTAGGTATGATTGGATGAGTTTGCATATCAAAACAAAGTCCTTTCTGTCGAAGATCATATCAA